>DHSO01000050.1 GCA_002410505.1 Cloacimonetes bacterium UBA5284 | reverse complement strand
TGTTACTGGGGAATTTATGCAACACTTTTCTTTTAGGGTGTGATCTCTACTGCATTAATTGGGTTAAACTCATCGTAAGTATTGGACGCTGCCCTCTTAATATGCGATTTCCCGCCACCCCGCCCGCTCTGCTCCCGATTGAATGGACATAAAAAAAGCCGGAACCACGTTGGCTCCGGCCTGTATGAGCGATTACTCAGTCTTCAAATCTCAGCACCATGAATCTGGGTATCTGATTGCGATCCATCACATATAGTCTGATGGTTTTACGTCCATCTTCTTCCATTTGTTCCTTGGCAGAAGCCAATACACTATTGAATTCGCCGACGCTGTTTACTTCTGTCCCTTCAATCTGCAGAATCACCATGCCAGTTTGCAATCCTGCCTGAGAAGCGGGGGAATTTGCATCTACGGAGCTCACCACCACGCCTTTGTCACTGTTTATATTCATGCGTTTGGCCAGAGTGCCGTCGATGCTTTCCACACTGATACCGGTGGAAATGGCAGTTTTCACTCCATTTTCGGCGTTTGCCGCCACGCTGTCTTCGGGGAAGGCTTCCAAGGTAACGTTCATTACTTTCTCTTTATTGTCTCTCAATATCTTTATCGGCACTTTGGATCCGATCTCCGCAGTAGCTACAGCTATGCGGAATCTGGCAACGTTGCTGATCTTTTCACCGGAGATTTCCAAAATCACATCCCCGGCTTTCAATCCTGCACTTTCGGCGGGGCTTTCCTTCTCTACTTTGGCGATCAGAACACCGGCCACTTCGCTCAGGTTAAACGCCTCTACAAGGTCTGACGTTATCTCTTGGGGAAGTATGCCGATATATGCTCTTTGCACTCTACCGCTGGCCACCAAGTCATCAACTACGCGTTTGGCAAGATTGATGGGTATGGCAAATCCTATGCCGATATTGCCGCCACTGGTGCTGGTGATTGCAGTATTGATGCCGATCACTTCACCATTGATGTTCAGCAGGGGGCCTCCGCTGTTTCCGGGATTGATGGCGGCATCGGTTTGAATAAAATCCTGATACAGTAAGGCGTTTTCGCCACTCATGATGTCATAACGTCCCAAAGCAGATATCACGCCCAGGGTGACAGTGCGTTCCAAACCCTCGGCAAAAGGATTTCCGATGGCGATTGCCCACTCGCCGATTTCCAACAGAGAGCTATCTCCCAAGGGAGCGACAGTTATCTCTTCACCTTCTTTTATCTTGATCTTGACAACGGCGACGTCTGTGTTTGCGTCCAGGCCTACCACACTGGCAGTGTAGGTATTTTTATCGGCAAGGGTAACAGTGATCTTGCCATCTCTGCCGCGCTCCGCCACATGATTGTTTGTCATTATAAAAGCTTCTCGGGTTCCGGGATTGTATTCATAGATAAATCCGCTTCCCATCGAGGTTACCTGGCGCTGACGTTCAGGTGTGGGAAAGAAAAAACGGAAGAATGGATCGTCGTTGAAAAAAGGATTGCTGTTTTGTCTGGCACTCACCTGAGCTTCCACTTTGATCTGTACAACCGCTTCTCTTACATCGCGAACAACCTTGACCACCGGACTTTGTCCATCGGCACCCAACATCGCTGAACGTGCCTGCGCGCAACTGCTGAGGCTGATCAACATCAGCAGAATTGCCATACTTTTTACTAATCTCATTTTGATCTCCTATTACATAAAGTATTCGTAAGCTTTTAAAAATGAAAATCAATACATATAATCCGAAACCAATAGGTTCAACTACATTATATACTTATCATAGTGGGAAACCAAGCATAAAATCTTGATGATATCAGAACCATCCCGACGAAAAGCGGATTTATGTAAAGAAGAAAATCAAGGTTTTTGGAGATCCTTACGCTCTTAAGAAGCGTAGACCGTTTTTTCGGAATCCACGGCATATTCTTAAAAAATCGGTCGATGCCGGCAACTGATAGCAAGAGCTGCCTGGTCAGAACTGCTTTTGTTTCTTCCTCCGGCTAATTATTCACCGGCACCCAGATCCGGATGATATTGGTCTCGGCTTCAGGATTGAAGTTAATGTCATATTCTTCAAACGATTCCTGCATCTTGGGGATTACTTCGCCGGATCTCATCCATTCTCCATAGATGAAAGCGTACATATCCCCTAAGTGTTCCACATTGCCTTCATAGCTAAATACTGCGTAATCTGAGGCAGGAATAATTCTGCTCACACAGCCGTGAGGGATGTCCTTTATCTCGGATACTTCCACAGCGGCCATGTAGCCATAACCTTCGTCAGTCTGCGGGTTGTAGTCTTTGGTAAAAAAACTGATACCGTAATGGGGACCCTTAACCCGGTGGGGGATGTTGTCCACCACTGTAGCAAAGTTTCTCCATAAATCGGACATCTCATCGCTGTCCATTGAGTTCAAAAGCTGTATGCCGACCATTTTCATTTCTGCTTTGCTATCCATCTTGGGAACAGGCTTTTCGACGGGCTCCTGTGCCATTAGTGTAACCATCACAAAGCTGATGAGGAGGATAACTAATATCTCCTTCATGGTTTATACCTCCCTGATGTCATTATTAGCGAAATCATTTTTGACCCTAGATGCAGGTCAAGAAAAAATAATGATTCAGGCAAGAATACTGCAGGTCAAACATCTGTCCTGGCGGGGGATTTGAATCCGTAAATACCTTCTGTTAAAGGCTTTTTAGCGTTGAAATGTGTCCACAGGGGATGGAGAATGCTTAGGGTTGAGAAGCTTGAGAGAGCTGAAAAGGCTGTATATTTTGCTAAACGAACATGCAATAGGGGGGCACTACCGTTCAGCTGCGCAGGCGAAGCCGGAGCATTCGGCAGAGGGGCAGTCTAAGCCGGGCCTTGCAAAAAAAGAAAGTGTATTCCTTACATAAAGATTATACTATTATAGAAATCCCTTTGTGATAAAAGAAGACTAATGAAATCTATCTATACAATACTTGCTATGTTGTGGCTGGTCTTGCCACTGTCCGCGCAGCTTAATGTTGCTGCCTATCCATATCTGGCATATTCTTCAGAGACACGTGCTTTTTTGGGAGCTTTTAGCTTTGTTCGCTATGATTTTGCCTCTGAAGACGATCCGCTATCACCGAACATGATATCGCTGTTGGGAAACACCATCTATTCGCAAAATCGACAGTTTCTTCTTGCACTGATACCGGCTTATGAATTATCCGGGTTCAGCTTGGAATCTTCGATAGTGCTAAAAAACTGGCCGGATACTTTTTACGGGATTGGTAACGAAACCGTGGATGATGTGCATGAGGGCTTCACTGCGGAATCATACAGCGCAGAAAGCACATTTCGCTATTACATATCGCAGCGACTGAGTGTGGCGTTGCAGAGCGATATCGGCAAGCATGTCATACACAAAGTGCAGGGTGACGGAATGCTGGAAAACAGTTCCATAATCGGCAAGAAAGATGGGCAATTCAGCGGGTTGGGCATAGTTCTGAAATACGATAGCAGCGACAAAAGCTATTTTCCCCGTGGCGGGACTAAGCTGGAAATTCGGCAGATCTGGTTTGATCCTGCTTTGGGGAGTGACTACGGTTGGCATAAACAGTATTTCGATGCCCGTACCTACATCCCACTTGGAGATAAGCATGTATTGGCAATGCAGACAAATCTGGAGATCAACGAAGGCGACACCCCATTTTACAAGTATCCCGAATTGGGCAAATACCTGCGAGCATACGACAGTAAACGCTTTATCGACGATGTGAGCCTCACTGCGCGCATCGAGCAGCGCAGCTTTCCCTTCGAAATCGGATTCTGGCGTCGGCTGGGTTTTGTGGCTTTTGCCGAAAGCGGCAGAGTAGCGCAGAGCTTTGCGGATCTGGATATCACGGACTTACATTGGTCGATGGGCGCGGGGCTGCGCTTTTCCATCCTGCCGGAAGAACGTTTGAATTTGAGGGCGGATTTTGGCTTTGGAGCGGATTCTTTCAATTTTATCATCAACGCCAGAGAGGTGTTTTAGCTTGCTTTACATACGCTTTGGACTATCCTGATAATAGTGATTTATGATTTCGGTTTTGGAGGAACAATGGAAGATCTGAAAATAACAAAAACCCCACACCTGAAGGAAGGGAGTCCTGAAGAAATTAGGGAACGAATCCGACGGTACTTTCATAAAAGCTTTAGTATAGATGAAAAGCTTTACGAGATTCTGGCGGATGATTCCTGCTTTTATTTGCGGCCGGATCCCTTGCGCCATCCTCTGATCTTCTATTTTGGGCATACAGCTGTTTTTTACATCAACAAGTTGAATATCGCCGGCATCATCACCGAACGTGTAAATCCGAGATTTGAATCCATGTTTGCTGTGGGAGTGGACGAGATGAGCTGGGATGATCTCAATGACGCTCATTATGACTGGCCATCTGTAACAGAAGTACGGGCTTATCGGGATGCGGTGCGCGAGCTTGTGGACCGGCTTATCACCGCCCTTCCTGCCCCCGAAGGAGGCATCAATTGGGACAGCCCCTGGTGGGCAATCGTGATGGGAGCAGAGCATCAGCGCATTCATCTGGAGACTTCTTCGGTGCTGATCCGCCAGATGCCTCTGGACAAAGTGCGGGATCTGCCATATTGGAATGCCTGCGAAGAGGATAGCCCGGCTCCGCAAAATGAATTGCTTCCCGTTGCCGGTGCCCTGCAAATCATGGGTAAGGACCATGATGACCCCTACTATGGCTGGGACAATGAATACGGAAAAAAGGAAGTACCGGTCGCGGACTTTCTGGCCTCCAAATATCTGGTTTCAAATAAAGAATATCTGCAGTTTGTAGAAGCCGGAGGCTACGATGAAGAAAGCTTTTGGACTCCCGAAGGCTGGCAATGGAATAGCTTTCAAAAGGCGGGTATGCCACGTTTTTGGCGCAAAAGAGATAATGGACTGTACTTTTTGCGCCAGATAGCCAAAGAAATTCCCATGCCCTGGAGCCATCCGGTGGAGATTAACTACTTGGAAGCCAAAGCATTTTGCAATTGGAAGACAGAAATGGAGGCAAAGCCTGTGCGGCTCCCAACCGAAGCAGAATGGTATCGCTTGCGGGATCTGCATATGGATAGCGATCAAACTCTGTGGGATCAAGCTCCGGGCAATATCAATCTGGAGTATTTCTGCTCGGCTTGTCCGGTGGACCGCTTTGCCTTCGATGAGTTCTACGACATCGTGGGAAACGTGTGGCAATGGACCGAAACACCCATATCCAGCTTTCCGGGCTTCAAAACTCATCCCTATTACGACGACTTCAGCGTTCCCACTTTCGACACCCGCCACAATCTGATCAAAGGCGGCAGCTTTATCAGTACCGGCAATGAGGCTGTGCGGGCTTCCCGTTATGCTTTCCGGCGGCACTTCTATCAACATGCCGGTTTCCGATACGTACAAAGTGATGCCGAAATCGTGCCGGAAGACGATCTCTACGAAAACGATCCGGATATAGTGCCGTTCTGCGATCTGGATTGGGATTCAGATTTTGCCCGCCGATTGCTGGACAAGATTTACTGCAGCGGGCTGTCTGTGACAGGAAAAAAGGTCTTGAATGCGGGTTGCAAGACGGGAAGAATGTCTTTTGAACTGGCACGTAATGCGGAACGGGTTGTGGGTCTGGATTTTACGGCACGCTTTATCCGCATGGCAACACGGATGAAAGAAGAAGGATTTATCCGTTACACTCACATCGACGAGGGTGAAATAGTATCTACCAAGGAGAAAAATCTGGTAGACATGGACTTAGAAAACTGTGCAGACAGGGTTGAATTCTGGCAGGCAGACAGCTCGAATCTGGCAGCGAAATTCCAAGATTACGATCTGGTGCTGGCAGTTAACAGCCTGGAAGAGGCGCGGGATCCCGTAGGCTTCATCCGCGAAATCCCCAATCGCATACTGCAGGGAGGATATCTGGTGCTGGCAGATAGTTACGCCTTTGCCGGGGCAAACAGGCCAGCCGGCATCCGTAAAGATGGAGAGCCATATTCCGGATTTTCCTGGCTGAAGGATGAATTGTCTGCTCAGTTTGAGCTGATCGACGAGGTCCCGGCTTGCAAACAGGAATTGCGCCTGGAAGCCAGACGGGCTCAGCTTCGCTATTTGCATATATCGATCTGGAAAAAGAAATATTGAAGCGATTTCTTGACAAAAACCCGGGCTTCGTATTTAATTGCAATTCGATCATCGATCGTACAGTAAGTACCAGTAGAGGAGAAAGTTATGGCAAAAGAGTGTAATAGAACTGATCTGGAGCTACGGTGGATCCGTATTCTGCTCACTATCATCGCGATTCCCATTCTGGTTCTCATTTTCAGGACACTCAAATCCATCTTTATCCCTCTGGTCTTTGCCATCTTTCTCAGCTTTGTCTTTGCTCCGTTGAATAAGTATCTGCGAAAGAAAAAAGTACACATCAGTATCATAATGGCATTGATGCTGGTGATCATCATTATCCTGATGATCGCGTCCACCCTGCTGATCTCCTCGGCGGCAAATTCACTGGTGACCGGCTTTCCGCGTTATCAGACCAATCTGATCTTGAGAATGCAAGATGCCATTTTGCGCTTTGAAGATTTCTCCGCTCGCTTTGATCTGGCAATGGGTGAAGGCTTCGGATATGACCTTACCCAGCTTTTATCCCCCGGAGGTTTCTCGATTTCCGGGGCGATCTCAAATCTGATGGCTACCACAGTGGATATCAGTTGGAATTTCATTCTTATCATCATCTTCCTAATGTTTATCGTGGCTCAGGATGGAAGCCTTGCCAAGCGCTTGAATACAGTGCTTAGTGAGTATGATCGGAAGCGCACTGAGACCACGCTGGGCAATATTCAACAGCAGATCCAACGCTATCTGCTTACCAAAACGGTAATCAGTTTATGCACGGCGATTGTGGGTATGATCCTGATGATTATGTATGGAGTGGATTTTGTACTGGTTTGCGGCATCCTGCTCTTTGTGATGAATTTCATTCCCAATATCGGCAGCATCATAGCCAGCGGCATACCCATTCTGATCAGCTTCCTCCAATCCGGGCTTGATTTCAGAACTTTATCTTTTGCCGTGTTGATCATAGCCACACAGATGCTATTTGGCAATGTGCTGGAACCAAAGATTCAGGGGGAAAACTTGAATCTGAGCCCCATCATGGTACTGGTTTCCCTCATTTTTTGGGGCTGGGTGTGGGGAATTGTGGGAATGGTGCTCGCTGTGCCCATCACCTCAGCAATCAATATTATCCTGATTCAGATCGACGAGAAGAACCTGGTATCGGCAATCATCAGCGGATAAGGTTTATTCGAAGCCCAGTTCTTTGAGAGAATGGGGCTTCTTACGCCAGTTTTCGTTGACCTTTACAAAGAGATGGATCTCGGCAGGGAATTGTAGAAAAGTGCTTAGCTCAGCCTCGGCATACTCCCTTATCTTCTTTAGGTTCTGGCCCCCCTTACCGATCAGGATGGGCTTTTGTGAGCTTCTTTCGATCCAGATAAGCGCGTCAACAACTACCTTGTGAGGCAATTCCTGAAAACGCTCGATCAATACTGCCGTGGCGTAGGGGATCTCCTCTTCAAATTGATGGAAGATAGCTTCCCGAATGAGTTCTTTGGCAAAAAAACGCAAGGGGAGATCAGAGAGTTGATCTTCATCATAAAATGGGGCGTGGTAAGGCATATAGAAACGAATGCTTTCTTCCAGTGCCTCGATGCCTTGTCCACTGAGCGCGGATACAAAGAGGCTTTTTTCCACCGACGCGGGTAGGTGTTGCTTCAGTTTCTCAGGGTCGTAATCTTCCACTAAGTCTGTTTTATTGAATACAGCCAGGACGGGACTTTTAACGTTTTTTAGCAAGTCCAGTACTTGCAGATCGTAATCTGTAGGGAAGCTCTGGATTTGCGTCATAAATATCACCAAATCCACATCTTTGAAACTATCGCTGATAATTCGTGCCATACGCTCTTGCATTTCATAGCGAGGCTTCAGATAACCGGGAGTGTCGATAAATATTACCTGGTGTTTATCCGTGTTCCAGATACCTTTCACGGCATAGCGGGTAGTTTGAGGTTTGGCGGAAGTGATGGAGAGCTTTTCACCCAAAAGCCGGTTCATCAGGGTGGATTTACCGGCGTTGGGTCTGCCGATGATGGCAACAAAACCGCTCTTGAAATCGGGGGATATCTTCTTCATAGATAAAGGGCGAGATTGCTCCCGCCCTGATTATTTATGTGTTTTACAGAGTTGCAAATACTTCTTTGATGATCTGCACACATTCGCTAAGCTGTTCTTTGGTGATAACCAATGGCGGAGCAAGACGGATGATGTGTCTGTGGGTGGGTTTGCACAATAAGCCTTTATCTTTCAGCTTCAAGCATACA
Source organism: Cloacimonetes bacterium UBA5284 (assembly GCA_002410505.1). GTDB lineage: Bacteria > Cloacimonadota > Cloacimonadia > Cloacimonadales > Cloacimonadaceae > UBA5456. The sequence continues at coordinate 5,763 of DHSO01000050.1, read as the reverse complement.
TCCCAGGCTTCCACGCCGTCTTTGGGCTCTACCACGATGGCATTCAGCAGGCCGCGACCGCGAACGAGCTTGATCATGGGGTGGTTCAGATTGCGCAATTCCTCCCGGAAGTATTCACCCAGTTCAAAGGCGCGCTCTGCCAGCTTTTCTTCTTTTACCACTTCCAAAGCGGCTTTTGCTACTGCGCAGGCCAGCGGGAATCCGCCGAAGGTGGAACCATGCTGTCCGGGTTTGATCTGCAGCATGATTTCTCTGTCTGCCAATACCGCAGAAACAGGTAACACACCGCCAGAGATGGCTTTGCCCAGGATCAGGACGTCCGGGCGCACATTCTCGTAATCGCAAGCCAACAGCTTGCCGGTGCGGGCTATGCCGGATTGGATTTCATCGGCGATAAACAGTACATTGTGCTCTTTACAGATGTCGAAGCAAGCTTTCAGATAACCTTCGTCCGGAACAAAAACGCCGGCTTCACCCTGGATGGGCTCCACGATAAACGCGGCTACATTCTTTCCATGCTCTGCCAGGTAATCTTTCAAAGCCTTGGGATCGTTGTATGCCACCCTCACGATGCCCGGAGTGAAGGGACCAAAGCCCTCATAGCAATCCGGGTCCGAAGAAGCGGAGATGATGGCCACGGTGCGGCCGTGGAAGTTGTTCTCGGCAAAGACGATTATGGCGTTGTTGTTTTCCACGCCTTTCACGTTGTAGGCCCATTTGCGGGCAAGCTTTATCGCCGTTTCCACGCCTTCAGCGCCGCTGTTCATGGGCAAAACCATATCGTATCCAAAATACTCTGTGATGAACTTCTCAAATTCACCCAGCTTGTTGTTGTAAAAAGCGCGGGAAGTGAGAGTAAGTTCCTGAGCCTGATCGCACAATGCCTTTATGATCTTGGGGTGGCAATGGCCCTGGTTCACGGCTGAGTATGCAGAAAGAAAATCGTAATAGCGGTTTCCTTCGGGATCCCACATAAACACACCTTCACCTTTGGCCAGAACTACGGGCAACGGATGGTAATTGTGCGCGCCGTACTCCTCTTCCATTTCCATCGCTCTGCGGGAACTGATGCTTCCATATTTAAGTTGATCTGACATGTTTCCTCCATGTTCAATTTTTTTATTATCTCAATGCTATAGCCCCTAACTAAAAAGTAGCTTAAATGTCAAGCCAAATCCTCTAGCGCCTTTTATGAAAGGCTTTTTGGGATGTGGATGCGATCCTGGGGGCTATAACTGCGTAAGTGACGGTGCTTCGCTATGTGATAGAGCTTCCTCTCTGTGTTTCAGCTTATTCAGAATAACGATCAACATGGTCGTGCTGAGCGTGGTCGTTAGTAAATCCGCCAAAGGCATGGCAAAGACCAATCCGTTAAATTTGAAGAGCCGGTTCAGGATGAGGATGGCAGGAATATACATGATTCCTTGACGCGACAGCGATACAATCAAGGCCGGAAGCGCTTTGCCCATGGCTTGCAAACTGGTCATCATGATCATTCCTACCGCTGCTGAAGGGATCGCGAACACATAGGCTTTCAAGACTATGGTGCCTATGTTCACAATGTCCGGGTCTTTGATGAAGATCATGATCAATTCCCTTGGGAAGATTGCAAACAACAAGGTAAGTACCGTGCTCAGGCTCAACGTAATCAACACGGATGTGCGAATCGTCTGTTTCATGCGTTTGTAGTTTTTGGCTCCATAAGTGTAGCCCACCAAAGCTTGAATGCCTATCGAGATGCCGATAAAGATGAAGATCGGGATGGTAAACACTCGCGATGCCACACCCAATGAGGCCACATGATGATCCGAGTAGGCTGAGGCAAGCCGGAAACTAATGGTGTTTCCTATGCTTAACATCACTTGGGACAGCGATGCCGGAATCCCGATCAGGAGGATCTCTTTATAACAGCTCCATTGCAACTTTATATGCTTGAAAGATAGCGGCACCAGGCTCTTCTTCCGGATGTAAAATAACAGATAGTAGATCATGCCGCCGGCGTTGCCCAGTACTGTCGCGATAGCGGCTCCGGTAACTCCCATGCCAAAACCGAAGATAAACAAGGGATCCAGTAATGTGTTCAAACCCGTTCCGATAAACAGGCCAATCATCGCTTCTTTGGCTGCCCCCTCGGCACGTAAGAGCTGTACCAGCGTGAACTTCAGCAGGATAACCGGACTGCCAATCAGGATATACAACATGTAGTTTTTGGCATGTACCAGAGTTTCTCCGCTGGCACCCACGATCCTCGAAAAGATGGGGATAAACATGATTCCCAACACCCCCAGCACGATCGACATTGCTGCCGATGTAAAGACGGATGTCGCCAAGGTGTTTTGAGCAGATTGCATGTCCTTTTTGCCCAAAAGCCGCGAGAGATAGCTGCCGCCGCCGATTCCGAATACTCCCGCCATGGCCATTTGCAAGCTGAAGAGCGGCAGAGATATGGAAACCGCTGCTACCTGAAAGGGATCGTTCAATTTCCCGATGTAAAATGTGTCTGTAAGGTTATAAAGAATGTTCACCAGCATGCTGAGTACACTGGGTATTGCCAGATTCATAATTGCCTTTGGTACAGGCATGCTTTCTAATACGTAGATTTTGTTTTCTTTCATTATTATTTCTTTTTGTTCAATTTCACGGCCATCATCATGCCGCCCCAAGGATATACATTGCCGAAGTATATGTCATAAAAAGGGACTTCTACGCCACCTTCAAGCATCATCGTGAGGCCTTTAAAGGTTCTGGAGAGCACCACACGCAATCCGCCATGATAGAACTCCTTTAGCTCCTCAGCGTAACCGGGTTGTTCCGAATATATCCATTGCATGTTTGCCCGCCCTGCCAGAGTAATGCTGCTGTATCTCAGGATATCCCGGGTAAGCATATATTGCGCCTGAGCCGAAAACGCGTGACGATCTGATCCGGAACCGTAGAGGCTATCCCAATAACCCCTATTTCCGATCATCGCTCCGGCGCCCAGCCCGATGGCAGAGCTGAATTCCTCATCCCGGAAAAGCTGTTTTTTGAACAGCAGCTTGCCGCTGATTCCTTCCGCGGAAGGGATGATGCGGAGGCTTCCATCTATGTCGTCCTCGATGCCATAGCGCAATTCTAAAAAATTCATCGAGAGAGTAGATGGCGGATCATCTGTTTCTGCCTCGTCCCTATCGCTCCATTCCACCACGTCGATTCCGGGACTGATGGCATAAGCAATCTCGTATTGCCCCTTACCAAGGGTCTCCGCGGTGTCCAGGACCGATACATCAAATCCGGCACAAGCGCTGAGGATTAGCATTAAAGTGATAAGTACGAAGAATAGCAGGCAAGATATCCCCCGGCCTCTGATCTGAAGCCTCAGGGCACGCGCTCTTCCCGGATCTCCCGCTGAATCGAACGAACCATCCTTTGGCGGGCATGTGAACGCAAGTTCCATGTGTTCCATTCTTTCTCCTCTTATGATGATGTGTCAGTGAATCCTGATGTGGCAATTATTGTAGAATATACTCCTCACAGCTATTCGCATCATCAATGGAAAACAGGCATTATATGTCAAGGCTTTTATCCGCTTTGAGCCTTGCAAAGGTATAGCCAAATCCAACCATTGCAGGACACAACATAAGTTTCGTGTCATTATTGCCGGGCCGCGATCGTGTTGGATTAACTGAATAAATATTGTTGCAGTTGCCCAAAATCATCATTTAATTGGGAAGTCCTTGAGATTCGATGTAAAATTCGCTTGACATCAAGTTAGACTACTGCTTTTTTGAATCATAGCCGCCGGGAGGTAAGGATGAGAACTGTCATATTATCTGTATTATTCGTTTTTCCGCTGTTGCTTTGGGCTCAGGGACTGCAGCCCACTATTCCGGGCGATCCCGCTCCGGACGAGGTTTATGAGGATTCGGAGGGCATGAACTATGGTTTGGGAGGAGCAGTGGGCGCTGTCACCATGAATGGAAGCACCTATTCCCAAGTTCGATTGCGCCCTGAGATCGGGATCGGTAAATTCGGTTTTGGCTTGGATATCGATCTACTCTTTGATGCCGATGGCAATATCCGCAAAGAGGATTGGGAGGATTGGCGAGACTATGTGAACAAGATCTTTTATGTCCGCTATGGGCAAAAGCAAGATCCTTTCTATTTTAAAGCAGGCTGTATTCCATCATACACGCTGGGACATGGCCTTATCTTTGACCACTATTCAAACATGCTGCGCTATCCCGATGTGAAAAATGTGGGCGCATACGTGGGTGTGAACAGCCCTATCTCAGGCATTGGCTTTGAAGCCTTTACTCACAATATTCATAGAAATGAGATCCTGGCAGCGCGGGTACACGGCAATCCCTTGCAATATAGCTATATCCCTTTTTTGGAAAATTTCAAACTGGGCGTAAATGTGGGCTGGGACCGTAATCAATACGGAAAATATCCCGATGACGACGGGGACAACATCCCTGATGTTTACGACAAGTTCCCGGAAAACCCAAACGCCTGGCTGGATAGCGATGACGACGGCATTCCGGACGAAACAGATATAGATATTAACGGTACGGGGCTGATTGATCATCCCACTGTCAATCCTTATGTACAGGAAAACTATCCAAACATCACCGATGGCGCGGACCCTGATGGTTTCAACTATACGGTGTTGCATGATCAGGCAACCCCATATGCCCACTGGAGAGAACTACTGATATACAGTGTGGATTATAGCCTGCCTCTGGTCCAAACTTCACACTTTAGCCTGGATCACTACGGCGAATATGCCATGATCGATAAGTATGGCAGCGGACTTATTTTTCCGGGATTTTCGGGTAACTTCTTCATCTTCAATGCCAAGCTGGAAATGCGCAACTTTTCAGATGAATTCTTGCCCGGATACTTTGATCGTCTCTACGACGAGCAACGCTCTTTTGTGAGTATCTCGGAGCTTCCCGGCACTTCCCCGGGCCAACCCGTTTACTATCTCAGTACCAAAGAAGACCTCCTGCGGATAAGCAAGTCCTCGGTGGGCTGGTTCGGACACCTGCGCGCCGATGTTTTGGATCTGGGCTATGTGAAGCTGGCGTATCAGGATATGTATGGAAAGGATGTGACTACCGGAAAGTCTTTGTGGGTAAACCTCACCGCAAATCCCCACAATATAATGAATCTGAAAGAAGCAAGCATCTCATACAGTCAAAACAATACCCGCTACATAAACTTCTTGGAGCCCCGCAATGCAAGCGCCTCTGTGCTGGGCAGAGTGGTTTACAGCCTCGGGGAAAACGCAGACCTTGTGGGTCGCTATAGTGAGATATACAATGATGTAAACGGAGACGGAAAAATTCGAGGCAGCAATGAGATAATCTCTGCCTTTGCCTTCGGTGTGCAATTCATCTTCTAATCAGCTTAGTCTGTTTTATACCAAAAAAACCCGTGCATACCACGGGTTTTTATCTGCCGCGGTTTATATGTTAATGTAATAATTCCCTCCGGAATGGCGTTGTGTCTGAGTCTGTTACTGCCATAAATCTCTCTTTCCGGCCGGCTTTAGAATCAAAGCGAATTATTTTTTGCATTTTGCTATCATGTGGCTACAAAGTACTTAGACGCAATTTCTGACCTCATTTAATAGAGAAGCTAAAAAAACTTATTGACAAAAAAAGGCCCCTAAAGAACATGGCCAAACCTTGCCGATGAGATTGACTCTTACGGCGAGACGATCTTTGAAAATATATAGAGTGGGAATGTGAATAAGAAGCTCTTGTCAGTTCAATC
>DHSO01000004.1:23746-80400 GCA_002410505.1 Cloacimonetes bacterium UBA5284 | reverse complement strand
TTAGACACCTAGGAAAGATTAGTAAGTAAATAATCTGGGCTACGAAACCCTGCCTGTGATGGGAATATTCCAAACCAGTATAGAAGAAGTATGGCAATGGTTCATGATCCTAATCAGAACACTCGTATCTCGCGCCTAATAACAACCCTAGTTATGCATGGTATTCAGTTGATAATTTGAATTCTGGCGATTTATGCGAAACTCAACTATCAGCACATAATTGCGTTCAGCTATTTTCAACATTATGTTTTGTTGTTCCAATCAGCGGCGTTACGTTTGATTGAGGGCTTTATTGCTGTCTCCAACCTTGATCGATATGTGGGAGTAAGGAAACCAAGCTGCACCCCATGGTACTATTGGTAGCATACAAGATTTTGAACGTCTTTGTTTGCAATGAGGCTTAGCGAGATTATGAACACGAAGCGAAGATTTTCTTACCAACCCTCTGATTTTTAACTGCGCAAGTGCTCCATGCAGATAGTGTTGTAGACAATTTCGGTTTTACTAGCCATGCCGTTTAATGTGTCATAGAACTTTCGAGTAAAAGCTGATGCTTTGGGGAAAGCTTGTGTGGGAGCAAAGCCTTGAGCCAGAAAGCACATAAATGCTGTGGCCAGAGTGCAACCCGTGCCGTGAGTATAATGCCAGTCGTGCGCAAAAAACCTGTAAGAATGGCAGCTTTCTTTGCAGATAAATGCTTCTGTGAGTATGTGGCTAGAATCTCCGGATTTTTGCCTGTATGCCTTATGGTGTTGCCAGTGGCCTCCGGTCAACAATATGCTTGCTCCGGTTTCGCAGCATAGGTCTTGTGCAGCGCTCAGGGCGTCTTGAACGCTGCTGATCCGATGCCCGCTCAGGATTTCAAGTTCGGGGATGTTCGGGCAGATAAAATGCGCTTTATGCGCTATCTTGCGCAAGCAATCCAGATTCTCTTTTTCCACGAATGCGTGACCGCGGCTAGGAGCTATGACGGGATCCAAGATTATGCGATAACCGGCGTTTCTAACCAAAGCTGCAGCGGTGCATTCCATCTTTTCTCTGTTTGCCAGGGCACCGATTTTGATAAAGCGGATATCGGGGCATTGGTTGATCTGTTCCAAAGCCGCGAGAAAGGCATCGCGGGGTGCGTCGTGAACAGCTTTCAGACCGGTCGAGTCTTGAATGGTGAGAGCACCTGCGCAGCAAAGCAAACGGAAGCCAAACAAAGCGGCGATGCGGATATCCTGATTGATCCCGGCGCCACCGCTACTGTCGATGGCGCCGATAGTTGCCATTATGTCAGGCATGATTATCTGCTGTGTCGGTTTTGATCGCGCAGAGGTTGCCGCACATGCTGCAACGATCTTCCCGGCTTTGCGATGTTTCATGCTTACGTTTTTGTGCCAATTCAGGATCCACGCATTTTTGGAAGATGGTATCCCAATCCATTTTCCGGCGTGCTTTGGCGATAGTATCGTCGATGCTTTGAGCATGGGGACGGCCTTTGGCTATGTCTGCGATATGGGCAGCTATACGGGAGGCGATGATTCCTTGTTTCACATCTTCCAAATCCGGCAGACAGAGGTGTTCAGCCGGCGTCACATAACACAGAAAATCTGCACCGGCTGTGGCCGCCACGGCAGCACCGATGGCAGCGCTGATGTGATCGTAGCCGCAAGAAAAATCTGTAGGTAGTGGACCTAAAACATAGAAGGGCGCATTTTCGCATAGTCTTTTCTGCAGTCTCACGTTTGCTTCGATGTCTGTGATTGGCACGTGCCCCGGGCCTTCTACCATCACCTGAACATTGGCTTCGCGAGCGCGTTTCACCAATTCTGCCAATACGATCAGCTCGGAAATCTGGGTGGAATCTGTAGCGTCTGAGATGGCTCCGGGGCGGAAGCCATCGCCCAAACTGAGGCTAAGGTCGTGCTTTTTGCATATATTCAACAATCTGTCGTAATCTTCATAGAGAGGGTTTTCTTTGCCACTGTACATCATCCAGCGTTTGAGCAGCGATCCTCCCCGGCTCACGATGCCCAAAAGGCGCATTTCGCGCAAATGAGCTTGTAAACTCCAGCGATTGATTCCGGCGTGAACGGTAATAAAATCCACTCCCTGCTCAGCTTGATCCTCGATTTCTTCAAAGAGCATATCTGGTTCGAAGGCACGGATGTCTTTGCCCTTTCTTTCCAGTTCTGAAGCCACGGCGTAGATGGGTACGGTGCCCAGGATTAACGGGCTCTCTTCCAACATTTTCCGGCGGATTTGGTTCAGGTCCCCTCCCGTGGAGAGATCCATCACGCTGTGAGCGCCGAACTTATCGCAAAGGGCAAGCTTTTCCAGCTCCAGTTTGAGCTCGCATTGCAGGTCAGAAGTGCCTATGTTGGCGTTGATTTTGGTGCGGGTCTTGCTGCCGATAGCGGTGGGTCTGGCATTGCGGTTTCGATTGTGGGGTATCACTACTTCGCCTATCGCTACCAAGTTCATCAGTTCTTGGCAGTCGATCTGCTCTTCTTGGGCTGCTTGCTGCATTTCTATGCTTATCTTGCCCATGCGGGCCATTTCTATTTGTGTCATGATTGTGTCTCCTTCAAGATTGTGTAAAATTGTTTGATTTTTGTTCTTAGTTCATCGGCGGTAGCGGAGGAAGCGAAATGTCTGATGAAGCACAGATTGCAAGCTCCGCTTGCCAAAACTTCCGGGATATTGTGTGGGAAAATTCCACCGATTGCCACCAGTGGTATAGGAGTTTGAGCGATCACATATCGCAGCTTTTCGGTGCCAAGAGGAGCATCAGGGATTTTTTTGGCGACGGTGGGGTAGATGGGTCCGAAACTCATGTAGTCCGGAGCCTTCACCTCTCCCGGATGACGTATTTGAGAGATCATTGCCAAAGCCGCTTCAATACTGTGCGTAGAAACTCCCAGTATTTTACCGGGAGGCAATATGCGACGTGCTTCAGCCCAGGGAGCATCTGCGGGTCCAAGGTGCAGGCCATCGGCATCTGATAATCGGCAAAGCTCAATGCTGTCGTTTACAATGAGGCGGGTCTTGCTGCCCCGGCACACTGCTACCAGGTCTTTGGCCAAATCCAATTGACTGACGAAGGGCATCTCTTTGTCTCGCAATTGTATGAATGGAACTTCCATCTCCACGCACAGCTTTGTGAAATCGCGATAACCCAGCTCCGGGGATGTCATTACTATATACAAGCCAAAGTCGTGCATAGGTCAAGCCTTTCCCAGAGCGGAGCAGATCAATCCGGCTGCTTTCATTCCGGATAGCAACATCCCGCCAAAGATCGGGCCCATGCGATTGCTGCCGCTTACTCCGCAGGCAGCCATGCCGCTCACATACAATCCGGGATACACTTCTGATGTATATCGAATGCAAGCTTTCTCTCCCGCTTCCGCGTTCATCGACCTTTCTCCCTGTATTCCCTTTTCGGGCAGCTCGAGTGCTATTTGATTTTTGTTTACCAGTACCTTTACCACTTCTGAGGGATGTCCTGTGGCGTCCACAACGCAGCCGGACAATAGTGAGAGCGGATCTACGTGCATGTCCAGGCGCAACACAGGTGTCCAGTTCACTACCACTCCCCGCACTCTATCATCTTTTACCAGCACATCTTCCATACGCATTCCGGAAAAGATGGCACAGCCGTTATGGCTGGCTTGATAGATCAGAGCGGAGCTTGCTTCAGCGGCGTCGGCCACATAAAATCCTGGCGTGTGTTCCCGATGATTGATGCCGTATTTTTGCAAGATATAGCGGGCTTCTTCCTGGACTACGATACTGTTGAAGAGCATCGCGCCGCCCCACATGCCTCCGCCTGGGGCCAGTTTACTTTCGATTACACAGGTTTTGATGTTTTTCGAACTTAGTTCTGCGGCACAGACAAGGCCTGATGGCCCCGCGCCTACAATAATCACGTCGTTTTCCAGGTGTAGAGACAGTTTGTGAAACCAGTCTTGACAGATGGCGGTGGAAATAGTTTTTTCCATGTTTTTCCCCTTTGTGTTTTTTAAGGGGGATTGAGAGGATCCTTCGAGGATGGTTTCTGGTGGGGAGTATTTTTGTACTTCCTAGCGCCGGTATTATCCGGATCAGGTTCGAAGGGTATATTCTCAGCTGAAAACTCAGCACCCCTGTATTGGTTCCAAGATTATATGATTGGCTTATCTGTCAACAACAATGTGGAATATGCGGATGGGGAAATCATCTGTCTATGCTTTTATGAAAGTCTTGCGAGGCCTGGGTTTGGTAGCAAACGCTGGCTTCACGATCAGCTCTTTCTGCTTGCGGATCTCGCCCGGCGAGGGTATATGTATGGGGGATCCACTCTCAAAATCCAGACCCGTATAATACATGCAAGTGCTTATGGTCATTGGCGTTGGAGTGAATTCCTGTACTTGTTCCACATGGATCTTATGTTTTTCCAACCAATGTTTCAGGGCTATTGCGTCTTCCATCGTCGTACCGGGATGGCCGATGATGATGTAGGGAATGATCTGACGTTTGAGTCCGGAAGAGCGCAGTTCTTCGAAATACTCTTTGGAAAAGGCTTCAAAGCGCTCGATCGGAGGCTTGCCCATCAGTTTCAGCACATTTGGCGCGCTATGCTCCGGAGCCAATTTCAACCTACCCCCGGTATATTTGGTCGCAATGGCTTTGATGTAGCGTTTATTGCCCAAAACCAGGTCGTGGCGGATGCCGCTGGCGATAAATACATGCTTGATATCCGGAAGTTTGGAGATTGCATCCAGCAGATGCAATTGCGCTTCGTGATCCAAAACCAGATTGGGACAGATCTCCGGGAAAATGCAGGAGCGGCGGGGACAGCTATCGGGAAAACCGAGTTTACAATAGCTGCCATACATATTCGCGCTGGGTCCGCCCACATCGCTGATGGTTCCTTTCAGCTTGCGTGCTTCCGCGATGATGGAGGCTGCAGAGCGGGATTGGATCCTGCGTCCCTGATGCACGGCGATGGCACAGAAATTACAGCCACCGTAGCAACCGCGATGGCTGGTGATGCTTTGCTTGATCTGTTCCCATGCCGGGATGCGTTGATTTCCATAAATGGGATGAGGCGCATTCATGAAGGGCAGAGAGTAGATTCTATCCAGTTCTTTACCGGGCAGAGCGGGGGCGGGGGGATTGTGTTTGATCCAGCGGCCGCCATTGAGTTGAAAGAGAGCCTTAGTGGCATAGTTATCGTAAAAAACACGATTCATCAGGTGAAAAGTGTTTTTATCCCCGCATTGATCGGCATCCGGCAAGCGTGGCTCTCCCGCTTCCTTGCAATAGCATACTGTGGAAGGAAGATCATTCAGTTCGGATATATGTTTACCGGCGTTCAGTTTTTGTGCCAGATCTGTGATCGTATGCTCTGCCATGCCATAGATTAAAAGGTCGGCTTTGCTGTCTGCCAATATGCTATTGCGCACCTTGTTTTGCCAAAAATCGTAATGTGCCACTCGTCGCAGAGAGGCTTCCACTCCGCCGATTAGCACCGGGATGCCTTTATACAACCGTTTGATGATGTTGGTATAGATCATTACGGCACGATCCGGTCTCTTGCCGCTTTTGCCTTGCGGACTGTAGGCGTCATCGGAGCGTAGCCGACGCTGGGCAGTATAATGATTCACCATAGAATCCATATTTCCGGAGCTGATGCCAAAGAATAGCCGGGGAGCGCCCAGAGCCATAAAATCTGCGTCATTGTGCCAGTCCGGTTGAGCGATGATACCCACTCTGAACCCAGCAGCTTCCAGGGTCCTCGCGATGATGGGAACGCCAAAGGAGGGATGGTCTATATAGGCATCTCCGCTAATGAGGATGATGTCGCAGACAGACCAGCCCCGGGCTTTCATGTCTTGTTTGTTGATCGGGAGAAATGGCATACTATCGCTTTACCTGTTCATCCGGGCTCATCTCTGGTAATTGGAACCATTATCATGCGATACTGCAGTATATAATAATGGGCGCCGAGAACAGCGCCCAAAGATCAAGCGAAAAACTATCAGGGATGTGTCCTGATGATATTGATGGCTTGAATTCCTTTCTCGGTTTCGATCAAATCAAAGGTTACTTCTTCGTCTTGCTCCAATACCTTCAACTCTCTGGGAGAATTGGTGACAATGGATTTCCAGTGTACAAAGTACTCCTTGTTGTCTTCAGTAAGAATAAAGCCGTAACCTTTATTTTTATTAAACCACTTCACTATTCCTTTCATAAGAACCTCTTTTACGTCTTGTATGTCAATTATTGCAAGGGTACTTTTCCCGTCAATATAAATATTGTGCTTTATGATAATCTACAATTTTGGGTCGGTTTTGGCTATTCCTCCCTTGGTCTTTTTGAGAGGCGTAAGAGCCGTAATAGTGGGGATCGCTGAACTTCGTCTCAGCTAATGAGAGTTACGGACGGCTAAAATTTGTAGCATCGACACGGTGGTGGCTTTTTTTTTTGTTGACTATTATCTGCACCCGGCTAAAATGCCACAATAATAATATAAAGGAAGCGAGGTGGCCAATATGGAACCTAGAATTCTGCTCGTTGATGACGACCGTTTGCTGAGAGAGGTAATTGGGGACTGTCTCAAACTCCATCATTACCGGGCCGACATGGCCGAAGATGCCGCCGCCGCTTTGAAATTGTTCAAACCGGGTCAATACAAACTTGCCATTATAGATTTAGTGATGCCGGGGATGAATGGCTTGGAACTGATGGAAAAGCTCATGGCGGCCGATTCTGAGATTTTTTGCCTGATAATGACCGGATATCCTACTATCGACAGCGCTTACAAAGCGATGGTAGAGGGAGCTTCGGATTATATCATAAAACCATTCAACCTCAATGAACTGATAGCTGCCATCAAGCAACACCTGGGATCATGAACTATAGCATAAAAATCGCAGATATACAAAGCGGAGAAGCCAGGCAAATATCCGGGGGATACAGCTATTGGCACAATCCCGAGTTTATGGATGCTATAGCGAGAATGCACAATGTGACGGCGTTTCAATTGCAGGTGTATAAGGGTGAAGAACTCTTTGCCATCCTTCCTTTGTATGAGCGCAGAAAGATGGGGATAAAAGCCCTCGTGACCCCTGTGGGAGCATACTACCAGGGGATTTCCTTTGCCTTTGAAAACAACGCCGGTAAGGCCAGGATTTTATTGGATACTACGGCTGTTTGCTCTCGGGTGGCCCGCTTTCTGGGAGAAAACTACAAACGGGTCAAGCTCCAGCTGAATCCGGAAAACCTCGATGTGAGAGGCTTCACCTGGAATGGCTTCAAAGCCTCGCCTTTGTATACATTCCGATGTGCCAGCACGGAAGTCCTGAATTCTCTGCCGGATGAACGCAAGAAATTTCGCAACGCCCAGAATCTGGGTATGGAACTGGTTGAGTCTTTTGATCCAGATGCCTTTCTGGCTCTGCAAAAAAGGCTGGATATCAGAAAAAACCACAATCTCGGAGTTAGTTACCATTCCATGAAAGTCTTTTTTACTCACCTTCATGATGCCGGGTTGTTGAAACAATTCAACGTTCTCTGGGAAAACGAAGTGGTAAGCGCAAATATTTTACTCTACGATGGGGGTGAGGTGGTTTATACTTTATACAAGGCTACCTCGGAAGAGGCTCTAAAAAGGGGTGCTGCTTCTTTTCACAGTCTCAGCCTCCTTCAAAGCCTTCCCAAGGGGAGCAGGATCTTCGATTATTGTGGAGCAAACGTGCAGGATGTAGCCCGGTTCAAGGCTGCCCTGGGTTTGGATTTATGTGTATTTTATCAGATAAAACTGTAAGAGAGGTTCATGAAAAAGATCCTTGTGTTAAAAGGCGGCATCTCTCCGGAACGAGATGTTTCTCTGGTCAGCGGATCGGAGATTGCCAAAGAGTTGCGCTTATCGCAGTATGACGTGTGCGAGCTGGATCCCGCGGATTATCCTCGCCTTGCCGACCTACTGCTGGCCATCGAAGCTGAACATCCCTTTATGGTCTTCAACGGTTTGCATGGTGGCTGTGGCGAGAATGGAGACCTGCAAGCGGCTTTGCAACTGGCGGGAATTCCCTTTACGGGTTCACTCTCCAAAGGCTCTACTCTGGCTATGGACAAATATATCGCCAAGCTGCTAGTAGCCGAAGAGGGAGTTCCGGTACCAAAACACATCTTGATGCGCGGCAACCTTCTGGAGGATTATAACGATCCTTCGGATTACCGGGCTATTACCGAGACTTTGGGCCTGCCCATCATCGTGAAGCCAAATGATGCCGGCAGCAGTGTGGGCATCAGTATGGTGGAGGATATATGTTCTCTGAAAGAGGCTGTAAACGAAGCCTTCAAATACTGCTCCACTGTGCTTTTGGAAGAATACATCCCGGGGCGGGAATTGACGGTTAGCATTTTGGACGACAAAGCCATGCCGGTGGTGGAGATCAAACCAAAAGCCGGCTGGTATGACTATCAGAATAAATATACCAAAGGCAACACTGAATATCTGGCTCCGGCGCCCATCGACGAGGCCATGGCGCACTTGGCACAGCTCTATGCCGTTCGTGCCTTCAAGGCCCTATCCTGTTCTGTGTATGGCAGAGTGGATTTTCGCTTGGACGAAGATAAACTGTACTTTTTGGAAGTTAATACGCTGCCCGGGATGACGGCTCTCAGCTTGACTCCGATGGCAGCCAAGGCAGCGGGAATGTCTTTTGGCGACCTGCTTGAAACGATAATAAAAAACTCCGTGGCAAGACACGTGGAGGTATCATGAAACGCATACTTTTCATCTTTGCCCTACTGCTCGTAGTCTTGAATATCTGGTCATTAGACTTGCTATTCACGCCTTCCGGCATACAGGTAAATCAGCTGAGTACTTTCAGCTTCGACCCCGTAAATCCCCAGTCTCAACCCCTACTTACCACTCTGAGACTCACCAATGACCAAATGGAACAAAAAGTGAAACTTCGGGTGGAATTGAGCTGGAACAACAATGAGATTATTGGACCTAATGATGCCATATTTATCAGCATCCAAAACCTGGCTCCCGGACAGGTTCTTCAGATGTCGAACCGGGAACTGATCACAAATACGGATAACCAATATTTCAAGCCGGATGGTTCCATCAACATAAACATTGTGGATTTGATTGAGGATCTGGCCACTTTGGAAGAAGCAATTCTCTCCGGATATTTCCCGGACGGCAAAATGGTACTCAAGGTCTCAGCCTGGCCGGAACTAAATCCTGCTGATGTGGCCTATGCTAGCTTCACTATCACCATCCGAAATGCTGGGGCCATAAATCTCATCAGTCCCGGAGCGCTTATCGGACAGAATGTCCCAAGCCTCAGCGATTTACCGGTGAGTTTCATCTGGAATTCGGTGAATACCGGCTTCAACACTCAAACTCTTGTGGTACGTGAATATCCTCCGAACAACCCTCCTTCTCTCTCTAACATCCATAGTACGGGAACAGAGGTCTTCCGTAGTGAGGGAGACGTGAGCAGCGGATTCTCCGAGTATCTGCCTCTGAATGGAGATTATTACTATGCCTGGCAAGTTTTTACCGATCGCTATGATGAATACAATCCCAATGTAAGCAGGAATGGTTCTCAGCAAAACCCATATGCCAGCTCCTGGTTTGTGTTCCGCTACAAAGCTGATGAAGGCGGAGACCAAAGCCCTGAGGATGTTCAAGCAATCCTGACCATGCTTAAAAATCCGGCCCTCCTGAATATCTTGAACCTGGGATACACTCCTACCGGAGAGGTGATCTACGAAGGCAGAACCTACCGCGGACAGGATGCAATCGATATATTGAACAGCCTAATGGGTAAAGAAATCGAAGTTAAGGTAAGGGATTGAGGAGGAAAGAATGAAAAGAATCCTATTAATATCCGTAATACTGCTGTTGGCAACTGCTTTATTGGCTGATAGTGTAGCCATCCTTTCAGCCAGCAAAGGAAAGGTAAGCTTGGAACGCGCTTTGAAAAACCTAAAATTCAAGAATGGTGAATTGCTGCAAAACAAGGATGTCTTGCGCACCGGAGCGGAAAGCTTCGCGGCCTACAAATACATTGATGCTTCCTCCATGATCAAGCTTTTTTCAAATTCTGTGGTAACCGTAAACGCCAGCAAGGAAGGCGGAAAACTCAGCAAAAAAGTGAATGTGACCAAGGGTAGTATCCTTACTCAAGTGAAAAAGGGCAGCGGTACCTTCACCGTGCAAACCCCCACCACCGTTGCTTCCGTGAAAGGAACCGAATTTTTGACCAAAGTGGATGACGATGGCTTCAGCACCTTCACGGTTACCGACGGTGAAGTGGAATTGCGTGTGCTGGAGACCGATGAAGTTCAACTAGTTGGCAAAGGCAAGACAGGTATCGTGAGTCCCGATGGTGGAATCCGGGTGAGAGTAAGCAGCGCTGACGACCTCGATGAAATACAAAAAGCCGAACTGGAATCTGCTCAGAGTGAAGAGCGGGAACCTATCATTGTGCCTGTATTGGACGATGCTGGGAATCGCAAACTGATAGAAATCCATTACTAATACAAGGAGTTCAATATGAAAAGACTGCTAGTCACAATTGCATTGACAGTCCCCTGTCTGGCACTATTGGCGCTTACCGCTTTGCATGTGAGTCCGGAATCATTCGTCCCCGGAGCTGATGTGGAACTCCTCCTGGAAATTGTTGATGGCGGGACAGATATCTCCAGTGTTGATGTGCAATATCGACTGGTTGGCAGCACTGTCTGGCAAGCAGAACCGATGCGCCAGGACGATCCTGCTTCCACCTACTGGCGAGGTATTATACCTCGCACTGCGGTGTCCACAAACGATGTTGAATATCGTTTTGAATTCAGATTGAGCAACGGCGCGGCAGGGTATCTGCCCGCGGATGATGGAATTACTCCCTTGTACGTGTTGAAATTGAACGCTCCCAAAGGTTCGCTCAACGATGGCTTTGTATTGATTTCAGACGATAGTTCGATTTCTGCCGATGATGGTTATGTATTGGCGGTCAGCTATTTGGCTCTGGCAGAAGATGTGGATCCAAAAAGTATCCGCGTCTTTGTGGGAGACAGAGATGTTACCTCACAAACCCAATTTAGTGAATCCGTATTGATGTATCGGGAAGATCGCCCCCAGGATGGCATCAAAAAGGCGATGATCACGGCAAAAGTGAAGGGCGCCGATGTGTATTCACCCACATGGATAACCCAGATCCTGCCCGGCAGTAAAAAGCCTGCCTTGCCCTTTACTTACAGAGGTTCGGTAAATTTCGCCGCCAACGTATACGGTGTATCGGACAAAGATAAGGTATTTTCGGATCCCGATGATGATTATAGCACTTGGGCAGACCTGTATGGAAGCTATGGTATAGCCGATATGCAGGCCAATCTGCTGGTATCCAGCCTGGAAGACAAGAATTCTCAACCGGTAAACCGCTATACCTTTGGCGTCAAAATCCCATTGCTGGACGTGTTTTTTGGTGATTACTCGCCCTCTCTTTCCCAATTCACCCTTTCGGGGAAAAACATCCGAGGACTCTATGGTAAGTTCCACACCCGGTTCTTGGAACTGACCTGGGCACATGGAGAATCTGTTCGTAAAACCGAATACATGGCAAGCGCCAGTCCCACCGGTCTGAGCACCTTCAAACAAGAAGCCATAGCTGCCAGAATCCAATTTGGCAACGACCAAAGCTTTCGCTTAGGCATTACCGGCGCTCGCCATCGTGACATTCGCAGCTCTCTGGGTGAGGCCTATTACAGCTATAGCGACGCAAAAGGTGATACTGTATATACCGTGAGACCGCAAGACAACGCCGTAATAAGCCTGGATATGCAACTGAACGTGCCTGATCAACATTTCCTGGCAGGTTTTGAAATTGCCGGCAGCATGCTGAACACAAATACCTTGCCCGGCGCCATTTCCGTGGAAGAGATGGAAAATTATGGCTTGGACAACGAGTTTGCCGGCATCGAAGTAGATCCGGAAGACTATGCCGACCTCTTCATCATCAATACGAACATGGAACCTTTCGTGCCCAGCATGGCTAATGTGGCTTGGAACGCTTATGTCCGTATGTATTTCTGGAACAACTTCCTGAACCTTCAATACAACGAAACCGGCAGCGCTTTCAATTCGATGGGTACTTTCGGAAACCAAAGGGATACCCGGGTGCTTTCCATCACAGATCAGTTTTCATTCGGTAGATTCATTACCATATCAGGCGGTTACAGTACTACCGAAGACAATCTGATGGAGCACAAAAGCGAAACCAATACATACCAAAACATCTTTGCTTCGGCTATCCTGCGTATTCCCAATATGCCTTATGTGAAGGCTTCTTTCAATGACAACCGTGGCGAAAACAAGCAGAATACTGATATTGAGGACAGTAGCTTTGACCCCATTACCAGTAATGCCCAAAATATGAGCTTTGGCATTGGCTACAATATCGTGCAGATTCCCTATGTGCCCACTCAGCTTGATATTAGTTACCGCTTTGGGGGCAACAATGTCAAACGCACAATTCCTGATTCATATACTTCCGACAACGGAAATTCCGGCATCGGCTTTACCATGAATAATCGCTTCAACATGATCCCCCTTACAACTCTGGTATCGTATTCCACTTCTACAAACAAGGACGATCTGAGCTCGAAGGAAAACAAGAGTAACAGTCTTTATTTGAAGGCAGATTATGCCATCTGGGAAAATCGCATTAAGCCATATGTGTCATATCGCAATACCGGCCTTTCCGGGGATCAGGAAGCCCAGAGCTACAATTACATCAATTTCGGCGTGGAGAGCTATCCCATCCGCAATATGACTGTAACTGCCGACCTCGGGATGAAAACATACAAGAATGATGATGACAGCAGCAAGGATTACGACACCACAACCTTCAGATTGTTATTGAACCAGAGATTCTAAGCTCAACAAAAAATAACCTTACTCGGAGCGTGGCCTCAAAACCACGCTTCGTCCCTTTATAAAAGGAGATGCACCATGTCACGATATCGCTCGTTTTTTCTGCCTGTCCTCATCCTGATAATCCTCAAAATCATCTTCCTGATTCCCGTGTTTGATTCTCTGGAATACAAGGCCCAGGATAGCCTCTTCCATATGCGGGGCCCCCGCCAAATCAGCGAAGATATCGTGATCATTGCCATCGACGACGAAAGTTTCAGCGCCCTAAATACGACCTGGCCCTTTCCCAGAGACTACCACGCCAAACTCATCGAAAACCTGAGCGAAGCCGGGGCCAAGCTCATTATTTTTGACATTGAGTTCACCGAAAACTCCCGCTATCCGGAGTCCGACATGCTGCTGGCTAATGCGGCTGCCGCCTCCAATAATGTCGTCTTTGCGGGAAAAGTGTTGCACGGCAAAGCTCACGGCGACCCGGATCAATTGCTCACACCCATTGGCGATATCGTGGCCAACGGCAGCCCTTGGGGTATTGTGAATATGAACTCGGATTCGGACAATGCGATCAGAAAATATAGCTTGTTTGAAGAAATGGACAATCACAAGTATTACAGCATCGGTGTGGCCGGATTGGCAAACAGCCGTCTCTACCAAAGTGATTGGGCAGATCATCTACATAGCGAAGATGCTCATCTGACGGTGGCAAATCATAAGATTCCTATCTATAAACACAACAAAGCCATAATAAACTATTATGGCCCCGCTTCTTCTTTTCCCCATATATCCTATGCCAGTGTGATCGATGATTCCACAATGGCAATGCCGGGTTATCAAGGCATCGAATTTGATGAATTTTACTCCATTCGGGATTCTGGTATTTTGCAGGACAAGATAGTGCTGATTGGTGCCACAATCGATGAATTGCACGACAAATTTCCCACTCCATTTGGTGGAGAATGGACTCCCGGTGTAGAGATCCATGCCAACTTCATCGAGATGGTACAAAATGGCGACTATCTCTATGCTGTAAACCCTTGGCTGTATATGCTGCTGGAGTTTGTGGCTCTGCTGCTCTTATGGTTTGCTTTCCGCAAGCTGAAGCCTCAACTGTCGGTGCTGGCTCTGCTCATTCTATTCGCTTTGCAATACCTGCTTGCTTATTACCTTTTTGAACGGCAAAGCTATCTGATCCCTATCGTACAACCGGTTCTGGCACTGCTCTTTATCTATGTGGCCAGCTTGATATGTCACTACCTCGATTCCCTCAAAGAGAAACGCTTCATCCGCCAGGCCTTCCAGCAATATATGGCACCGGAATTGGTAAGCGAACTCTTAAAAAATCCCAAGAAACTCAGCTATGGTGGCTCTCTGCAGGAAATCTCCGTATTGTTTTCGGATATTCGCTCGTTCACCACCTATTCCGAAAACCACAGTCCCGAAGAAACAGTGAATATCCTCAAGGAATACCTTACCGCGATGGTGAATGTGATCGTGGAAAACCAGGGTATTCTGGATAAATTTGTAGGGGATGAGATTATGGCACTTTTCGGTACTCCGCTTCCCCTGCCCAATCACGCCCTGAATGCCTGCAAAGTAGCCCTGCAAATGCGTGAAAAGATGACGGAACTGCAGGAAAAATGGCGCAGTGAGGGCAAAGAAAGCTTTGAGATCGGAATCGGCGTAAACACCGGTTCTGCGGTGGTGGGAAACTTGGGCAGCGAGCAGATCTTTGACTACACTGCCATCGGCGATACCATCAATCTGGGCGCCCGCCTGGAAAGCATCAATAAGGAGTATGACACTCCCAAACACATCATTATCAGCGAGTTTACTTATGAACACGTGAAAGAGCTGGTGGAAGCTCGCTATCTGGACGAAGTGAAAGTGAAAGGTAAGAATAAAGCTGTGAAAATATATGAGCTGATCAATCTGAAATAGCTTTGCCCAAAGGCTTTGCAAACTGCGGGATCTCGGTATTCCTCTGCCCGGTCTTGCTGCCCAAACACAGAGTAGACCCCGCTAAGCCAAAGCTATGTGTCGCAAGTATTCGCCTGCAAAAAAAAGGTGCTCGGCAAAAGACCACAAAAAGACCGAAAAGACAGCTAAAAAGACAAAAACCATGACTAAAATCAGTGACCAAAATCAGGAAAGACCATTTTCCCCATCTCTCTGTCACCTCTGTTGACAGTGTTAATCAAGTGGTCATCAAGCGTTCATCAAGCGTTAATTATTAACGCTTGATGAACGCTTGATAAAGAAGTGATGAACGCCATCAATACAGGGAGAAATTGGGTGAGTATGCAAGATATTGATGGATAAATGGATAAGTGGATGGATAAGTAAATGTGAACGGCAATCAAGCAAATCAAGCAGTAACCCTATAAAACATTCAGGTAGCTAAATGGATGTGATATGTGGATAAATCCTTCAGCCGGAAGACATTATTGCCGAATTTCACTTTGTGTAGTAGGGAGTTTAGTCGGAAGTGCCGCTGTATTTCACTTTACCCGGTATATTGTCCCTTCCTTTTTGTAACCAATTTTTTCGTAATACCCATCCGCGTCGGACATTACATACACATCGTGATCCGAAAATTTTGTTTCAATACGCTTCAAAAGCTTTAACCCCAAGCTATTACCCCGATGTTCACGCCCAACTAGCAATTCGCACACATAGATGTAAAATTCTCCGTCTTTTAAAGCACGGCAAAAGCCACAAAGCTTTTCACTTTCATAGGCCACATACACAATGGATTCTGCCAAAGCCCGGCAGTAATTGCCCCATCGATGTGGGGCAAAATAACAAGACCAATCCTCTCCTTCTTCCTGGAGAAGCTGCATCAACCCGGATTCGTCTCTCTTGCTATCGTAAGACAGTATCGGCACGATTCACCTCAGTATAAATGTCTATGGCTTTTTTACAGCTGCTGTCAATTATTGAAACAGAAGTTACTGTGTCCATGCCATGCAGCCAAAAAATGTCTGACAAGCACGATAGTCAAGGATTAATTCATACATATATACGATGATATTGGAATATATTCAACAGATAAGCAAAATTCATTCATAGAGAAGTAAAGTCACGATCTGACATCAGATCACTCCTACCCGGATAACACGAGGCGTTCTGGGCTTGAGCTCATTCAGGCGGTCCTGACCTTGTAGATTGAGATAGGAACTCAAGACGGTTAGTGCCCTCAGTTCAAGATTGGCTTTGAATGCGTCAATTTCACTCCCTGTGAGCAATTCGGTGGCAGACTGGTCTAATCCTACAGTCTTGACTATTCCTTCGCCCAGGGTCTTCAAATTGAGGAACTCGCAAGTACTCTGCAGCATCAGGAAACAGAACCCAAAAACGGGTTCCCTGGAGACTTTGCTTGCAAAGGATTTAGTGTGTCGCCGAAAAGAGATCAGGAGGGGATCATCATCAGGATAGTCGTTACGTATAGCATCCTGGTAAAAATTATCCAAAACAAGGCTTCTGATGGTCTCCATGACCAGCCCTTTATGCTCCTTGAAGATAACGTTATCAGCCATCTCCTTGGGCAGGTTGAGCACTGCCAGCAAGTCTGCAGTTTCGACCGGAATGGGGATCATTTCCCTTTCCTCATCAGCTCGGATAGCTCATCATTAGGATAGAGATAACTCAGCAAGACAGGTATCTGATTTGAATCCAGTTTGATCAAAATCTGCGTGAATCCGTTCGATCTGTGACATCTGCGTGCTATCAAAATTCGAGATTGCGCCCGATACCGATAGTCAGCTTACCTGCCGTACAGCGGTATGGCTTCAGCCTCAGACCCTCATGTCTGACTAATTGTTCTTTGATTCTATCCATCAGTTTCGCTTCCATTTATGCTCCTTGAAATACTGGATCATCGATCCGGAGCAATGAAAGCACTACCATGTATGCTGACAAATCAGGATGAGCAAGAATGAGACAGAAATTGTGGTTGACAAAATATGGCTGCCTTCAATACAGTAAATTAGGAGATTGGTCTGGATGGCAGACTTCTCCCGAAGGTAATGGTAATTAGTATTTGGAGATATTTAATGCAGTTTCAAACCTACGAAAGCACATGTGACTTTGAACCGATCAAGCTGAAATATGCTATCGAAAACGGAGATGCACTGGAAGTTCTTTCAGGCATGGAGAAAGAGTCTGTTAGCCTGATAATCACGTCACCTCCTTACAATATCGGCAAGTCCTACGAAACGAAAACTTCCATAGAGTCATACTTGCAGGCTCAGGAGAATATAATTGTTGAGTTGATTCGGGTTTTATCGCCAAAAGGAAGCATTTGTTGGGAAGTAGGAAATTACGTGGATAAGGGTGAGGTATTCCCCTTGGATGTATTCTATTATCAGATTTTTAAGAAGTACGGGCTTCAACTACGCAATAGAATAATATGGCGGTTCGGACATGGTTTACATGCCTCCAACAGGTTTTCCGGACGTTATGAGACAATCCTCTGGTTTTCCAAGACGAACGATTATACCTTTAACCTCGATGCTGTAAGAGTTCCTTCAAAATATCCGGGCAAGAGACATTTCAAAGGGCCGAATAAGGGACTGCCCTCTGGGAATCCCTTAGGCAAGAACCCCAGCGATATCTGGACTACTATCCAGGAAGATTGGGACAGCGAGATATGGGATATCCCCAACGTAAAATCCAATCATCCTGAAAAAACCATACACCCCTGCCAATTCCCTATCGAGCTTGTAGAAAGATGCGTGCTTGCTTTGACCAATGAAGATGACTGGGTTCTCGATCCCTTTGCTGGGGTTGGCTCAACAGTTGTGGCGGCATTAAAGAACAAGCGTAATGCCATTGGAATCGAGAAAGAAGCTGAATACTGTGCATTAACAGCAGAAAGAGTTAAAGCGCTAAAGAAC
Source organism: Cloacimonetes bacterium UBA5284 (assembly GCA_002410505.1). Lineage (GTDB taxonomy): Bacteria > Cloacimonadota > Cloacimonadia > Cloacimonadales > Cloacimonadaceae > UBA5456. The sequence goes on along the minus strand of DHSO01000004.1, from coordinate 62,580 downwards.
GGATACCTCAAGACAAGACCCATCGGAAAGAAGATACACGAACCCTCGGCTAATGATAAGGTAAGCTGTGTCCCGAACGAGTGGGAGAACCTAAGCATCTTTGGAGAGAGCAAATGCAGATAGTAAAGACCTTCTCACACATGAACGGGGAGGAATATCTAATCGTTCACCATCCTGAGCTATATTCCGAAATCAAAAGCGTCATAAACGATATTGATGCAGAGGCATGCAAAACTAAGGTAAGCAAAGAAAAGACAATGCCCGGTCAACTGCTGTTTAGCCCCAAGGACTTGAATACATCATTCAAGCAAAGATTTGAATCACTCGGGTGGTCGGAAACCAGATACAGCTACTATATCACATTAAATCGAGATTTGATGCTGCAAAGTCTGGAAATGACTACCCAGGAGCAGAAAAAATTCCTTGTATCCAAAGGTGAACAAAACCCCATCTATAGCTACAACCAGACTGACTTCGTTAAAGATAAGGTAGCCGTCGAAGTGCAGTTTGGTAAGTATGCCTTCGTTGCCTTTGATCTGTTTGTTAAACACATGCTATTCTATTCAGGAGGTGTTATCAATCTTGGAATCGAAATCCTGCCGATGAAATCCATGCAAGCCCAGATGTCCAGCGGGGTTGCGTATTACGAGGGAGAGGTTTACAATGTCATGCGTCAAGGCAGAAGTAGCCCTCCGGTGCCATTGCTGATCATAGGTATTGAGCCATGAAAATCTTTCTCGGGTTCAGTTAGGTAGATGAGGTAATGGGTAGCTTAGGCTGGTTTTTTTTACCATTTGAGGTAAAAAATCTGCCACGAACTTGTAATAGTCTATCGATTATGGCGTTAAATTCATGTTATGTCTTGTAATCTCTCGAGGTCGTGGTGAATTTCACCACAATGAATAACACGACAACTATGCAACTGCATATGTTAGCAGCAGGTTACAGAAATATCAATCAATGGTTTGTAATTTGCGATATGTAAAGAGTAAAAATCTCGTTCTTTTACAAGAATTACCCACAACTTGATTTGGAGGAACTTATGAAATTGACTATATTAACATTAGCAATTATTATGACAATAGCTTGCGCAATGGCAGATGTTGTCAGCAAAGAAATGACACGATTTGCTTCAGATTATACTTTGAAAACATCTTTTTTTGAGGACACCAGTGCTTATAATTATACAGAAGTCACAGCTAAAATTATACTTAAACATACCCAAGGGGAAGTTAGTAGACAATTTTAAGCTTGCAACAGATGTATCTGGCATAGGTACACTTGGAAACGGGGATTATCAAGTGATTGTTAGTGACGATAGCAATCTTTCTAATATTCTAAGTCTTATCGAGCAGTCAGTAAACCTTCAAACATCGGAGTAATATATCGTTATTATGAGGGTAACTCTTTTAAATCAAATCCTTGAATATTAGAATAGTTCGAGAGGAGGTATATATGAACGACGAACTTAATGCAGCCCATAATCTCACCGGACTAATATTGAAATCAGGTTGGGAAGTGCTTGAGAAAATACCGACTGACAATACAACTGGAGGATACTTCTCAGTCTGTTATAAAGTAAAAAGACGAGAGAAAGGAAACACTCGGATCTGCTTCTTGAAGGCGTTTGACTACATCAAGTTCTTTAGTATTCCAGGAGGTAATGATATTGCCGATAAAATGGCAGAAGTAACCAATGCCTTCGTCTACGAAAGAGACATTTCTAAGGTCTGTAGAGATAATCATGTCAGTAAGATTCTTGCAGCGAATGAGGCCGATATCGAGGTTCTGCCGAACTATGTTATTCCTCAAGTTCCATATCTAATTTTTGATTTGGCAACATGTGATGTCAGACAGAAAATTGTGTACTCAGATGATTGTAACATTGCGTGGAAGTGTAAGTCTCTACATAGTGTTGCTGTCGGTCTGAAGCAACTTCATTACATTATGGTCTCTCATCAGGACCTCAAGCCTTCTAATGTGTTAGTGCTTGATGATGACACGTTAATCGGTGACTTGGGCAGGTCACAATCTCCACTCCATAAATCTCCGTTCAATGATCAGGAGTATTCTGGAGATTACACTTATGCCCCACCAGAGATAATGTACGGGAGCTATAACAAAGATTGGAAACTACGTGCTTTCGCCATAGACTTATATTTACTCGGTAGTTTAGCCGTCTTCTACTTTACTGGGTTTAGATTTTCTACACTTCTTTATGATAATATCCCTGAAAATTTTCATTGGAGAAACTGGCATGATAGTTTCGATTCGGTAAAAGACTACTTGCTAAATGGATTCTCTCTTTCTCTCCAAATAGTTAAAGAAGAATTGACGAGAAGCATAGGTGATAATATAGTAACAAAAGACTTGTTGGACATTGTATCGTATTTATGTTACCCATTTCCCGAAATGAGAGGACATCCTAAAACTAACCTAGTTAAACAAGGTGTCACTAACGGAAATCCTTACGATCTTGAAAGAGTCGTATCAGCCTTCGATCTATTGCAATTTCGGTCAAGGTTTCTAAGCAGGTAGATTATGGCTGTATTTACTGTAAATAAAGATAGAAATGTAATTCCAAACTTCCGAAACCTGGCCAAGACAACTCAGTTAGGGGAGCTGGATTCAGTAAATCAATGTTCAGTTAGTACAACACCCAGCTTTCATGATATCCAATCACTAGCATCAGATTGGAACAAAACACCTTCATTAGTAATAGCATTAGACTTAATGAATCATGCAATTCTTTCAGACAACAAAAGCTTAACTGAGGCAATAGAAGCTGCCAATTATGTTTTTTCGCATCCTGGTTCGACTCAAAGGCAGAAGGACTTTGCCGGAAAGTTAATCGGGAAGGATATCCTCAAAGAGAATCACAACTACAATATATCTTTTCAAGATTTCCTGACGGATGAGAATCGCCAAAGGATAAGGCACAAGATTAGAGACCTTAAATCATTTGTAATTATAAATATCCGGAATCCATTTGCATATGTTGAGTTAGCCAGATTGTATTCAATCGTTGGTAATAAAAAGAAGGCTATCAGATCGATAACAACTGCAGCTCATCTAGCTCCACATAATAGATATGTCATTAGATCATTGATCAGGCTTGCTGTGCATTATCATGAAGAGGATTTGGCCTTATTCTGCCTGCGCCAAAACCAGTTTCTACTCAAAAAAGATCCTTGGATATTGGCTTCAGATATTGCTGTTACAACATCATTATCTCTACCAGCTACTAATGTAAAGAAAGGTATCCAACTACTTGATTCCTGGAACGATAACAGGTTTCACATATCTGAGTTAGCAAGTGCAATAGCCACTCTAGAACTAATGAACGGAAGTCGAAAGAGAAGTAGAGGTTATTTTAAACTAGCAATCGAGAATCCGAATGACAACACACTTGCTCAAGTTGAATGGGCAAATAGCAAAGATTCTCTTCTTAACATAGATGTGAATTACGAGGATCTAAACACTTTTTATGAAGCAAAAGCTCGGGATTCTTACTCGGCAAAAAAATGGCAGGATGTTATTGAATTGACTCAAAAGTGGTTCATGGATCAACCATTTAGTAAAACGCCGGCGTTAATTGGTTCTGATGTTGCAGGTTCTGTTTATCAAGATTACGATACAGCCTCTATGTTTTGTAAAGCTGGATTGATATCCCATCCTAACGATCCTCTTCTTTTGAATAATATCGCATATTATCATGCGCTTAAAAACCAGACAGAAGAAGCCCTCGAATACTTAGATAGCATTAGTTTTGCCAATGCTGACCAGATTACACAGCTATGTGCAAAGGCTACGCGGGGATTGATACATTTCCGTAATAAGCAGTACCAGCAAGGGCGAGTGTTATATCAAGAAGCCATTGAATCTGCATATGCGAATAATAATGAATACTTGTACTTCGTAGCGTACCTGAACTATGCGAGGGAAGAGATTATAGTCAACCCCTCCCAAAGAATGACATTCATTGAGCAGATTGAAAAAATACCTGGAGGGTTGTCTTTGGACATTGACTGTTTGAAAGCGTCGATCATTGGAAATAGAGATTGATGTGATTATCCAATAACTGCATTTAGACGCTAAGAAGTGCGGTTTGTGTTCTACATTTCCAGTGAAACGGTGGAAATGGAGTATGCGCTCCGGAGACTCCTATCGGGTTCATCTCTGAGTCATATTCGATCTGATCATCCTTGATCCAGGGTGCAAGTGCTTTGATGTATTCTCTTGCATCATCCAAACTGCTGGACTTGGTATCCAAAGCCATGAGATTATCCATTACTTCCAGTGCATCGTTTAAGGGACATGTCTTATCCTGGGCAGCCAGAGCCCGGCAGATGTCACTGGTACGATCATCTAAGATTACTACGAGCTTGTAGTATCTGGCTTTGGCTTTCTTGTATCCCTGTAGCCTTCCGAACTCTCTGATTCTGAGAGCTGTATGCTCAGCTAGCCCCTGCCAGTAGTGGGATGATCGGTTAGTGAGATCATTGAACTGGTCTTTGAGGGTATCTGCCAGCATCTCTTTCGTATAGCCTTGTTCAATTGCTTTGGAGAGGGTGTCTGCAAAGCTCTGTCTGATGTCGGCTTCAAAGTGGTTCCCGATCCAGAACAAAGCTGCTTCTGGATGGTGGATGAGAGATGCTGACCTTCGATGCCCCAGAGCCCGATGCTGGTCTTGGTTTGAGCTTGCACTTGGGTGTCTCTCAGTCCGAGCCGCACACAGCGGTCTATTATCGCTTTGGGCTCATTGACCAGTGCCGCGACCTATCTCCCAACTGGGTGTTGATGATGCCCATAAGCTTATCTATGGAGTTCTGGTTGATCTTCTCGGCTCGGGGCATGTCACTCAGCATCTGGATGGCAAGCCTTGCAGCATCCTTGATCTCGGTCTTCCAGGCATTGTTGAGGACCCGGTAGTATTCCAACATGAGCTTATCGTAGTAGTTTAGTTCATCAGAAGGAAAACCTCCGGACTTTGACTCTATTCCTGCCTATGTCGTACTCAGAGAACCTTTCCAGACATCCTGCCAGAGCATCACAGCCATCGATATAGCCATCAGGATAGGTAAGGAACTGACTGACCGAACCCGCCTCATCGAACATAGTCTCATGTGCTGGGCAAAAGGGTAGTGGAAAGATGTGCGGGAAATAGGTATGACAGAAGAACGAGAAGGCATCCCATCCCTCGCCTGTGGTTCTCCTGATGCACTCTGCTTTGGCTTCAGGATTATCGTCCATAAAAGGCAAGACGGAGATGGTTTTGGATGCGATTTCCGTCAGAGCCTTGTTATGGGTTTGCAAATTGCTGAATCAAGAGCGTCCTTGCCCAGAAAAGATCCAATTCGGCCGGCATTTTCCTTCTTTATCAAGATTTTTCTTGACGTTAAGTGCGTGTTTTAAAGCTATGTAACATAGAACATAAAACTAAGTATCCAAAGGAGACACCAATGAAACGTAAGGTTATCATTATGGGCGCAGCTGGGCGCGACTTTCACAACTTCAACGTCTTTTTCCGTGACAACAAGGACTATGAAGTAGTAGCGTTCACCGCCACTCAAATCCCCGGTATCGATGACAAAAAGTATCCAGCCGCTTTGGCCGGAAAACTGTATCCCAAAGGAATCGAAATCAAACCTGAAAGTGAACTGAAGAAACTGATCCAAAAACACAATGTGGACCTCGTGGTCCTTGCATACAGTGACTTACCCTATGAAGTGGTAATGCACAAAGCCGCTCTGGTGAATGCCATTGGTGCGGATTTCATGCTGATGGGTGCAGAAAACACCACCATCAAAACCACCAAACCTCTAATCACCGTTTGTGCTACTCGCACCGGTTGCGGAAAATCCCAGACTACCCGTGCGGTTGTGAATGCCCTGAAGGCCCGTGGCTTGAAGGTTGTATCCATTCGCCACCCCATGCCTTACGGCGATCTGGTGAAACAAAAAGTTCAACGCTTTGCCGAACTTGCCGACCTTAAGAAACACAAATGCACCATCGAAGAGATGGAAGAATACGAACCACATATCCAAATGGGTAGCGTGATCTATTCCGGTGTGGATTATGAAGCCATCGTTCGCGAAGCCGAGAAAGAAGCTGACGTAATCATTTGGGATGGCGGAAACAACGACATTCCTTTCTACTCATCAGACGAAATGATTCGCATCGTAGTAGTGGATCCTCATCGTCCCGGCGACGAGATCAGCTACTACCCCGGCGAAACCAACGTATATATGGCGGATGTGGTTGTGATCAACAAGATCGACAGCGCCGATATGGACGACATCAACGAAGTACGTGCAAACGTGCGAGCCATCAATCCCACTGCCAAGATCATCGAAGCTGCTTCTCCGCTCTTTGTGGATCATCCCGAAATGATTCTGAACAAGAATGTACTCGTGGTGGAAGATGGTCCCACTCTCACTCACGGTGAGATGACCTTCGGCGCCGGTATGGTTGCCGCTGAGAAATACGGCTGTGCCGATTTTGTGGATCCACGCCCTTGGGCCGTTGGCGAGATCAAAGAGACCTTCGAGAAGTATCCGGATATCGGAATCCTTCTGCCAGCAATGGGTTACAGCGCTCAGCAAATCAAAGACCTGGAAAAGACCATCAATGCCACCGAATGCGATTCTGTGGTGATTGCCACTCCGATCGACCTGCGTCGCATCGTGGAGATCGAAAAGCCGGCTTGCCAGGTTCAATATGAACTGCAAGAGATTGGCGTACCCACAATTGCTGAAGTATTGGAAGGCTTTGCCACCAAAAAAGCTGCGAAGAAAGCAGCACCAAAGAAGAAATAAGTAGAATCCATTAATACACATATAACCGGGGATGAGCCCAATACTCATCCCCGGCTTTAGCTTAAAGATAGACAAGAGGAAATATATGAAAAAGACAGCCGTTCTTGCCTTAGGCGGAAACGCAATAATAAAGGCGGGTCAAAAAGGAAATATATCTGAGCAATTTGCCAATACCAGAGACTCTCTGGGCGGAATCGTGGAACTGATCAGCAGAGGTTATCAGCTCAGTATTACTCACGGCAACGGTCCACAGGTGGGTAACCTGCTGCGCCAACAGGAAGCCGGAGAAAAAGAGGGTCTGGCAGCACTTCCTCTGGGCGTGCTCAACGCAGCCACCGAAGGTACTATGGGCTATATGATTGAGCAAAGCTTGCAAAACAAACTGCTTCAACACGGCATCAAAAAACAGGTGATCACCATTGTTTCGCAGGTGGTGGTAGATAAAAATGATCCCAGCATGCAGAATCCCACCAAATATGTGGGCAGCACCTACTACAGCACTGAACAGGCAGAGGAACTGAAAAAGAGCCTGGGCTGGACTCTGAAAGAAGATTCCGGTAAAGGCTTTCGCAGAGTGGTTCCATCACCTATGCCCATCGAGATTATCCCTGCCGAAACCATCAACGAATTGGTTCATCAGGGAGAGATCGTGATCGCAGTAGGCGGTGGCGGGATCCCGGTTTATCGTGAAGCCAACGGTTCCCTGGAAGGGGTGGATGCAGTCATTGACAAGGATTTTGCCAGCGCACTTCTAGCCTTGAACATCAAAGCGGATCTATTTGTGATTCTTACCGGTGTGGACAAAGTTTCCATCAATTATGGCAAACCGGAGCAACAGGATCTGGAAGTAATGACAGTTGCTGAAGCACAAAAGCATTACAATGATAAGCAGTTCCCCGCCGGCAGCATGGGTCCCAAAATCCTTGCCGCGATCGACTTTCTGAAAAGAGGTGGTAGCGAGGTTCTCATTACCTCGATCGAAAAGATCGTAGATGCCTTCGAAGGTAAAACCGGAACGCGAATCGTTCACTGATATTATATAAACGTGGGTTCGCCCACGTTTTTTTGTGCAGATATTCCCTACAATGGGCACAAGGGTAGAAAAATGGCAGCAAAGGCACACTATAGCTTGATTTGCTGTCTAGCACAAACAGGAAACGGGCTGCATCGTGGAACAGATATCTTTAACCGCCATTTGCTTTTGTTTTGCTGATACCATTCCTAATCTTAGAACAAAAAAAAGCCGGTATAAATACCGGCATGAATCACTTGAAGAGATTTACATCTCGATCATCTGAGCATTTACATAATTGATAGCATTGAGTTTGTCTATCATTTGTTTCAGCAGAGCGGCTTCGCCTTCTACTTCCAACACAACTAAGCCATCATTGGCGCAGAACTCTTTGGATACTTCATGCAGGCCCAGACGTACTTTGATGTTGCAACCGAAATCGGTGAGAATGCCTTGCACTCTGGTGGCCTCGGTGGCACGATGGTCGATCTTGATCAGTACTACTTTGTAAATCATGTTTTCCTCCTGTCTATATTGTTATTTTGATTTCTTTTGTTGTTTTGCCCAGCTGTCACGCAGGGTGGTAACGCGATTAAACACGGGTTTATCCGCGGTATGGCAGGTGTCTGCACAAAAATAGCCCAAGCGCAAAAATTGGAATTTCTCTAAAGGCTTTGCTTCGGCAAGAGAGCGTTCGGCGAGGGCGAGGTGGTTTACATGGAGGCTTTCGGGATTCAGGTAATCCAGATAGCTTTTTCCTTCATCGATTTCGGCCAGATCCGGGATCCTGAACAGGTGCTCGTAAAGCCGTACTTCCATCGGTATGGCGGTCTGTTCGCATACCCAGTGAATAGTGCCTTTCACCTTGCGTCCGTCCTTACTCCAGCCGCCGCGGCTTTCGGGATCATAGCTGCAGATCAGCTCTGTTACATTGTCATCTTTATCTTTAATCACTTTTTCGCAAGTGATGTAATAGGCGTGTTTCAGGCGCACTTCTTTGCCGGGAGCGAGGCGGAACCAGCCTTTTACCGGCTCGTCCATGAAGTCTTCCCGTTCTACATAGAGATTGCGTGAAAAGCTGACTTTGCGGCTGCCGGCGTTGGGATCTTCCGGGTTGTTTTCCGCATCCAGTTCTTCGATCTTCCCTTCGGGATAGTTTGAGATCGTAAGCTTGATGGGATTAAGTACCGCCATGCGGCGAAGGGCTTTTTTGTTCAGATCTTCACGAACGCAGAAATTGAGCAGATCGTAATCCACCATGCTATTGGCTTTGGCAACCCCGATGCGATCAGCAAAATCGCGGATGGCTTCGGGAGTGAACCCACGGCGGCGCATCCCGGCGATGGTGGGCATCCGGGGATCGTCCCAACCGTTCACGTAGCCTTTTTTCACCAGTTCCAAAAGCAGGCGTTTACTCATTACAGTGTAACTGAGGTTCAGACGCGCAAATTCTATCTGCCGCGGGTGGCAGGGCACCGGTAATTGATCCAAAAACCAGTCGTAGAGGGGGCGATGGTCTTCAAACTCCAAGGTGCAGATGGAGTGGGTGATGCCCTCCAAAGCGTCTGAAATGCAATGGGTATAATCATACATGGGATATATCTGCCAACTGTCTCCGGTACGATGGTGGTCTGTCTTCTTTATGCGGTAGATCACAGGATCGCGCATGTTCAGATTGGGGCTGGCCATGTCGATCTTGGCGCGCAGGGATTTACTGCCATCAGGAAATTCTCCGGCTTTCATGCGGCGGAAAAGATCGAGATTTTCTGCAATGCTGCGATCCCGGTATGGGCTGTTCTTTCCCGGAACGGTAAGAGTCCCGCGGTAGTCGCGCAGCTCTTCCATACTGAGGTCGCATACAAAAGCTTTGCCGTCCTTGATCAATATCTCGGCATATTCATAGAGTTTGTCAAAGTAATCCGATGAGTAAAAAAGCTTGTCGTTCCAATCCCAGCCCAGCCAACGGACATCTTCCATTATGCTGTTCACATATTCCACATCTTCTTTTACGGGGTTGGTGTCGTCAAAGCGTAGATGACATCTGCCCTTGTAATCTCGTGCCAAACCAAAATTCAAGCAGATGGATTTGGCATGACCGATGTGCAGATAGCCATTTGGTTCGGGAGGGAAACGAGTAATGATGTAATCATGCTTTCCACTCTTTAAATCCTCATCTATGATGTTGCGAATAAAATTTGTTACTATAGTCTTCTCTTCGTTTTCCATCGATTTGTTCTTTCCTTGATGATAATATACTAGTTTCCAATACACGATATGGCACAATCCAGTCAAGATAATTCTTTATGTGGTGCAGGCTCTAATCTGGTTTTTGGCTTGACAGCCATATTTGCTCAAAAGATTTTGCCATAATAGTAATGATGGAGAATATATGAAGCGTTTTAACACAAAAAAAATTGAAAAGTATATGAGGATGCTGTTTATCTTGCTTAGCACGTTTGCCGTTGTTTACAATTTTGTGGATCAATCTTGGGAAATATTCTGGTCTGCCGTGATGACCTTGATTCTCTTTATGTTGCCCACACTCTTTGCTAAACGCAGCAATATCCGCATTCCGGCACTGTTTCAGATCATTATCATGCTCTTTGTGTTCGCTTCAATGTATTTGGGTGAGATCCATAGCTACTTCTATCGCTTCACTTGGTGGGATCGCATGTTGCATACCAGTTCTGCGGTTTTACTCGGCTACATCGGCTTCCTTTTGATCTATGCCCTGAACAAAGATAAACGGATGCATATACACCTTAGTCCCTTCTTTATGGCTCTGTTCAGCTTTTGCTTTGCTCTGATGATAGGTACAATGTGGGAGGTTTTTGAATACGCGGTGGATAGCCTGCTGGGAATAAACATGCAAAAGGCAAGGAATTTGGAACAAATCTATGGCAGTTTCGATACCAGATTGGGAGTAAAAGACACTATGCAAGATCTCATTGTAGATGCCATAGGCGCTTTGTTTGTTTCTTTATTGGGGTACATTCACATTAAGCGCAAACAGCCTGCCAAATCCGCGTTTTGGAAATTACATAAACAGTTTATCTCCGAGAATCCGGAACTGTTTGAAATCAAAAAATAATTGAAAGTATATGATGTTCTATGATTGGGATGGGGGATCGTGTCCGTGGCCATTGGGGCGCAGCTTATAAATGAAGAGCTAGCGTTTTTGGGGCTGCCGAAATTTGATATGCCAGCCTTAATCGGCCTGTAGACTATCTTGGGTTTTGCAATCTCTAGTGGCAATTAAGCGAATATATCTCTGCCGGTCCGGCCTTGATGTGCTATAAAATTTGTGTTGACAGTATTGTTAGCTTGAATGATTGTACATTAACCGCGATAATAAAAAGTTATAGCGACAACGTAATGATGCGAAGCGCCTGTAATCTTTCATGATGGGGCTGATTGATGTGAAGCTTGATGATTAGACACAGGCATAAAAATTCCGGATTATTTATTGACGGATGAACCCGATAACGGGCTGTGTGACGGCAGCCTGAACGCGCTAGGAGATAGTATGAAATATATGCTGATTTTCTTCTTCTGCCTGCTGACAGTATTGCTAAGCGGGGCCAATCTTTATAATATCCCTTCTCCGGTTAAACAACCGGATGGCACGGTGTTACAATTGCTGGCCAGTGGCGATGAATTTGCCAATCGCTTGCACGACGAGGATGGCTATACCATCATCCAAAGCCCCATAGACGGTTATTACTACTATGCAGAATTGAGAAACGGCGAACCGGCCCCTTCCGTCCATAGGGCAGATTCCTCCGATCCTCGCGCTTTGGGCATCAATCCCGGCATTCGTGTTTCCAAGGAGACATACAAGGCCAAGAAACAGTTTATGAATTCCCACAGTCGGGCAGGAATCCGGGGACCAAACACCGGTACTGTAAATAATATCGTTGTATACATACGTTTTTCAGATCAGGCGGAATTCGATATCCCTCGCTCTGTATTTGATGCGAAGTTCAACGCGGAAGGAGATGATGCCATATCTCTGCGTAATTATTTCCATAAGGCTAGCTACAATCAATTGAACTATGTGTCCCACCATTATCCGGTCTGTTCACCCCAGATCAATCTCTCGTATCAGGATGTCCATCCCCGGGATTATTATGTGCCATACAACTCAAGCACAAATCCTCAGGGATATTATGGCGAATGGCAGCGTGTCGAACGTGAACAAGGGCTGTTGGCTAATGCCATCGCCGCTATTGCAGATCAGGTGCCTGCAGAACTGAATATCGACGCCGATCATGATGGTTATGTGGACAATGTCTGCTTTATCATTCGCGGACCACACACTGCTTGGGCGGATCTGCTCTGGGCCCACCGTTGGGCATTGTATAATGAGAATGCCTATATCAACAATAAACAAGTGTGGGACTTCACCTTTCAAACAGAGGATCATAATGATGTGAACACACTGTGTCATGAGATGTTTCATAGCGTGGGAGCACCTGATTTGTATCATTACGAACATGACGGCCTGACTCCTGCTGGCTGTTGGGATCTGATGGAAAGCGGATTTGGCCATATGGGCATGTATATGAAACACGTTTATGGTGGCTGGATCGATGGGATACCTGTGATAACTTCACTAGACACTTATACTCTCCATCCGGTTACTTCCGCAACAAACAACTGTTTCCAGATGTCAATCCCGGGCAGCTATGAAACCTTGGTTTTCGAATACCGCAAAAAAGACAGTGATATCTTTGAGGCAAATCTACCCGGATCAGGCTTGCTGATCTATCGTATAAACTCATCCCTTGAGGGTAATTCCGATGGTCCACCGGATGAAGTCTATATCTTCCGTCCGGACGGCAATAACATGAACAATGGTCGGCTCGCTGAAGCAGCGTTCTGCCTTGAAGAGCAGCGCACCGTGTTCAATTCCTTCAGCAATCCTCAGGCTTGCCTTAGCGATGGCAGCCCGTTCAATGTGAACATTGTGGAGATTGGCAGCGCCGGTGAAACCATCAGTTTCAGATTGGCTGCAAATACTGAAGATAGTCCTCCAACCATCCAATCTCTTGTCCCTTCCGAAGGCACTCATGTGCCGAACAGCAGTTTTGCCATAGCGGTGGATGTAACTCCCACAGAGAGTTCGATCGAAAGAGTGGAATTCTTTTTTGATGAGGAATTACTGGGGGAAGACTTATGGCCACCATATATCTGGATGATGGATGAAGACAATCTCACTCTGGGCTCACACGAGATCAGTGTTGTTGCCTGGCAGCAGAACGGCACTCACAGCACGAAAACCAATCAGATAGAGATTATTGACCCCTGTCTATTGAACTGGTTCGATTATGTGACCAGCGATCCGGAATGGGAAGCTTTCGGCCGCGGAGCGGTGCCCATCAAAGTAGCTGTGGAAATGGATTTGGGGGATCAAGATTATCGTGTGCATGCTCTGCGCTTCCAGATGGCACGGGATACTTGGGGTGATCCCTATTCATTAGGCATGGTGTACAGCCGGATCAATCGCTTCGCTGATGGCGCCATTACAGACGAAGTTCTTATGGATTTGGGATACTGCTACAATATTGATTACTCGCCGGATTTTACTACCGTCATTCAGGATACAACTACGATTTCTGGTCAGATCGCTGTGATCTTGGAGTTCGAAGAATATCAGAACATCATCTTCGACAACAATGCGATATGTGGTCATACTTGGATTACCGAGCCCGGTCGTCCCTGGACTGATGCTCTGGCTCGTGGCATCATTGGTGCGGCTGATATCCGTTTGCAGTTGCAAGCTCCCACATCTGCTGCCTTCGATCCCCTGGTTCCGGCGGCGAAGTTGAAGCTGTCCAACAGACCCAATCCCTTTATAGAGAATACAGAGATCCATTATTCGTTGAAGGATAACTCTTTATACACGATCAGTATCTACAATCTCAAAGGTCAAAAGATCCGTAGTCTTGTGCAGGGAAAAGGCCAAGCCGGCAACTTCTCTGCTATATGGGACGGCAAAGATGACGCCGGGAAGCAAGCTGCATCAGGTGTTTATCTCTGCCGGGTCATTACCGGGAATCAAAGCGCGACCCGCAGGATGGTACTGATTAGATAGATAACTTTGAACCTATAAGGGATACCTGCTCCAATGTGGCTGTTTCCAGAGCCCTGATTTGATCTATCCAAGCTTTGGGGACTTCATTCAGGCCGTGATCAATTTGGCCGGAACAGCATTGCTATTGTACTGTGACTTGATCCGGATTTATTCGTTTATAATCCTTTGATGCTTTCCTTTAACAGATTTGTTCTTTCTTCCCCTGCAATCAGGACTGAGAAGCCAGAAATTGTATTGACAAAAATAATCACTTGAAAGCAAGTGCAGCCACTATGATGAATAATATGAAAGCAGTATCGGACACAGAGATAGAGCTCTTAGGTAAGCTTCAGAATACTCTGATTGATATGGCACATGAAGACGCGATAAATGCTCTGTCACAAATGGAATATTTGGTAACGAACAGGAATTTCGGCAAACAGAAGCAAGTCTACGCGAATACGGTCAGCAAAATTGGCGAGTATTATGGGCGTCATGGGCAGATTGATCAGGCGACGGAACAGTTTTCGCAGATGCTTGATTTTGCCCGCAAGAACAGGCTGAAAAAAGTGGAAATCACTGCTTTATCCAATCTCGCTTTATGCAAGGCCCAATTAGGGAAATTCCTTGATGCGATAGAGTCTTGGAAGCTCATCCTGCCAAAAAACAGGGATGTGGAGCGGCGCATCAATATACTGAGTAACATCAGCGCCGGATATGGCTATGTGGGTGAGGGAAGTCTATCTCTAAAATATGCTTTTGATGCTTTGAATACTGCGGAGATAAACAAACTCGAAGAATTGAAGATATCTCCTTTGATCAATATCGGTACCGCATACGAAAGGGATAAAATGCATCAAAAAGCGCTTGATTATTGGCTGATTGCCCTCGATCTGGCGAAGCGTTTTAATGCTACACAAAGTTTGTATAATGTATTAAACAATATTGCCCTTGCATACAATGCCTTGGAAAATAAAGAATTAGCCCTGAAATACGCATTTGAAAGCCTGGAATTGAGAGAAAAATGTGCTTTTATGGAAGAATTGGCTGCTCCTCTGAATAACATTGGCTTTATCTATGAAACTCATGGGGATCCGGATTCGGCCTTAGAGTATTATGAAAAAGCCTTGGAAAAGTATAGACTGGGCAACGAATACTCTTCCATGGCAAATTGCATTGCTAATTTCGCTTCAATCCACATCAAGAAAGGGGATTATCAAAAGGCACGCGGGTATCTGGAAGAGGCTTTGGAAACAGTAAGACGCACAGATGCTCAAAATGTAGCTGTCCGGGTGATGAATATGTTGGCAGAAGTGTATGCTAAACTTGGGGATTACGTGAAAGCCTATGAATATATGCGGCAGACTATGAATATTGAAAATGAACTCAATGCCAACCGGAAAGAGAACAGCATCAGCGTGAATGAGGCGAATTACTATAAGCGCAAGATTGAACTGCAAGCTGAAGCTTACCGCAAGAAGAATAAAGAATTGAAACACAAAAATAAGCTAATTCGCGAAACCGGAGTGGAATTGCAAAAAAGGAATGCTGTATTGAACCACACGGTAGAGGTGCTGAATTGGCTGGTTTCGGTGATCAGCCATGATGTGCGCGCCCCGCTGGGAAATTTCACCCGGATGCTGGGGATGATGCTGGATGGCAGCATTGCCAAAGAAGAGCATGAAGAGATTCTGCAAAGCTTGAAAAATAGCGGGGAACATGTATACAAACTGGTGGATGAAATGCTGGATGGTATCCGTTTGCAAAGAAGAAAATTGGATTTTTATGTAGACTTGGTGCGCCAAGATTTGGTGCCCATCCTAATGTCGATTTTCTCCATCTACCTGCCCATCGCGATAAGGAAAAGGATAGATCTGACCTACAATTTCTCGGAAGAAGTGATTGAGGCCTTAGTTGATACCGATTTGTTCAAGATTGTGATTCGCAATCTTTTGAACAATGCTCTGAAGTTTACGGATGAGCAGGGATCGGTGGATATCTCTGTTTCACATGAAGGGGACTATGTACGCTTGTGTGTATCAGACACCGGTAAGGGAATGGACAGCAAAACTATAAAGGCGATTAATGACGGGTTGGTGCCCGAGATAAACAAAGACAGAGTGGATGATGGCATTGGCTTGGGTCTCTCTCTTTGCAGAAATGCCCTTTTGAGGATGAATAGTAGTCTCGAAATTGAAAGCAGCCCGGGGAAGGGGAGCAAAATCAGCATGAATTTCCCCATCAAGGGGCATTAGAATAGTCGTTTCTCCAGGAAGCTCCATAGATGGAATTTGTTGCGTCTGTGTTCATCGTTTCAAGCTGTCGGGCTCGAAACTAGAATGCCGTAATCAGGGAAATTTGTTGACAGATTCAGACGATTCCCGGCTATATCACTTTAATGAAAAATACTTACAAGGAGAACAACCATGCCAAGAATGACGGTTGATCCAAACTACTGCAAAGGCTGTGGCTTGTGCATTGCTGCCTGTCCGAAAAAGATCATACGCTTTTCGGAAAACATCAATGCCAAGGGCTATCACTATGCAGAATGCTTCGAGCAAGATAAGTGCATTGCGTGCAAGATGTGCTATGTAACCTGCCCGGATGTGGCAATAACGGTTGAGAAGTGAGGTAAGAATGGCGAAGATATTGATGAAAGGAAACGAGGCTGTAGCAGAAGCTGCTATTCGCAGCGGATGCAGACTGTATTTTGCCTACCCCATCACCCCTCAAAGCGAACTGATCGAATATATGGCACGCATGATGCCAAAAGTGAACGGAACCTTTTTACAAGCTGAGAGCGAAGTGGCTGCCATAAATATGGTTTATGGCGCTGCCGGTTGCGGTAAGCGCGTGATGACTTCATCATCTTCACCGGGCATCTCGCTGAAGATGGAAGGAATCTCCTATATTGCCGGAGCTCAATTGCCCTGCGTGATTGTGAACGTGCAACGTGGGGGCCCCGGTCTCGGCGATATTCAACCCGCTCAAGGCGATTACTATCAGGCTACCAAAGGCGGCGGTCATGGTGACTATCGTCTCATCGTATTGGCACCCAGTTCCGTGCAGGAATTTGCCGATATGGCTTCCGAAGCATTTGACCTGGCAGACAAATACCGTAATCCCGTGATGATCCTTGCCGATGGCATGTTGGGCCAGATGATGGAACCGGTAGAATTTAAAGAGCCGAAAAGCGACGAAGAAATAGCCGAAATGTGGCGCCGGCACGAATCTTGGTGCATTTGCCCCAATGAAGATGAACCCAACAAGCACCATCACGAAATCAACTCTTTGGAGATCGATCCTCAAGTATTGGAGCAACACGTAAACAGGCTTTACAAAAAGTATGCCGAGATCGAGAAAAACGAGATCAAATATGAAGAGTACAATGTCTCTGATGACAATGAGATCCTATGTGTGGCATGGGGAACAGCTTCCCGAGTGGTAAAATCCGCCATCAACGAAGTGAAAGCACAAGGCAAAAACGTAGGGCTGATTCGTCCCATCAATGTGTGGCCCTTCCCCTACGAAGCTATAGCCCAAGCCATCGGCCCCAAAGTGAAGAAAGTATATGTCTTCGAGCTGAATACCGGTCAGATGCTGGACGATGTTAAAATTGCCGTCAATGGCAAAGTACCGGTTGAATTCTGGGGTAAGGTAGGTGGTATAGTGTTCACCCCTGCCGAGATTAAAACCAAGCTTGAAGAGTGCTTTTAAGGAGTGTAACGTGGAAAAAATTGCATACAGACCCGCTTCGCTTACCGACGTTCCGTTTACCTATTGTCCCGGTTGCTTGCACGGTGTGGCTCACAGGCTCATCGCTGAATCAATCGACGAACATGGTTTGATCAATAAAATGACCGGTGTAGCTCCCGTTGGATGCTCCGTGTTTGCTTACAAATTCTTCAATTTCGATATGGCTGAAGCCGCTCATGGTAGAGCTCCGGCTGTAGCTACCGGAATGAAACGTGCTCGTCCGGATATGCATGTGTTTACATATCAAGGCGATGGAGATCTTGCTGCGATAGGTACTGCCGAAATCGTGCATGCTGCCAATCGTGGCGAACACATCTCCGTGTTCTTTGTGAACAATGCAATTTACGGCATGACCGGTGGCCAGATGGCTCCCACCACATTACCGGAAATGAAAACAACTACCAGCCCCTATGGCCGCAAAACCGACGACATCGGCTTCCCCATCAGAGTATGTGAGCTGCTGGATAGTCTTGTGGCTCCATATTACATTGAACGGGTATCGCTGCTAAGTCCGGCGGATATCCTCAAAGCCAAAAAAGCGGTTTCAAAAGCCATCCAATACAACAAAGAAGGTCGAGGATTCACTTTTGTGGAATTCATCTCCACCTGTCCGACAAACTGGGGTATGGATCCCATAAAATCTCGGGATTGGGCCAAAGAAAACATGCTGCCCTTCTTCAAACCGGGCTGTTTTAGAGATAAAGGAGCGGAATAATGACTACTGAATTGATCTGCGCAGGATTCGGCGGACAGGGTGTGCTTACCATAGGAAAGTTCCTGGCCAAAGCTGGTATGAAAGAAGGGAAAAACGTTTCCTGGTTACCTTCCTACGGCCCGGAAATGCGGGGTGGAACAGCGAATGTATCCACCGTGGTATCGGACGAACCCATCGCTTCGCCAATCGTTAGTTTCCCGGATATCCTTGTGGCGCTCAATCAGCCTTCAATCGACAAGTTTGCGCCCTCTATCCGTCCCGGCGGAGTATTGATCTTCAACACTAATATGTGCCCTCACGGCTGCAAACGTGATGATATCACAAAGATATCCGCCCCCATGGTGGACATCGCCAATGAGATCGGAAACCAGATGGTAATGAACATGCTCGCCATCGGAATCATCATCGGGAAAACCGGAATCATCAAGTATGAAACCATGGAAGAAGATCTTACCGGATTTATGAAGACAAAGAATCCAGAACTTCTAGAATTGAACCTTAAGGCTATTAAACGGGGAATCGAGATCGGCAAAGCCTGATCCCCAAAGACCGAATAGATTAGAATACAGGGGGTGGCTTTTCGCCCCCTGCATCTTTTGTGAAAGGAGCAGATCATGGTACGCAATCTGGTTACCATAGCGGAATTTACCGATTCCTTTGAAGCTGAAGTGGCAAAGTCCTTCTTGGAAGAAGCCGGCTTTGAAGTATTCTTACAAAACGAACGTTTTCAAAGTATGTATTCCTCAATCGCGGGAGATATGTATCCTATTGAATTGCAGGTTTATGCCGAGTTTGAAGCCGAAGCATCCGGATTGTTAAATGATCAGGGTGACAGCTATCTTACCAATGCGATTTTGCAGGAAGAAGGAGCTCTGCTGGAAGGCCATTTCCTCTTGACTAGCGGCAACCATAGTAACCGCTACATCGAGAAGATCCGGGTTTTGCAAAATCCCCAAGCAACACACAATCTCTGCGAAAAATTGGCTCATCGCCTGGCAGTATATGATTTTGATACTGTAATAGGACCTGCCTACGGAGCAATCGTTCTGGCCTTCGAAGTGGCGCGCATCCTGGAAAAACAATTCGTATTTACTCAACGCAAGGATGAAAAGATGGTGTTCAGAAGCGGTTTTGATCTTTCGAACACAAAAAAAGCCGTGATCATCGAAGATATTGTTTCTACCGGAGGCAGCGTATCTGAAGTTGTTAATTGTGCCCGGGACAAGGGAATAGATGTAGTGGCGATAGGTCTGTTGGTGGATCGCAGCGGCGGTAAATTGGATTTTGGGCTTCCCGTGGAAAGTCTGCTGAGCATCGAAGTGCCGCTCTGGAGACCGGAAGAATGCGATCTTTGCAAGCAGGGACTGCATCTGGTAAAACCCGGGAGCAGCGATAAAGGTAAATGAAACTCAGGTTGTTCCTGGAAACGCCGGATCAAGCTGAAGCCTTACGGTTTGTAGCTTCCGGAGAACACAGCCGCTGGCACTGTCTTCAGCCCGGGCAAAGCACTCCCGTCTATGATGATGGAACAATGGATATAGCCCTCAGCTTTGATCAAGCCAAGGCTTTTTGGGGAGATATCTCGAGTATGCATATATGTCGGCAATTTGCGCTGGTATATATAGCCGATTCCGTTTCACAAGAGCTTGTGAACTCTCTAAGAGGCTTGGCTTTATACGCTTTTGAAGGGGAAGACCTTGATGGCAAACTGCCTCAATCTATGCTAATTAAGCGCATTAGCTGGCTGCAGGAATTTTATGCAGAACACAACAATTCTAAAGCACTTGTATGTAATAAATCGGATACTGTTCGAACGATTCTGGCGGGCGCACCTTTAGCTTTTTCACATATTTTGTTCTGCGAAAGTGGAATGAATATGTGTCTGGGCGCGGAATTGTGGGCATACAAGGGAGAAGCCATGCGTGGTGCCTTGGCAATGGCCGGGGATATCTGCGCTACGATGGAGACTCGTGCCAAATTTTCTCTATTCTTCGTGCAAAGCTGCATCGCAGCCACCAGTGGCAATTCATACGGCTTTTTTGCCGATCGCTACGATAACTATATGGCTCATGTAGATTATGATATGTGGTTCAATCTTATTCAGAACTGGCAGCGCGTCTATGGTGGCGGAAAGTGCCAAAGAATACTGGAATTGGCATGTGGAACAGCTGCTGTATCCTCCCGTTTTGTCCAGAGTGGGGCGGAGGTATTCGCTTGCGATCTCTCCGCACAGATGTTGGAAAACGCTGCAAAACGACCCCTGAAACCACATCTGTATCAGGCTTCGCTGATTGATCCTATCCCTCACAGAGATCTTGATCTTATTATTTGTGTTTTTGACAGCATAAACTATCTGAGTCATCCAAATCAGATCAGTAAGTGTTTGGAACAGATAAAACCAGCACTGGCCGATAATGGCTTGTTTATCTTTGATATCTCCACTTTACTCAATAGTATGGAAAACTTCAGCGACGAATGTAATCTCGTCCGGGAGCGGGATGGCATGATGGTCCACGAAGCTTTTTATGAATCGGGGAAACGTCATCAGGTGTCGCGTCTGGAACTCTTTCAACAGTGGGGTGCGGGCTACATCCACCGTAGTGAAACTCACAACCAGAGGGTATATCTGGCCGGGGAATTGGTTCAGCTTATTCAGGATGCGAATATGAAGCTGAGAGCGGTTCACTCCACCGATGGCAAGGCCAATCTCTACCCCAAAAAAATGCAGGGTATTGACCACCGTTTCTATCGTTTGTTCTTTGTAGTGAGTAAATGAGCCTGTTGATCCAAAACGATCTTGAAATGCTTCGAGGGCAAAACTTGACTGCAATGGCAGGCATGGATGAAGCAGGGCGTGGGGCCTTGGCAGGGCCTGTGGTTGTGGCCGCAGTAGTGCTGGATTACAATGTGCCAATCCCGGGTTTGAATGATTCCAAATTGCTCTCTGCGAAGCGCAGAAATGAGCTGTATGAACAGATTATCAACTCTGCCGGGGCGTACCACATCGTGGCGATTCCCCCTGCCAGAATCGATGAAATCAACATCCTCCATGCTACCCTGACCGGCTTTCAATATGCATATAAAACAATAAAAGATTGGGCTACTTTTGCCTTGGTGGATGGGCGGGATCTACCCGATGGAGTATCAGGGAAAGCGATTATAAAAGGGGATTCGCGTCATGCCTGTATCGCGGCGGCATCGATCTTGGCCAAAGTGCATCGGGATCGGTTGATGGTCGAATTGGATTTGCAATATCCAGAATATGGTTTTTTTGCCCACAAAGGTTACGGAACTGCAGGACATTACAAAGCTTTATCCACTTTTGGTCCCTCTCCGCTTCACCGAAAGTCTTTCAGATTAACCCCTCAAAAGCAGTGAATCCCGGCCAGGTAGGAATTTACTTAAGATAAATCCATATAGTCGAATCAACGGATAACATACCGGAAGTATATCCATAATACTCAACCGGGTATGATCTTATTGGGGGGAATACAGGACAGGCAACAGCCTTAGCAGTATCTGATATCCAACCGCTGTATCACCTTGCTTTCAAGCTATTACACACCCTTGTTATGCTGTTTGCATTCCTCACACAAATGCCAGCTGCACCAGCGATGATAGATATCCAACAATCCTTGTTGAAAGATGGCTTTGCTGTTTACCGGCTTAATCTGTGAAGAGTTGAGATATCGCTGCATGAATCGAGTTATATAGTTAGCTTGTAAGCCGGGAAATTGGCGATATGCCTCCATCACTTGTGCCGTGTCGCCAGACACCTTACGTTGCCAGAGGCATAACACAGGCAAGAATATGTTCAGATATATATTGTTTTGCAGCGATTTCCCCAGTTTGAACTTCTCACCCAAATACGATTGCTCTTGCCAGATCGCCGCGAAAGCCTTGTACAAGTCTTCTTTGCCCTCCACTCTGCGCAGAAAGTATTGCATCAGCCCTTCTTCCAGAGTTTTGTGGATGAAAGGCGCTATGTAGAGCAGGCGTTTGATGGGATGGTTTTGTGGCCTGATGCGAAAGAGTTGCCAATCGATATTGAGGCGGGTGGCAGTAAAGGGCTGTTTTTCCCATGCGGCCAGGGTTTGTTCGCGTTGCTCGGTGCGCAGTATAGCGCTTTCTTTGTGGAGTAAGCCTGAGGCGTTCAGATAGATGGCGCATAGTTCCTCCGCGCTCATGCCTTCTGCGCGATACTCTTTCAACACTGCCAGAGGCAGACTTTGGGCGATCTGCATAGTGTTCAGTTTATTCTTGCTGTAGCCCAGGGCTTCAAAGATACCTTCATAAAATATCTGCTCAAAACTGCTAAGCGATAACGCTGTGTTGAAGCGTTTAATCTTACCCTCAAAGCGGCGGATTCCGGCACTGTGGAGGATTGCTTGCAGACGATCCTTATCCACTGCCGAGAGCAGATCACAATACACTGCGGCCGTGGCGGGAATCTCCAGATTCTGGTTCAGCTTCATAATGTCTTCACTCAGCTGATGTTCCAGTTCCAAGATCTCTACCGCACTTCCATCTTCGAGGATCGTAAGCTCATAGGGTGAATTGTGTTTGAGCACCACATGCAGGATCACTTTGTTGTAATAAACATCCTCATGGTGGTTGTGCGCTTGCCAGTCTGTGGTTTTGAGGTGAATCTCGATATCTCCGCGCAGTTGCTCACCGGCCAGCTCGATTATAGCATTCTTAAAATCCGGCCCGCGGCCGGTATTAAATTGGCCCTGATAGACTACTCGCAGATCTTTTCTACTGATGCATCGCAGATCCGGAGTCAGATGTCCCTCATCCCAGATGTGATAGAGGAATCTTTCTTCCATATTGCTCGTCTCTCCTCTTAGCTGGGTCCAACCGGCATCAGAAATAACGCTCTAAAAAACGCATACGTTCGCGAGCTGAGGCAGAATTCGCGTATCTATGCGGAGTATATTTGATGGGATTGCTGAGTATGGAGATCATGCGCATGGTCTGGCTTCGGTTCAATCTGGAAGTGCTTTTGCCATAGTAAGCGCGGGCGGCAGTCTCTATGCCATATACTCCCTTGCCCCATTCCACATAGTTGAAATACAGCTCCAGCATACGCTTCTTGGTCATAGTAATTTCCATGATGATGGTTACCTGAACTTCCAGGTATTTGCGGAAGTAATTGCGATCCGTAGTCAGAAAGATGGAGCGCGCCAGTTGATTGCTGAGAGTTGAGGCTCCAAAGCGGATCTTTCCGGCTTTTTTATTGCGCTGATAGGCTTCTTTTACCATCTTCCACTCAAAGCCAAAATGCTGGTAGAAATTGCCGTCTTCAAGGGCAATTAACATATCCTGAGTGCGTTGCGGGATCTTCTCCAGCTTAATGTATTCGCGTTTGTAGATGGGGTGGCCCCGGACAATGTAACGTTGAATCATGAGCGGAGTGACGGGAGGATTGATGATGTTGTAAAGCAGTGATAGGGCCGCAACAATGCCCCAGAACCATAAATGAGCATATAGAATAAAACGAAGTACCTTACTGAAGATACTTCGTTTATTTTTTTTCTTTGCTTTCGCCATTTTTGCCCTCAAGAAAAGGGTTTATTTGCTCTCCTGCTTATTTACAAAAGCTGCTAGACGAGCCTTTCTGCGGCTGGCTGTACGTTTGTGGATTACACCATTCTTGGCGGCTTTATCCAGCTGAGCATACAGTTTATTCAGCTGTTCGGCACGGTTTTCAGGGTTCATTTGGATCTCTTTGGTAAGGGTTCTGATAGTGCGTTTCACGTAGTTGTTCCGGGCAGCTCTTTTTTTGTCTGTACCCATGCGTTTTAGGGGAGATTTGTGTTGTGGCATCGATTCCTCTTCTATATTAGTTAGCATTTTTTGCCACAGTGTTTAAGGCCTAGTTTATGTCAACAAGTATTTTCGCACTTAAGCGCATCCAGTAGCTTAACTAATTGTTTATCTATGCTATAAGAATCTATATTGCCCTTTCGCCTTTGGCCGAGTTCCATCTTATCTACCCAAGCAGTCGCATCTGCAATATCCTGATAAGAAAAAACCTTAGCATTATCTATTGTCATCAATATTCGGGCTGCTGCACTGGATGGATGCGAAAAGCAGAGTATGGGGCTACCGGAAGCTATATATTCAAAGAGTTTGGTGGTCAATATGCCTTGATTGCCTTCGTAGTCATTTACCAATAGCAAGAGTAATTCGGAATCCACCATCTCTTTCAAAGCCTCTTTGTGACTTACAAAAGCTTTCATCTCTACCGGATTCGCGCAGCTCTTGCTCAAAGACAGCTCTTCTTCAGGATTCAGACGCGTACCAAAGAAACTGAGCCGAAAATCTCGCTTGATGTTTCGACAAAGCTCCGAAATGATATCAGGGTCTTGCCCGGCAGTCAATTGACCTATATACTTTATCCTGAAAACACCGGACGCGCTGTACTTCATGCCCTCAAAATCCCGGGGATCATATCCGTTCAAGATCACTTCTTTTTTCCCTTCAGGCAAAGCTTTTGATATAGCTTCAGATACTATCAAGGCTGTATCTGTACTTGCCAATACTTTGGCTTCCAGGTATTTATGCAGTTTTCTGGTGAGCGCACAGGGGGGATTTAGCTTCATGTAGTGGATTTCACTCCAGGGATCCCGAAAATCTGCCAGCCAGCGGATGCTTAGCTGCCTGCGCAGTTTCATCCCGATGAGATGACTGCTGTGGGGCGGGCCGGTGGTGATTATCAGGTCATAAGGCCCGCGTTTCAGCTCTTCAAAGGCAGCCTTGTATGCTGCCGGATTCCAGAATACGCGCAGATCCGGTATGATCAGATTCAGCCTTAGCCGGATCAGGAATTGGGCAAATATACCTGCTTGACGGGGTAAACGGCCGTATGGAATGGCTTTGTCTTTGCCAAACAGCGCTTTCCAGCCTTTTTGCAAGGATGGCGCTTTGACGCGGATGACCTTTACACTATCGGGAATCTTGGCACACAATGCTTCATCCAAAAAAGGGTAATCACCATCTTTCGAACACAACACTGTGATGTGGCATCCAGCTTCCACCAAACGGGGGATAAAGCGGATCCACCGCTGCACAGGAGCTCCACCACAGGGGGGAAAGTAATAGCTGATCAATAATATGCGCATCAGGCCAGGATCAGTTTTACCAGTTCAAACCAGGTATTTTTCTTTTTAAAGTTTCGGATTCCTTCCTGCATTCCCTTACTCATATCTTTGCTGTAATAGCTGATGATGGCAGCAGCCAGGGCAGGTGGATTATCCGGAGGTACCAGCAAGCCGGTTTGTCCCTGTTCCACATACTCGCTCAGACCACCGATATCGGAAGCTACAACAGGGGTATCATAGCTGTATGAAGTGGCAATTACTCCGCTTTGTGTAGCGCTTTTGTAGGGCAGGATACAAAGATCGCTCTGGCGGAAATAATCGGCAACTTCCTCGTCGCTGATATAGCGGAAATTGGTTTCCACACTAGCGGAAAGATCCAGCAGTTTGATCTTCTCTTCATATGCAGCTTTGTCCTTATAAACCGTTCCGGCTATCACCAGCCGAATATCAGGTATGGCTACCCGGATGATGGGCATGGCTTCCAGCAATACATCCAGGCCCTTGTAGCCCTTGATCATGCCAAAGAAAAGGATACGGGGCAGGGCGTTGGTCTTTGAGGTGTGCCCGCTGTAGCTATCGTATATCGGGTGAAAACCCAGCTTCGCTTTGCGCACGATCCGGCTGGGAAGATTGCGTTTCAGCTCCAGAAGACAGGATTTGCTGAGTACTACGATCTCATCTGCTTTAGAGAATACATATCTCAACAGCGAGCGAGACGCTATCCAATCCTCATGTGGAGTGATATTGTGCGCCAGGATCACTTTGCGGCCATGATTGAGCTTGCGCAGGATGCTGCCATAAGCAGGAGCAAAGAAAGGCAGCCACCAAGAGACGATCGTGATATCCGGCTTATATATGTTTATGGCTCTGGCGCATTTATCCCAAGTATGGGGCAGGTATGGGATCAGTATGCGCTGATTCGGCAGAGCTGTATCGATGTCATCTTCCTGCTTCCCGGCAGGGAATAGAATCTGTGGATATTGCTTTCGGAAGTTAAAAAAGCATACTTCATGACCCTCTCTGGTCATTTCATTGGCCAAATGGCTGGCAAACAAAGAGATGCCACCGCGATAAGGAGGGGCGGGGCCCAAAAAAGCTATTTTCATCTTTACTCCGGGATTTGGGACTGCGAGAAAAATCTTCTCACCGTGTCCGCGTCGTCGTATTTACCAAACAGGGCCATCAGTTTTAGCCGAACTTTTATCCCTTTCAGGTCTCCGGCGAGTATGGCCCCCATATCGCGAAGATGTTTACCTCCGCCCTTATAACCGTATTCCGGCAACACTCTTCCGGTATGAGTGCGGGACGTGATCACTACCAGGATGTTTTTATCAAGTGCGCGTTTGATGTGGGGCAGTATCTCCTCCGGCAAATTTCCGCGCCCGAATGCTTCGATCACGATGGCACGCGCTCCGCTGTCGATACTGCAGTTTATATATCTGCCATCCAGCCCGCAGACTGCTTTGATGAGATCTACACGGGTATCCAAAGCTTCTGTCCACACATTTTCGCGATATAGGCTGTCGCGATGATACACAATACAATCCGGATCTACAATGCCCAGCGGACCCAAGCCCGGACTGGTGAAGGCGTCCACTTTTCCGGAATCTGATTTTACCACATCACGAGCTGTGTGGATCTCGTCGTTCATAACCACGAACACGCCTTTGTCGAAGCTTTCATGATTGCTGGCAACACGCACGCTGCCGATGATGTTCCGGGGACCGTCCAGCCCCAAATCGCTGCCGCTGCGCATTGCGGCGGTGAAGACGACAGGCTTGCGGGTGGTAAGCACCAGATCCGCCATGAAAGCACTTTCTTCCAGAGTATCGGTACCGTGAGTAACTACAATGCCATCGTAGCCTAAAATCTTTGTATCTATTAGCTTTGCCAGGCCAAACATCATCTCTGGTGTCATGTAAGGACTGGGAACATTCAGATAATCCATTACATCCACGTTTGCCACGCCCTCAAGCTGGGGAAATTGCGTAAGGAAATCGGCCAATTCTGAAGTGGGTACCACCCCCAGATTGCCTACACTTTTCATCGAGATGGTACCACCGGTCATAATGAGCAGGATATTTTTCATTATCTCACCTTATAAGGTATTGGATCTTTAGTTCCGGAATTTGCAAAAGCTTTGAGGCGCAACTGACAACTGGGGCAGTCTCCGCAAGCCTGATCCTCGGCAAAGTAACAGCTCCAGGATAGTTCAAACGGCGCATTCAGGGAATGTCCCAACTGTACGATTTCGGACTTGCTGTGATGCAAGACCGGAGTTTTTATGCTGATATTGGCAGCCAGAGTGCCTTGTTTTATCACATCATTCATGGCCTCAAAAAAGCTCTCCCGGCAATCCGGATATCCGGAGCTGTCTTCCTCCACCGCACCTATATAGATGCTATCTGCTTCAATGACCTCTGCCCATGCAATTGCCGCGCAGAGCATTGTGGCATTACGAAAGGGAACGTAGGTATTGGGAACCCCATTGTCCTCACTCAGTGACATATCTTTATCTGTCAAAGCCGAACCACCGATCTCCGCGAGCCACCGATAGTCTACTACTCTTGCTTCCCGGGACTTGTAATGGCTTGCGATTTGCCGGAAACACCATTTTTCTTTTGATTCGGTACGTTGACCATAGGAGAAATGCAACAGATACAGTTCGTCACATTCTCGTGCCGCGATGGCAGCCGTAACCAGAGAGTCCATCCCTCCGCTCAGTAATACTATAGCTCGTGTCATCCTCATTCCTGTTAATGTTCTTTTTGCAAGGATATAGCATATGCCTTTTATGTCAAGCACAAAGCGGTGATTGTGCTTGACGAATTTACACAATCTCAGATATTGCCCACAATAGCTATTTTACGAGGTTAATATGAAATATGACGTTTTAATAATCGGTGCCGGTCCCGCCGGACTCAGTGCCGCGATATACAGCGCTCGCGGGGGATTGAAAACAGCGATCTTCGAGAAAGCAATGGTAGGCGGGCAGATCAATGTAACCGACGAAGTGGAAAACTATCCCGGTTTTGAAGAACCCCTTTCCGGCTTTGAATTGACTGCAAAAATGCACGCTCAAGCGGAACGCTTCGGGGCAAGATTCATTGAAGAAGAGATTACTGCAATGGGCATGGAAGGATTGTGTAAGGTGATTGAGACCGATAGCGGTAAATACCGCGCCAAAAGCGTGATTATCTGCACAGGAGCGCATCCCCGCCGGCTGAATATTCCCGGCGAAGAACGACTTACCGGACGCGGTGTATCATATTGTGCCACATGCGATGGAGCTTTGTATCGTGATAAAGTGGTTGCAGTTGTTGGCGGAGGTGACAGCGCTATTGAGGAAGGCATCTTTCTTAGCAGATTTGCCAGAAAGGTAATAGTGATCCATCGCCGGGATGAGCTGCGCGCGCAAAAGATCATTCAAGACAGGGCTTTCAAAAACCCAAAGATGGAATTCATCTGGGACACGGTGGTGCAAGAAATTCATGGTGAAGAAAGAGTAGGCCAATTGGAACTGGTAAACCGTAAAAGCAAGGAAATCAGTATGTTGCCGGTGGATGGAGTTTTTATCTACGTGGGAATATTACCAAACAACGAGCTTTTGGAATCCCGCATCGAGCTGGATAGCGCAGGTTTTGTACTCACAGACGACCATATGCACACCAATATTCCCGGTATCTATGCGGCCGGAGACATCCGCCACACAGTACTGCGACAGGTAGTTACCGCCACTTCCGATGGCGCTGTCGCAGCGTGGAGCGCAGAAAAATGGATCATCGAAAACTACGACGCCTTAGAGGTGGAAAGTGCCAAATAGCAAAGAAATACGTAGCCAATTCATAGAGTTCTTTTTAGCTAGAGGACACAGCTTTGTGCATTCGTCCCCTGTTGTTCCCCTGAACGATCCCACTCTTCTCTTTGCCAATGCCGGCATGAACCAGTTTAAAAGCATCTTTCTGGGCAACAAAGATGCAGATCATAGCCGGGCCGTTAACTCCCAAAAGTGCATCCGTGCCGGCGGAAAGCACAACGATCTGGAAGAAGTGGGCAAAGATGGCTATCATCACACCTTCTTTGAAATGCTCGGCAATTGGAGTTTTGGCGATTATTACAAAGCGGAAGCCATCCAATGGGCTTGGGAATTGCTAACGCAGATCTGGGGCCTGGACAAAAAGCTGCTCTATGCCACTGTGCACGATAGTGATCAGGAAGCCTACGAACTCTGGCAAAAGCACAGCGATATCGAAACTTCACACATCTCCTTTCATGGCGATAAAGACAACTTCTGGGAGATGGGCGATACCGGACCCTGCGGCCCCTGCTCCGAGATCCATATCGATCGGGGTCCAAGTCACTGCAATAAGCAAGGCGTTCCCGGCCACGTTTGCAGCGTTAATGGCGATTGTGACCGATATATCGAGCTTTGGAATCTGGTTTTTATCCAATACAACCGTGAAGAGGACAGATCATTAAGTCCATTGAAACAACGTTTTGTGGATACAGGTGCCGGGCTGGAACGCATCACACAGGTATTGCAGGACAAGAACACGAACTACGAGACAGATCTTTTTATGCCCATCATTATGCGGATAGCGGACTTGAGTGGAAAAGCCTATGGCCCCAAAGATGGGATGAGTCACCGGGTTATCGCAGATCATATTCGATGCCTGTGTTTTGCCCTTGCCGATGGTGGCTTCCCTTCAAACGAAGGCCGTGGCTACGTATTAAGGCGGATATTGCGCCGCGCCGCCCGTCATGGTAGACTTCTGGGCTTTGCCGAGCCATTTTTGTTCCACCTGGTGGATACTGTGGTCGATATCATGGGACACCATTTCACCGAGTTGGTGGGCAAGGAAGCCTACATAAAGATGGTGATAAAAGCCGAAGAAGAACGCTTCAACAAAACTCTGGACACAGGTTTACATAAGTTTGATGAGATTTGCGCCCGGCTGGATGCTAAGATGATTGATGGCAAGGATGCTTTCATGCTCTACGATACCTACGGTTTTCCGCTTGATCTCACCATGTTGCTGGCTGAAGAGAAGGGCTTCGAAATAGACTATCGCGGCTTCGATGACGAGATGGATAATCAGCGTGAGCGAGCCCGCAAAGCATCCAAATTCGGAGCCGGTAAGAATGATGAGGATTGGATTGAACTGCGCCCTGCCCTGCCTACTCTGTTCACCGGTTACGAAAAGCATGAAGATACAGCTTTTATCCAGCGCTACAGTGTGGGAGCAGACCAAGTGATCGCAATCCAGCTCTCGCAGACTCCATTCTACGCGGAAAGCGGAGGACAGGTAGCAGATACCGGAAGAATCTACAATGATGAATGTGAATTCATCGTGCATGACGTACAGAAGATTGATGACGCTTTTATTCACTATGCCACTTTGAAAAGCGGCACTGTATCCACAAAAATACTCACTGCCGAGATTGATAGCTCCCGCCGGGCTGACATCGCTCGCAATCACAGCACCACCCATCTATTGCACACAGCATTACGCTCTGTTTTGGGAGATCACGTTCAACAAAAAGGTTCCATGGTGCATGCGGATTATCTTCGTTTTGATTTCACCCATTTCCAAGCTCTTACCGGCTCTGAGACCAATAAGGTGGAAGACATTGTGAATACTGCGATTCGGGATAATATGCTCATCAGCACCGATATTCAAAGCATCGATGAAGCAAAAGCAAGTGGTGCTACCGCGCTATTCGGTGAAAAATACAGCGACGAAGTCCGCGTGATCAGCATTGATAACTATTCCAAGGAACTCTGTGGAGGTACTCATGCCTCAGCCACGGGTGAGATCGGCATCTTCAAAATAATCTCCGAAGGCTCCACTGCCGCAGGGATCAGGCGTATCGAAGCTGTTACCGGGCGCGCCGCGCTGGATTATATCTCACAGATGCAAGCTAGTCTTCTGAAAGTATCCGAATTGCTTTCCTGCCCCGTAAACATGATAGAACAAAAGCTGCAAGCGCAGAAACAGCACATCACTGATCTGGAGAACAAGATTAAGCAGCTGGAAGCGGAACGCAGTTTGACCATGATTGACAATATGCGTGCCAAAGCCAAGGATTACTCAGGTTATCGGCTTATTATCGAAGAAATTCCCGAAGGCAGCGATCTGAAATCCTTCGCGGACTCCCTGCGAGAAAAACTTAGTGATGAAATTGCTGTAATACTATGTAAGAAAGGGGATAAGCTTTCTATACTTACAGTAGTAGCTAAGAATCTCTTGCCGAAATATAACGCCGGCAAGATCGTATCTGCTATAGCTGCCAAACTTGGCGGAAAGGGCGGTGGGCGACCGGACAGCGCGCAAGCCGGATGCAGCAATCCCGGCGACCTCAGCTCCTTGCTTCATGCCATTCCGGAGATTATCCAAAACACACAATGAAAATCCTGATCCTGCGCCTCAGTTCACTGGGGGATATCGTTCTCACACAACCCATTGCAGCTTGGCTGAGAGCAGAGTACCCCGGGGCACAGATCGATTATGTAGTAAAAGAACAATTCGTCGAGCTCGTGACCCTGATGAGTTGCGAGCTCAATCCCATTGTCTACTCAAAGAGCATAAGAGCACATATCGCGCTCTTTCGGGCAAGATACGACATCGTTATCGACCTGCATGGAAAACTCTCCACATACCTGCTCAAAATCGCTTCCAGGGGCAAACGTAGTGTTTGTTACCACAAGGCCCGCTCTCAAAGAAAGAGAATAGTAAGGGGCGACAGGTCTTTATATATCAAATCTACGACGGATCTGTACAAGACTGCATTGCTGCAGATCAGCTCCCGGGTTTCTTTGCAAGCTCCGCGCCTGTATCCTCTTTCACATGTCGAAGAGCCTGTTCTTCCTGATGCAGCAAAAAAGATAGCGATATTTCCCGGGGCTACTCACAATACCAAGCGTTATCCGTTAAAGTACTTTAAAGAGCTTATCAAAGAAAGCCCGAAGGACTTTCAGTATATAATACTCGGATCCACCTCCGAAGCGGATATGTGCCGGAGCCTGGTGCTGGATTACAGAACCATTAATCTATGTGCCATGCTTAGTTTTGCCCAATTGCTTACCTTGCTCCAAGGCTGTGATTGGGTGATTAGTTCCGATAGCGGCCCCATGCACATGGCAGCCGCTCTGCAAAGACCGCAAATAGCCATCTTTGGCGCTACTCATCCCCGTCTGGGTTTTGCTCCCCAAAATACCAAAGCCCATATCTTATGTGCCAATCTGGACTGTCAGCCTTGCTCCCTGCATGGCTCGGACAAGTGCCCGCAGGGGCATCACCGCTGTATGCTCAGCATCAAGCCCGAAAGCATCTTAAAAATCTTATCCGATAACTCTAATTGATTGTCCAAAGAAGCCCTGTCATAATAGCATGTTCGGTATCGCATCAGAAGGATTAGAAGAACAATTTGGCGGCAAACGGCATGTGCGTGCACCGATTAGATCCACCCATGCTAAAGCGTTCACGATGTTTCAGGATCGGTAATACTTTAGATAGAACTGATGTGACTGATTATTCTCCAATTACAGATTATGAGATTAGGGCTCATCCGGGATCGAATGGCTCGATAATTCCAGCTCCAACAGTTGTACCTGCCAAAACTCCATAACCGAGTAAATGGGGCTCACACCGGGTATTAACGATTCCTATATGAATAAACTCTACGACTTGCTTATCAATCAGTCCGATCAGCAGTTCAAAGCAACGCTGCTCGATCTTGCCATAATATCCAATATCAGCGGCAATCTCAAGCCAATCTCAAGGACAGACAAGTCGCGAATACATACTACGTTCTCACTTCTGGTGTTTTATCGATGCTATCTGAACAAATACTACACTTCTTCACATTTTTCAACCACATAACCGGGCTTATCTTTGTGCTCCAAACTAGCCATTATTCTCTTTGACTCGCTTCGCTTGCAAGCCCACCCAGCTCTTCACCACTGCTGTGTGCTGTCCATAATCTGAATTGTCGCGGCAGTATAAGTTCACAATGATTGGGATACTCACGTAATCCACTATTTCTATATATGAAGAACCAGACACTGCAAGAGCATCTGGTTCAAGCCCACTATAATCTTGGTTTACTCTATGGAGCCTGCGTCCATATAAACTTCTGCCACAGTGGGATGAGCGTGGATGGTGCGGGCGAGGTCGAAAGTAGTACCTTCCAGTTCCATCAGTATTCCTGCTTCGCTGATGAGGTCGGTAGCGTGTTCGGAGACCATTTGCACACCCAGCACTTCATGATACTTAGTTTCGTATAGTATGCGAATAAAGCCCTCGGATGTTCCTTCCGCCAGTGCTTTGCCATTCGCGTTCAGGGAGTATTGATTTACCTTGTAGTCTATGCCGGCGGCCTTAATCTGCTCTTCTGTCATGCCAATCTGTGCCATTTCTGGCTCGCTATAGATGTTCAGGGGGTAGGATCGATCTTCTCGGGGCAATTCAACCTTCATGATGGTATCGATTACTTCTAAAGCTTGCGCGGATGCCACGTGGGCCAGATAGCTTTTGCCATTCACATCACCGGCTGCGTATATGCCGGGGATGCTGCTTTGGTGAAATCTATCGGTTTTGATAAAGCCCTTTTCCAGCGTGATATCAGGCACCGTTTCTGGTAATACTGCGTCTCTGAAGCTAACATTTATAGCCATATCGAAGGGATATTCTTTATCTTTGAATACGATGGATTTATCCTTGATTGTAGCTTCAGCTATGGGGATTAGAGGAATCTTATCTTTTTTGAGTTTCTTTTGGATGAAGGATTCCAGATAGCTATCCAGTGAGGGTATCAGGGGCAATTCATCGGCCAGGATTATCGGTTCTTTGCCAATCATATTGAAGAATTGAGCCAGTTCAACCAAGTTAGCGCCTCTGCCCACCAGAAGCGGTTTTTCGGGCAGACTCTCCAGGCTGTATAGTTCTTCCAGGTTCAGAGCTTCCACAAAGTCCTGCCGCGGGGCAGGGCGTGAACCAGTGGCAATGAGGATATTTTTTGTCTCAAAGACCCGTTTATCTGCTTCAACCTGTGTAGGGGAGAGGATTTTAGCTTCTGCTTTGAGAAATTCCACTCCGTTCTTCTTCCAGAGGAATTCGATGCCCCGGCTTAGTTTGGATACTATCTGTTGCGTCCGTTTGACCGCCTGTTGCCAATCGAAAGATAGGGTGGCAGTATCTATGCCGCTTATGCCAAAATCTGCTGCTGAACGCACTTTTTGCAGCATTTTGGCAGATTCCAATATGCTCTTGGTGGGTATGCAGCCCCAGTTCAGACACATTCCACCCACATATTTTTTGTCGATTACCAGGGTTTTGAGCCCGCGTTGGCCTGCCTTGATGGCGGCTACATACCCAGCGGGACCGCTGCCGATTATTATCAAATCATATATCATACTATCCCCCTTAAAGCATCATTTGCATTGGTTCTTTCAGATAACCGAGCACTTCATTCACAAATCTGCTTACTTCTGCGCCATCCACGATGCGATGGTCCACACTCATACTGATGGGCATCACATTGCCGATAACTATCTGATTGTCCTTGATTACTGGCTTTTGCGCGATGCGGCCGATCCCAAGGATTGCCACTTGCGGATATGGGATTACGGGAACGGCAAAGTAGCCCCCAATCGAGCCATAAGACGTGATGCTGAATGTGCCGTCTTTGAGGTCGTCCAGCGTCAATTTGCGGTCACGGGCTCTTTCTGCCAGGCTCTTGATCTCAGTTGCCAATTCAGTCAGGGATTTTGCCTCAGCATCTCGTATCACAGGCACCACCAAGCCATTATCGGTATCCATGGCAATGCCCAGATTGATATAATTCTTATATATGATGCGCTCATTTTCCATGTCGAGTTCTGCATTCAGAACAGGATGATGCTTTAGAGCCAGGGCTATAGCTTTGATCACAAAGGGCAGATAGCTGAGCTTGATATTCTTTTCGGCAATCAGCTCATTCAGCCGTGCCCGGGTATTTACCAATTCACTAATCTCCACTTCGTCCATGATGCTCATATGCGCGGTATTCTGCTTGCTGCGCAACATGTTTTTGGCGATAGTCTTGCGAATCTGAGAGAGGGGCTCAAAACGGATCCTGTCGCCGGCTCCTTCCTGCTTGGGCTTACGGTCCAACTGCTGTTGAGCCGCAGGTCGGAAGTTCCGGATATCCTTTTTTGTTACTCTGGCTGCGGGTCCTGTTCCCTGTACTTGATTGATGTCGATCCCGAGGTCTTTTGCCATAGCTCTGGCCACGGGAGTAGCCAGGGCCTTCTTGCGCGGTTTTGATTGCTCTTTGGCAGCTATACCTTCATCCCCGGCAGGCAGATAAGCACCGTCTCCGGCAACCTCGATCGTGCCCACCACACCGCCAAAACCTTCTTCATCCACAGTCTCAGTGGAGGCTGCTTTGGGTTCTTCTGTGGCAGCATTCTGCGCCGCTTCAGCCTCCACACCCTCAATATCGATCTCCACCAGGGCCGAGCCTACCTTCACGGTATCGCCAATGCCGCCAAAACGAACAGCTATCACACCGCTTTTTGGAGATGGTATGTCCGTGACTACCTTATCGGTTTCCATTTTCACCAGAGGATCTCCACTTTCAATCGTGCTGCCCTTATCTACATACCATTCTAATATTTTACCTTCTTCCAGACCTTCACCGATATCGGGAAACTTAAATATATAACGCATTACTGACTCCTTTAATACCTTATCAGACGCTCAATCTCGGCGGATATTCGTTCGGGATTGATCATGTAGTGCTTTTCACCCAGAGGCAAGGGAATCACCGTGTCGAAACCGGTCAAACGAGTGGGTGGTGCTTCCAGGGATAAAAATGCCTCTTCATTGATTATGCTGATGAGCTCAGCGGCAGGACCATAACTCTGCGGGGCTTCGGTCACCACCAAAGCTCTGCCGGTCTTACGCACTGATTTGGAGATGGTCTCGCGGTCAATGGGCCAGATGCTGCGCAGGTCAATCAACTCCACACTATAATCCTTTGCTTTGGCCATAGCTATAGCTTTCTGTGCTTCACGAACCATGGCACCATAAGCGATTACCGTAATCTGACTGCCATCTTGCAGCACTTTGGCTTTACCGAGGGGAATGCGATATATCTCATCTGGAACTTCCTGCTTGATGGCCCGGTAGATCCGTTTGGGCTCCATAAAGATCACAGGGTCCGGGTCTTCTATCGCAGAGATCAATAATCCCTTGGCGTCATACGGAGTGGAAGGAATCACCACCTTCAAACCGGGTGTGTGCCCAAAATATGCCTCAGGACTCTCACTGTGATGCTCCAAAGCATTGATGCCGCCGCCATAAGGTATGCGGATCACCATGGGCACCGTGAATTTTCCCCGAGTGCGATTGCGGAATCGGGAGATGTGGCTGAAGATTTGATTGAAAGCCGGGTAAGAAAAGCCGTCAAATTGCATTTCAATGATTGGTTTCATGCCGGATATCGCCATACCCAGCGCCGTGCCCGCGATGCCGGATTCTGCCAGGGGACTGTCGAAGACCCGATCCGCGCCATGCTTTTCCTGCAAGCCTTCTGTAACGCGGAATACTCCGCCTTCCACGCCTACGTCTTCACCGTAGACCACGATGCTTTTATCTTCTTTCAGTTTTATGTCCATTGCGTCGTTAATTGCTTGTACCAGATTCATTACCTTCATTTTGCGCCTCTCAGATAGTTCTCATAGTTGTTTTTCTGACGTTTCAGCTCATCCGGCATTTCATCGTACATATAGCCAAATACGTCTTCCAGAGGATATTCCGGGTGTTTTTCCGCAGCCTCAAATTCACTGTCGATATGCTTTTTAAATTGCTTGATGAGCTGCTCTTCATCATTCAAAGCATCCAGGCCGGCATGCTTGATGTACCCTTTCAAGCGTTTTAGTGGATCCTTCTCTGCCCAATGTGCTTCCTCTTCTTTGCTGCGATATTTGCTGGGATCGTCGGATGTGGTATGAGCCCCGGCTCGATAGGTGCGGGCCTCGATGAGGAAGGGGCCCTTGCCGGAAACTGCGTGTTCACGAGCAAAAGACAGCGCTTCGTGCATGGCAAAGAAATCGTTGCCATCCACCAGCAGGGAGTCAATGTTGTAGGCAATACCTTTCACCGCGATGTTAATGGATTTGGTTTGCATCGCTAGCGGAACCGAGATGGCAAACTGATTGTTTTGTACGATGAAGACCACCGGGGCATTCCAAACCGCTGCAAAGTTCATGGCTTCATGAAAATCACCCTCGGAAGTGCCGCCATCTCCCACATAGGCAAATACTGCCGTGTCCTTCTCTTTGTTATAGTTGATAGCATATCCCAAACCTGCTGCGTGTACGAGTTGTGAGGCGATGGGAACCGATACCGGCAACATGCGCTTGGCCTTTTCAAAACGGGAGCCGTCTTCCTGCCCTTTGAAATAGAGGAAGATCTCGCGCAAGCTTACTCCTTTGGCCAACCAAGCACCCAATTCACGGAAGGCGGGAACCAGCCAGTCCTGTTCTTGAGTAACCATGCCGGCAGCTATGTGGATGGCTTCCTGTCCCAGATTTGGAGGGTAAGTGAACATCCTGCCTTGGCGCTGATAGCTTACTGCCATCTGGTCGGCAGTTCGTTCAAACAGCAGATCCTTGTAAGCTTTCAATATCTGCTCTTGATCCAGAGCGGGTTTCCACTTAGCGTTCAAGGGCTTTCCCGCATCATCTAAAAGCTGAAATGCCTTGTTTTTTATCGGATCATATTTATCTAATGCTTTATAATCAAACATGTTGTACCACCTGTATTTTTAATATCCTACCTATAGAATAGGTGATAACGGTGAAAAGGCAAATGATTTATCCCAAAGATTGCTTAGACTTCCGCAATTTAAGATATGTGTGACATATTTACCCCTGTAGCCGGGGCTTGCGTTTGTGATCGGGACGAACTCATTGGGGAAGAGAACCTTGCAACTGTGTTAGTATACCAGGATTATCCCGGGAGAATAGCGAAGGTCGGAAGAACCCGGAGATGAAAGATCATTCGGATACAAAATCATGTATTACCCTAGTCCTGAAAAGTGTCGAGTACTTAGCTGCTTTCCTCGCTTGAGGCTTCATAATCTATCATCAGTCTCTGTAACCCAAAGCTACCAAAATCAACCAAATTCTGTGGCCTGCCCGGCAGCAAAATTGGCAGCAAAATCAGGAAAGACCACTTTTTCCACCCAATTTCTCCCTGTATAAAGGGCGTTCATCACTTCTTTATCAAGCGTTAATCAAGCGTTAATTATTAACGCTTGATTAACGCTTGATGACCACTTGATTAACACTGTCTACAGAGCT
>DHSO01000004.1:0-23633 GCA_002410505.1 Cloacimonetes bacterium UBA5284 | reverse complement strand
CACTTGATTAACACTGTCTACAGAAGTGACACCAAGATTCCAAAAATTGGTCTTTCCACCACCACCACCAGCCTCACAGCAGCCTCAGAGCCTGCTCACATACTGCTCAACTCATACGCTCACATGCCGATCACTCATGCCGCTCAAGAAGAATCCTCATCCCATAGTAAATTGCATTTTGCACAACGATTCTGTGTGTAGATTGATATTGTAGAAAGCTCAAGACAAACAGCTTTATTTGAAAATTCAAAGTATGAACGGGTAAAAAAATGGACTCAGACCGCGGGGAAAAAAGAGACCAAATACTGCCAAGCAAAATAATTATAAAAGAAAATCGATGATTGTTGAAGGATATCAACAAAATTTGGGTTTCCGGGAGTGGGTTTTGTATCTGAAATTAAAGGCTAACATGCTTAATGGTAACAGGATAAGGTATTATAACAAAATAAACTTGATACTTTATGTGCTTTGTAGTTACACAAAGTTTTGCTTGCACTATAAATCGGTCTTAGAATTATTGCTTTAATCAAAGTCATCTGGGAGTCGCGTATGTTATTTACATTGAGTGATGGAAAATCTGTCGATTTGTCCCGGATAGTGAGAATATCATCGATTCGGGATTTTGGCAAGGATACCCAGACGATCTCGCTGAGTAAGATTGGATATACCATCCATCTTGACGGTCGGGAATACGTTGAGGTATGTCGTAACTACCACTTCTCGGATTGGGCACAAGTGAAGACAGATCTGGAAAAGGATCGTAAAGATCTGATATCCAGATGGGAAGCAGAAAGAAAGGCTAAATGAGTATAAAAAAAGAGGCTGGAGAGAATTCCAGCCTCTCGTGTTTATCTCATCAGAATTGTTGTTTTTCGGGGTTTATCGGGCTTAGCATCAGAGCATTCTCGCCGGCAAAATCCTGCCACAGTTCAAACACTTTGATGTATTCTTCACTCACGGCTTCCAAGGCTTCCAAGCCCAGGACATTCATCAAGGAATTGCTGTTCAGTTGCACACTTATTCCTTCGTTGGAACTCGTGGCGTCCACCATACGAATTTCTCCGGTGATGCCGCTTACTTCGCGCATATGATTCAGAGCTACGTCGAGCCCGCCCAAGTCATCGATCAAACCGTTGTTTTTGGCTTGCTCGCCGGTCCACACACGGCCTTGAGCCAGGGCATGGACTTGTTCATTACTCAGGTTCTTTCTTCCGGCATCCACTTTGTTCACAAAGTCTTCATATGTGTGTTCGATATAACTGGTAAACATATCTTTTTCATCTTGGGTCCAGGGTCTGTGCATTGCGCCCAGATCGGCCTTTTCGCCCATCTTTACGGTATCCCAATTAACTTTGATCTTTTTGAACATCTCTGTGGCATTGAAGACCATGCCGATAACTCCGATGGAGCCGGTGAGTGTGGCTGGATCGGCGATGATGCGATCTGCTTTGGCAGAGATGTAGTAACCGCCACTGGCTGCGACGCCCGCCATAGACACAACCACGGGTTTTTTGTTCTCGCTTTGCGCCAGATTCAGTTCGCGCAGGATTATGTCGGAAGCTTGCGCGGAGCCACCGCCGCTATCTACCCGTAGGATTATCCCTTTGTATTTCTTATCCTTACGTGCAGCGCGGATCAGATTCACAGTGCTTTCATGAGCGATCTTTTGACCGGGCATGCCTTTGCCCATCACGATGTTTCCGCTGGCGTAGATCATAGCAATGAGGTTTTCTTTGGGCTTTGACCAGTCGTATGAACGGTAATCTGCCAGACTTCCGTTTTTGCCGGAGAAGCCAAAATCTTCTTTCAGACTGCTAGGTAATTCATCTTGATATATGATACCGTCAATCAATCCGGCATCCAGAGCATCTTGCGCTATGTAATAGGGACCTTCATCGACAAGAGTTTGAACCGGTTGGTGCAGCTTGCTTCCTCTGCCGAGATTGATTTGAGCCACCATTTGGTCGTAGAGGTTTTGCAAGATGGATTCATATACTTCACGTTCGTCTGCGGTCATATTGCTTTCGCTGAACATGTTGCCGGCGTTCTTGTATTTGTGGCTACGGAAATTCAGCATCTCAATACCCAGGCTGTTCAGGGTATCTTTTAGATAGGGACTGCTGATTGACAGGCCGCGCAAATCCAAGCCGCCCATTGGGTTCAGGTAGATCTTGTCCGCGATTGCAGAGGCGAAGATGTATCCGCCATTGGAGATGTTGTCGTAATACACGCTCACTTTTTTGCCGTCTGATTTGAAATCCTGAAAGAGGGAAACCAACTCCTGCTGCAAGGCAAAAGAAGTAGCATAAGAGGGATTTACCAGCAGGATACCGGAAACGCCGGGATCTTCTTTGGCTTGTTTCAAAGTAGCGGCGATACTCTCGATGTCCCGGGTGTCTTGGGTATAGATATGAAAGGGCCCTAACTTGTATTTGGGAGCTTTGTATGTCACAACAGTGCCTCGGGCTTTCATTTCGTACCATTTGGGTGAGTTCAAACCCAGGAAGTTTTTGAAGCTTTCATCACTAAGAAAAGCGTAAGCATAGCCGTAATTATCATCTTCATGCATACGGGCCAGAGAGCCGATCTCACTTTTACCCAAGCTGAGGCTAAAGGATAGTAGCGCTGTTTCTTCTTCCAGATTGTAGGTCGCGCCCAGTTTTATTCCGTCCAAAACCTGGGTATTGATGCCCAAAATCGGCTTTTTAAGCTTGTAGCCATCTGCATCCCAATAGGAGTAATTCATGTCGGCAGATATCTCCATGCGGTAATCTGCCACATTGTCCAAAAAGACAAAGGGACGTATGGCTAACCCGGCTCTGTAGAATGGCCTGTCGTGCATGGGATTTTCCAAAGTGAAGGCCATTGAAGCAGAATCGTGGGGACGGTAGCTGAGGC
Organism: Cloacimonetes bacterium UBA5284; assembly: GCA_002410505.1. GTDB lineage: Bacteria > Cloacimonadota > Cloacimonadia > Cloacimonadales > Cloacimonadaceae > UBA5456. Next base: position 20,735 of record DHSO01000004.1, on the reverse strand, counting down.
CGGAGCGGAAGGTTCCGTCTTCAAAACCGCCATCGGTAAAGCGATAGTTAGTTCCCAGATAGAGATTGGGAAGTATGTGGGCCGGTAAGGCTTCAAAACCTGTGGCCAGCATATGGTAATTTGTACCGTGATCCCGTTCGTAACTATAGGCCAGGTTTCCGGCATTCAGCATCAACCAATAGCGTTTTTGAAATCGCTCTTTGTCTGCCAGATGCACCAAGCCGATACCATCGGCATTACCGGTTCCTAAAAAAGATGGGTTGGAATATGGGATAAAGAGGTTATCGATTGACGCGATGGGAAATTCCTGCCAGCCCAGTTGCGTGTAGTCTGCATTGGCGATTGCATTCTGAGCAAAAGCCGCTGAGCTTGCCAGCAAGAGGGCGATAAACAAGATTGTGAGAAAGGCACGTTTCATAGTCTACTCCTATAGTAGTATATTTCAAATCGCTCCCTAAACAGATACAATTATTTTGGACTACTCAAATGTGTCAATAGGATTTGTGGATTTCTGATACAAAAAGCACTTAATTTGGTGAGAAAATTGATGCGACCAGAATGCTGTGGAGCTAAACAGAGGGATTTCGTGTTCTTGGGCATAGTCTTCCAGTAGCGATACAGGTTGGGGTAGAGGCAGGTTAACAAGAGCCTTAAAGGACGGCAGCACAGAGAGATCGTCGTTTTTATCCTGACCCAATCCGCTGGCGTTGATCAGCAGATCATATTCCGCCTTTGGATTGTCTTCGATGCCAAAGGACTGTCGCAAATTTTCCACAGTTTGTTTGTTCCGCCCCTCGATTTGGATGTCTTTGTAGCCTGATTGTAACAACTTTTTGGTAAAAGCTGTAGCGCAATCTCCGCTACCGTAGATCAGTATACTGTGTTTTTTGTGGATGTTTAACCCTTGCATGGCTTCTTGCAGACAGATGAGATCGGTATTTGCGGGATACACAAATGCATCAAGCTCAGGGCAGTAGTAGTTTTTGAGATGCTTTTGGCTATTAAACTGAATAGTGTTGATCGCGTCTTTTCCCGTTCTAAAGAAATCTGCCATAATGTGTTTGAAAGGACTTGTGATCGCCATTCCCAACAGCCTTGCTCGCTGTGCGGTGAACTTACATGCTGCCATAGCTTCAGATACATCCCGCGCCGGAACCGGGATGAAGGCAGTGTGCAAATCCAGTTTGGCTAATACGGAATTGCCAAATCTCACCGATCCGCTCTGCGACACTTTATCCGAACCCAATACTAATAGCACCATTGAGTCTTCAGCATACACCGCGTCTACCATTCTGGACAAATAGATCGAAGTGGGTTGACCTTCAAATAGTGGCTCTTCCAAAGCTGAATAGAGGCCAATGGAATTGAAAAAGTGGAAGAAAGAGCGTTGAAAATATGCCCATTTTCCGGTGACGTTGAAGATGACGTCTCTATCTTGCTGCTCTGCTATTATCTGTGCTGTATCGATCATTTCCTGTAGAGTGGCGGCTTCATAGACTAGTTTGTACACTTTGGCCGGCTGCGGATGGCTCAAGAAACTGCGGATGGCAGTTTCATCAAAGGCAGGGAGATGGGTGGATAGGATCAGCCGTGAGGTATCTACCTTATCCGAATACTTATCCAACTGTTTGGTATCAAGGTCTATCAAGGCGTCGGAACTCAGCATTTTGTCCAGTAAATCTGCATTAAGAGCATCGTCTTTGCAGCAGAGGATGTTGTTTGCATTGAAGACAGAGAATTCCGCTTCTTCGAGCCGGGGATAGAGGTCCAGACGATACTCTATAAAGAAGCCTTTCTTTGGCTTTGCTTGTAGCTTGCGGGGATGGTAGGCAATGGATTCTACGATCATTTTGCACTCACCAGCAGGTTCAGTTTCATGATCCGAAGAACCAAATCGACATCGAGATCCAGTTCCTGTGCCAAATTAGCAGCTTTCTGCAGGATTTCCTCTTCGCGGATAGGGTCTTTCGGTGCCAGATGATTGGCTAGCTTGTACTCTTTCACTTGTTGTACGATCTCGCGGCGGCGTTTTAGCAGCAGCAGAAGGTCTTCATCCAGCTTGTCCAAAGCTTCGCGGTAGCCGGCAAGATCCTGTTTTCCAGAGTTCAACCTCTGGTATTGAATCGCGTCCGCCAGGCATATGGTCAGCATAGCTTCACATACAGGTATCACACGCGGGATGTGGCAGCTGTCGTGCCTGCCGCTAAGCTTGATCCTGCTTGGTCGCTCTTGATAATCCACGGTTTCCTGCTCCAGTGAGATTGACGAAACCGGGCGAAAAACGAGGTCAAATCTTAGCTCCTGGCCTGTGCTAACTCCACCCAGGATACCGCCATGATGATTTGTGATACATTTGCCTTCAACAAATTGGTCGTTGCACTCGGAACCGGGCAGTGAAGCTAGATCATGTCCATCGCCAAACAAGATGCCCCGTACGGTACCGATGCTAAACATCGCTTTCGCGATATTGGCCGAAAGCTTTTCGTAGATGGGATCTCCCAAACCGGCAGGTACATTGCGCGCGACCACGCGGATTATACCACCCAAGCTGTCTCCCTTTTGCTTTGTTTGTTCTATATAGCGCAGCAGCTTGGGATATGTATCCCGATCCGGCCAGTGAAAATAGTTAGGCTCGCAAACGCCGTCCAGAGAGGCTGATAATTTTCCGATCTGCAGTGTGATCGTTTCTATGCTGATGTCTGGGATCAAGTCTCGAAGTAATTGGGCAGCCAGTATTCTGGCCACGGTTTCTCTACCGGATGCTCTGCCGCCGCCACGATAATCGAAGATGTGATACTTCTGCAGCCAGGAGTAGTCTGCGTATCCGGGGCGGATCAGGTCTTTGAAGGGTTCATAGTCAAGGCTACGGGCGTCTTGATTGCGGATCAATATGCAGAGGGGGGCACCGGTAGTTTTACCATTGAATACACCGCTGATGATCTCGAGATCATCGTTTTCTTTGCGGGCTGTGGATGAGTTGCTTCTTGGCGCTCTGCGCAGCAAAGCTTCACGAATCCGGTCGTAGGGGAAATCCTGATTTGCCACCGGACTGTCGAACAGTATACCGATGGCAGGGCCATGTGATTCTCCGAATGTTGTGATGCCAAATATACGGGAAAGGCTATTGGACGGCATCTTCAAAGAGTTTGATTTGGGACTTGAACTCTTCGTAAAGTTCGTCCAGATGCTTCATCAGGATATATTCTCGTTCCATTTGAAGGATCTGGGCGGCGAGGCTGGACTTGATTTCCTCAAAAGGGATAGGGGCTTTGCATTTGCGATCAGTAAGAATGAGGATGTGGTATCCTTCAGGGCTGGCAAAAGGTTCGCTGATCTCGTCTATCTCCATGTTGAAAGCTACGGAATCGATTTCGGGAAACAGCTTTCCTCTGGGGAAAAATCCGAGATCACCGCAACAGCGGTTTGATGGACATTCGCTACTGTAGCTGCAAGCCCGGAAAAAATCATCGCGGTTGTTTATGTGAGAACGGATCTCAGTGATGCGCTTCAGCGCGTCTTCGCCTTTGATGAGGATGTGGGAACAGCGCACCATCTCTTCGCTGCAGAAGTTCTGAATCTGTTCGTCGTAGAGTTCTTTAAGCTTCTCTTCTTCAATGGGCTGTTCTATCGGATAGAGGGTGGACAGATATTTGCGGATCAGGATGCTGTTGCGCAAGAGAGTTTCCATCTCAAGCGCTTCCATATTCTGCAGAGAGCCCGCGGGCAAACCGAAAGGTTCCTCTTCATCCAAGAGTTCCATCAGAGCGATGTCAAATTCTTCATCTGTGACGACCATGCCCAATTGATCTGCTTTGGCAAGCATCAGGCAACGGTCTATCAAACGTTTCAGGGCCTGCTCACTCGTCCCGCCACAGGCAAGCTCGCGGGCGATGTCCTTATCGGTAATGTCATGTTTTACTATCTTGGCTATGATGTGCACCTGTTTCCTCTTTGTACCTCATATATCGGGTTTCAATTTCCCCGAGGACATCAGATAAGCTAAAGCTTTGTAGCCCAAATGTCAAATCAAATCTGCATTTTCTATACCAGGTGAGCTGACGCTTGGCATAGTTGCGATGATGCTGAGCCACCAATTCTGCGCATACATGCAGTTCGCTCTTCCCCTCAAAGAAGTCTTTGAACTCTTTGTAGCCCAAGGTATTCAAGCCCGGATCCTGCCAAGTGTAGCCTCTGCAGATCAGGGCTTCGATCTCGGATACCAGACCCGCGCTGAGCATATCTTCTACTCTTTTGTTGATGCGTTCATACAATATTGCTCTTGCAGGGGATACCAGAATGCGCATAGCTCGATAGCGTGGCACGCGTTTTTGGCGTTTCCAGTGTTCTGAGATGCTGAGGCCTGTAGCGGCATAAATCTCCAGTCCTCGCAGGATCCTTTGCGGGTCCTTTTCGCTGATGCGCTTCGCGAAGTCCGGATCGATAGCCTGTAAACGCTGATACAGCACGGAAACGCCCAAGCTTTCCAGTTCTGCTTTCAATGCAACTCTGATGGCAGAGTCTATGGGCGGATGCTCAAACAAACCTTCCAAGAGAGAGCGCACATAGAGGCCGGTTCCTCCGCAGATGATGGGGATTTTATTCTCTTTCTGCAGTGAGGCTATGAACTTTGCCGCGTCTTTTACAAACAAGCCGGCATTGTATATCTGACCGGGGTCTATAATGTCGATCAGATGATGCTGAACACGAGCCAGTTCCTCCTTGGAAGGCTTTGCCGTCCCAATGTCCATGTATCGGTATACCTGACGCGAATCGCAGTTTACAATCCGGGTATTAAGGGCCTCGGCGAGCATCAGGGCAATAGCTGTTTTCCCTGCCGCGGTTGGTCCTTCAATGGTGATGATCATGTCAGGCGTTTGAACTTCTTTTCAAAATCTGTGAGTGTCATCTTCACGATCAAAGGTCGTCCATGAGGGCAGAAATACGGTACTCGGCAGGCAAAGAGGTTGTTGATCAGAGATAACATTTCTTTGCGTGACAGCTTTGTATTGGCTTTGATCGCTGCTTTACAGGCGATGGATTTTGCCAGAGAATCCCTAAAATCAGAATTCAATTCCAGCTCTGTCTCCAGTTGTTTCAGGATATCTATGAAGATTTTACCTCCCTGAAAGTCGCCCAATTCCGCGGGAATTTCTTCGATTACGATGGAATCTCCGCTGAATTTCTTGAGGGCAAAGCCGATCTTTTCCAAAAGTTCCAGATTTGCTTCCACCAGCTCCCGGATGTCGCTGGCGATATATGGTGGGATGTCGATTACCAACGGGATAATCAGCTTCTGCCTAACCGCCGGGGCTCCACCGGTGCGGTGAATCAGCTTCTCGTACAATATGCGTTCGTGCGCGGCATGCTGATCGATGATTACCAAGCCATCTTCAATCTGAACAAATATATAGGTGTTGTGTAACTGCCAGGGATTGATGTAGTCCTCTTCGTTCTCCAGAAGCAGCTTGTATGGCACGCTGTCGTTGGGCTGATCCGGGAAGATGTCTTGCTGCTCTTGGTCACGGTCTTTTTCCGGATTCACGATGGGGATAGAGCGGGGATGATCCTGGTTTTCCTGTCTGAAAAGATCTTCCTGAAAAAATTCGGCATGTTCTTTCTGGTATTCAGCATAGCGTGGCACCTGCACTTTCTGCACAAAGATGTCCCGCTCCAATGCGCTGGGGGGGGCGGACGAATTGGGGACATTGATGAATTTGTTTCGGGCTGAGGCGAATTTGTCGTCTTCATAACGCCGCAAGGCTCTGGTAAGTGTCTCAAAGATGAGGGAATGAACCCTTTGCTGTTCCCGAAAGCGCACTTCACTCTTGGTAGGTGACACGTTTACGTCGATTTTTTCCGGAGGAACTGTGATGAACAATATATATGGCGGTGTGCTGCCTTTCATCCAGGCCCTAGTTTTCAGAATAAAGGGTTGATAAGCGCTCTTTATACTGTGTTTTACGGTCTTATCATTGATGAATCTGCCATTGATGAATACGTACTGAGCATCGATCAGTTTTTCGGAGCGCTCTTCCAGACCAAAGATGTAGCCGCTTACAGCGTAATCGCCAGCGCCAGAGTCTATTTGGATGATGTCATCACTAAAGAATCCGGAGCCGAAGATTTCGCCCATGCGTTTGTTGCGGTCATCGGAAGCGATATAGTTCAGTTTTTCTTTGCCATCGGCTATCAGTTTGAAATTGATATTGGGATATATGATAGCCTGATAGTGGAAGTACTTCAGAATGTGGCGCAATTCCACGGTATCGCTACGCAAAAACTTGCGACGGGCGGGCAGGCTTTTAAACAGACCCCTCACCCAGATGGTAGTACCGGGATTGGATGAAGTTTTGAGGACATCCTTCAGTTTGCCGTCGTTGATCTCTATTCTGAGTGCGACTTCCAGATTCCGGCTGCGAGTAAGCAGGCAAAAGTTCGACACCGCGGCTATGGAGGGCAGAGCCTCTCCCCTGAATCCCAAAGAACTGATGTGAATGATATCGTCCACATTGCGTATTTTGCTGGTAGCGTGACTTTCGAGAGCCAGCATGGCGTCGTCCGGCTCCAGCCCAACTCCGTTGTCGATCACCTGGATGAGGTCCTTTCCGCCATTTTCCACTATTACCGTGATGGTGTCTGCTCCGGCATCGATGCTGTTTTCCACGAGTTCTTTCACAACCGAGGCCGGGCGTTCTATCACTTCTCCTGCGGCGATTTTATTGCGGACATCTTCAGAAAGGATATTGATCTTTGGCATATCAGTATCTAAAGACGGAACCGTTTGTGAATTCACGGATTATGGAGTTGTGTGGCACTTGGGCATCGTCGATATCTTTGCTGTGAGATAAAAGACGCAACAGGCGACGAGACTCGGTGTAGGCGGACGAAGTAGAAGGTACATTTAAAAGCTCTTTCCAAGCGTGTTTTTTCAAGACACCCAGTTCATAGGTAAGGCTGCTGTTGAACATATAATCGGCATTTTCTTGAAAGGGGAAGATGTTCTTTTCTTCGCCTTCTCTTACATCCGGCCATCTGCGGATGGTTTCCTCTGCAGAATATCCCCGATACTGATGATCTCGTATGATTCGGCGCAAGAGCCGGCAATCTGTAGTGGGGATTCGATTGTGGTTGTCGATATTCAGCTGATTCAGCGCGGAGATATAGATGCGAGCTTTTCGGTGCTCGGGGATGGAAGAAGTAAGGTCATTATTCAGTCCATGAATACCTTCCATGATAACGATATTGTCCTTTTCCATCTTCACAAAGTTGTTGCTGCGCCGTCTGATACCTCGGGTAAAGTCATAATGGGGCAGTTCGATCTGTTCACCGGCCAAAAGCTGAGTCAGTTGAAGGTTCAGATATTCCAGATCGATGGAATGGATGGATTCGAAGTCATAATCTCCATTCTCTTTGCGGGGTGTGCGGTCGCGATTTAAGAAATAATCATCCAAGCCGATTATGATAGGCTTGGCCTTGCTGGCTTGAAATTGCACACTGAGCCGTTTGGCAAAGGTAGTCTTACCGGAAGAAGAAGGTCCGGCGATCAGGATGAGTTTTACATCCTTGTTCTGAACTATGTTTGCCGCGATCTCGGCAATCTTCTTTTCGTGTAAAGCTTCTTCTACCAGGATGAATTGGGATATCTCGTAGTTATCATTCAGACGGTTGATATCCGAAATATTGTGGACGCGCAGTATATCCAGCCATTTATCGTGTTCCTGATGCAGGGCAAAGACCTTCTTCGGAAGCACAAAGTCTTCCTGCAGTTTCATCTGTTCTCCGGAGGGGAAACGCAGGATAAAGCCCGGTTCCTGATATTGGATGTCGAATTGGGTGATGAAGCTGGTTCTATCTGCCAGCGGGCGTATAAAGAAATCGTAGTATTTCCCGCATTTATAGATGCTCACTGTTTCGGCATAGTGATACTTGATGTTTTTCAATACATCCTTCCGGTGCATGCTGTTAAATATGTCGATAGCTTCGGATCTGCTTACTTCGATCCGGTCTATGGGCAAATCACTTTCGATGATTCTTTGCATTTCCGCTTTCAAGCGCTGGACGTCTTCCATGCTGAATTTCTCGGCATTGAATACTTCGCAAAACACTCCATCGGCGATAGAATGCTCTGCCACCAGAGAGTGAGTGCCGCCCAAAAGAGTGTGCAAGGCTTTGGCCAGAATAAAGATAGCTGTATCCTGATAGATTCTGTATCCTTCGGGGTGTCTGATGGTGATGCAATTGACCAGAGTATCTCCATCCGGCAGATAATCTTCATTGACATATTCGGTATGATTAATTTTATAGCTCAGGACTTGGTTTCGATCGATGCCACTTCCTTTGATAATCTGTGATATTGGCCTAGCCTTTTCCAGTTCGATGAGACTGTGTTTGTGTCCATCTTTTCTTATATCGATCTTCATATTACAGTTTCCTTGAATATTTATTATTTTTTGTCACGATAGCATGGGATGCCATATTGGCCCAGCTAAACAAGCTGGGACACACTAAAATTTAAAGCATTATTCGTCAAGAACAATAGGAGAGATGAAATGCCGAAACAGAATGCGCGCAAGTTGCGTATTAAGCGAGAGATAATCAATCACTTGGGCATAGTGTTTGCCTCAGTGTTTTTTGCCATTGGATATTCCTGGTTCCTTTTACCATACAACATGGCCCCGGGTGGAGTAGGTGGAATATCGCAGATTTTGCATATGCTCTTTGGCCTGCCCAATGGTGTGGGTATGATCATTATAAACATACCTCTGTTTTTGGTCAGTTTTATCTTTATCGGCAAGTCTTTTGGCAGCAAATCCATATACGGAATGCTTGTTTCAGCTGCTATGACCGATTTGTTAAGCTTCCCTATGCTCCATAAAATCGGCTTGGTAAAAGATCTTGCGGTACACACTTACATGGTGGGAGACAGGGTAGTTTATGCGATGTTGCCCCCCGAAGAGATATTCCTGTCAGCGATAGCCGGGTCGGTGATGCTGGGCTTGGGTCTGGGCCTCATCTTCCGTTTCAGAGGTTCCACCGGCGGTACAGACATCCCGGTTGCTCTCATCAAACAGAAAGCAAACATCTCCATCGGAACAGGTTATTACATTGTGGAGACCGGAATTATATTGGCTGTCTCACTATTTTTGCATGATCCCAAATTGCTTATCTGGGGTTATATCAACCTGTTTGTCACCACAAAGATCACAGACCTTGCTTCCGAGGGTTTGCCATATGTGAAGGGGGTATATATCATCTCGAACAACTCTGATGACATTCGTGGCGTGATCTTCGATAAACTGAACCGGGGAGTGACTATCTTGAAGGGGATGAGCGGCTTTCACCAACGCGAGATCAATGTGCTGTTTTGCGTGCTGAACCGCCGTCAGGTGCCCATGCTTACAGACCTGGTAAAGGAGATCGATCCGGATGCTTTCATGGTGCTCACCGATGTTTATGATGTGATGGGCTATGGGTTCAAGAGTAGAAACATCAATCTGCAAGATAGCGGTAACTGATATACTTGAGTGTTCATACAGCGTCCGGGATATCTCGGACGCTTTTTCATTATTTGATGATGTCTTGCACAGTTTGCCATTCGTCCATTATATCCTGATAGCGCTCCTGCTTCTCTTCCTCGTCGAGGCTGTTGTAGTCTCTTTCCATATCCGCCACCAAATTTCCCAAAAGCACAAAATGCATGTTTTTCGCAGAGCCTTTCAGGGAATGTAATATGCTCAGCGCGTCCTTACTGTCTTTTCTGGTAATTGCCCCCAAAAGAGCATCAAACTTTTCGGGAAAGCTGGACACCACGATCTCGAGCAAGCTCTGCAGTGTCTCCAGATCTCCGGAGATGTTTTTTAATAGGGATTCTTTGGCAAAATGAGATGAACTGCCGGCTGATTTGAGAGTTGCTTGTGTTTCTGCTTGTCTGTCCTTTTCTTTTCTGAGGTATTTGCTCAGAGTGTTACTAAGCTCATTGGCCAAGACCGGTTTGGTGAGGAAATCATTCATGCCGGCAGCAAGACAGCGTTCTTGTTCTTCTTTCAAAGCACCGGCAGTAATGGCGATGATGGGTACTGCAGAAAACTTGCGGATCTCAAAGCTCGCACTCACTCCGTCCATATTTGGCATTTGCACATCCATCAACACCACATTTGGCCCATGCTTGCGAACTTCGTCTATGGCTTCAAGCCCATCGGTTGCTTGCCATATCTGAGCTTTGGGAGCTAACTTCAAAATCATTTCTTTCAGCAGTATCATATTCAGGCGGTTGTCTTCCGCGATCAAGATCGAGGGACTTTCGATAAAATCAATCTCTGACATACGTATTTTTACCTTTTTTTGCTTATCCCAGTATCCTAGGTTTTCATCTTTGGTTTCGATGGATACCAGAGTTTCGTGCAGATCATAAGCTTTCACCGGCTTTAGAAACCGATATCGGATTCCCAGTTCCCGGCAACCGGATTGCAGGAGGGGATCTTCGCCGGAACTATGCATTAGCACGATGGGGACCTCTTTGATATCTATCAGGGCATCTTGCTTTAGCTTTCGGATAAATTCCAACCCATCCATTTCCGGCATATTATAATCCACAATTATCACATCAGAATCACAGCCATCTCCTAAAAGTTCCAGAGCCGCATGAGCATTTTCACACTCCAAAACATCAATTTTCCAGTAGTTCAGGCATCGTTTCATGATGTTTCGGCAAGACTGGTTGTCATCTACCAGCATTACTTTTTTGGTGTTAGTCAATACGTGATCGCAATATTGCTTTCCTTCTACTCTGCAATTGATCGAAAAGCTAAAGACTGAGCCGACATCGGACTCGCTGGATATGTTGATCTGACTATTCATCAAGCTGGCAAGGTGGTTCGATATCACCAGACCAAGTCCGGTTCCACCATATTTCCTGGTGGTAGAAGAGTCCAATTGGGAAAAGGCACGGAATAGCTTTTTCTGCATTTTATCACTGATTCCAATGCCCGTGTCCCGGACATGGAAAGTGATGTTGGCATGATCTGCATCAGTCATTTCGTGCCGCACTTTCAACTCAATTTCTCCCTCTTCGGTAAATTTCTCCGCGTTGGATAGCAGGTTGATTAATATCTGGTTCAATCTCAGCGGATCGATTATGGCAAAGCGAGGGATGTCAGGGCTGATGTTTAGTAGAAGCTCCAGATTCTTTCTGCTGGTTTTCACTTTGATGATATCCGTAGCGTGTTCTACCAGCTCAATAATATCCGTGCGTGTGGGAGACAATTCCAGTTTTCCGGCCTCAATCTTGGAAAAATCCAGGATGTCACTAATGATACCCAGCAGGTTGTAGCTGGAATTTATTATGTTATGAGTGTACTGCCGCTGAGCCTCATCCAGAGCGGAGTTTTGCAGCAATTCCGTAAAGCCGATCACGCCATTTAAAGGAGTGCGAATTTCGTGACTCATATTAGCCAAAAACTCGCTTTTGGCTTTGCTGGCATTTTCCGCTCGCACTTTCTCTTGAATGATGCGACGTTCCAGATCTCTGCGGTTGCGCAGATTGATCAAGAGCTGAGCGAACAGTGAAAGCAGCATGCTATCAGTTTTGCTAAAGTGATGATTTTGCCTCACAAAATCAAATCCCACAAATCCCTGGCAGAAGCCCATGTTAACAATGGGTAAAGCTATCAGGCTTTTCACTTTCTGAAGGATCATCAATTCCCGCAGTTTCTTGGGGATGTCCGCGCTATGAGGGTCTTTCATTATCACTGTCTCGCCATTCCGATGCCTTTCGATCCAGGGAGCCAGCATATCCATCGGCACCACTTTGCGTAAGTGCAATTCTGAATCTATGCCTTGGGCCGTCCATTCATTGCTGTTTATGCAAACCCTACTGTCCCAGTCGTAATCAAAGATATAGGCCCGGTCAGCTTCTGAGAATGTAGCCAGCTCTGCCAAAGATTCCTGAATCGCTTCTTCCAGATCCTCAGAATTTAAATTGATATACTTCATAGCCATACGGCTGAAGATTTCCTGCAGTTTTGCCTGTTTTTGCATTTGTCTTTCACGATCGTGTTTTTGAAAGACCTCTGCCAGCAGGTTTGCCACCACTCTGAGATTGTCGATCTCAGATTCGCTATAGACCCGAGATTCCAGCAGGCTGTCGAATCCGAAGTAACCCAACACCTTCGCGCCGCTGCGAATAGGTACGCACAAGATGGACTTGATGTGCTGGGATTTTAGGGCCTGATATTCCATTCTGGCGTGGGGCAAGAGTTCCTCAAGCTTTTCTATCATGATAATTTGGTCGTTCAGGATCTGGTTACTCCACCATGGAATTGCAGAACTTTGGTACATTGGTTTTTTCCCGTCGATGTTGCCTTCGTATTGGGAGTGCCATTCGTTTGTGTTGAGCAATTTGGAATAGTCCTCCATATAACGATATATGTATGCACGCTGTACTCCAAAGAATTCGCCTACAGTCTTCAAACTTTCGTCCAGAATGGTATCGAGTTCCCGGGATTTGCTATTCACAAACGCGGTGGATATGTTTGCGACCATCTTCTGAAAGCGGTTCTGTTGTTTGATTGCTGTCAAAGCTCTATTATGTTCAGTTACATCTCTCACCGACGAGATCACCTGATCGTTTTCCATGGGACTGATATGGGCTTCGTAATGTCTTATCTCTCTATCTATCTCCAATTGATAAGAAAAAGGGATGGTCTCATGGTTTTCCAGGGACGTCTGGATAGCGCTGAAGATATTATCTGCCAGTGATTTGGGAAAGATGTCCCACAAGCTTCTGTTTGGAACGTCTGCCTGGGGTAAGTATAGGGTGTTTGTAGCACCGGTCTTCAGATCGATAAAGTATCCTTCTTTGTTCAACACAAAGATAGGGTCCGGAATGGAATCCAGCAGCGACTCTATGTAAGCGTTTTTCTCTTTCAATTCACGTTCAGTACGCTTCTGGTAGGTGATGTCCCGCGTAACGCCCTGCAAACCGTTGAACGCGCCATCCTCATCTCTGATCATGGATACATGCATGGCGATGTCGATGATGCTGCCATCTTTTTTGTATTGCTGAATCTCAATCATCCTGGATCGATTGGGATTCGCGTTTGGATCAGCCTCTTTCTGTATCTCTTCTGACATCACTGCTTGCATCAAAGCCAAAGATTCGGGCGGATGTTTATCCTCCATGCTGCGTGCCAGATGCTCTTCCGGACTTTCTCCCAACATCGCTTGCACTGAAGGACTCACGTATGTTGTCTTTAAGTTCTTGTCTGTCATAAAGATCACATCAGAAACATTGTCGGTAAGGTAGCGGAGTTTGTTCTCGCTGGCCACAAGCGCTTCTTCGGCTGCCTTGCGACTGCTGATGTCCCGGGCATGGACTATCAGCCCATTGATAGCTTTGGATTCAAGCATATTGAAAGCGAATACTTCCAACCATTTTAACTCTTTATTGCTATTGAAGATACGAACTTCCAAGACTGCCAATTCGCCGGGATGCTCCATCATCCATTCAATGGTCTGTTTCACGCCGGGGAGATCATCCGGGTGGATCACGGAAAATACGGTAAGATCGTAAATTTCCTGTTCGGCTAAACCGAGGATTTTGGTGCCAAGATTGGTGGAGTATGTAATCTTTAGATCCTTATCCAGAATCACGACCCAATCGTTGGAATTGTCCACCAACATACGCATCCGCTCTTCGCTGCTGCTCAATTCGGATTCTATTTGTTTGTAGTGAGAGATATCGAAAAATAGAGTGGCAAAATAGCCCTTCTCAAAAGAGATTACTTGTATCCTGAAGTTTTTGCCGATTGGCTTGGATTCAGCTTCCACCACATGTATACCGCCTTCAATGGCTACTTTGCCATAAAACGCTATCCAATCAAAATCATCTTCGGTGCTTTCGGGAAGGATGTCTTTCAGCGTTTTCCCTATTACGTCTTTGTAATCCAGACCCGTGAGCTCGCCAAAAGCACTGTTGGCTTCGATAAACCGATAATCCACCGGATTCGAATACTCATCCAGCACTATCTCATGATAGGCAAATCCAAAGATCGCCTTCTCCATTATCTCTTTGAGGTACGATTCATCCATCTTATTACCTGTTAGGACCTTATGTAAATGTGTTTACCCGATTTCCGCCAAGAAATGCCAGTTTCCATTTGATAAGTATATAATAGTCATTCTCATTTATCTGTCAATATCTTTGTTTGGAAAATTCGTAATCTTGTCTTTCCTACCCGGATTTCATTTTAGTATATACCAAGTCTTTCTGAGATGTTTGACCGTCTTCAATGGACTTATGAAGGGTCATCTTCTCAAAGCGATATCAATCCCGGCGAAACCTTTTTTGCAACTGTGAGTCTTCTCTACATCCTGGGTATCTCCATGAGATCAACCCCTGGCAAGATGTCTGTACCACCGGAACAAGCGGCAGAGCTGCCGGAACAAAGCACAAACGAATTCTTACTTGACACAAACCCGCATCTCAAAATTATTGTATCAAATCACTATGAATTTATGCAAGGAGCAAGATAAATGAAACAGGGAATTCATCCTAAATACCAGAAAGCAACTGTCACCTGTGCCTGCGGGAACACCTTCGAAACCGCCAGCACCAAAGGCGACATGCACGTTGATATCTGCAACGTGTGCCACCCCTTTTACACCGGCAAACAAAAGATTATGGATACTGCCGGTCGTGTCGAGAAGTTCAACAAGAAATACAAGATCAGCACAGAAAAGTAGATCTTATAAATTTGTGTGCGCCAGTCTTCCGCCCTTTGGGGGAGAGTGGCGTTTTTCTTTATGATAAGGATATTTAGATGAAAAAAGAAATCAGTGTAGGCGGGCAAGCAGTCATCGAAGGCGTAATGATGCGTGGGCCTCAGCATCTGGCCACAGCCATTCGCCGTAGATCCGGAGATATCGAATTGAAGTTGCAGCCATTTGTCAGCGCCACTCAGAACAACAAGTTCTTCTCTCTGCCCATCATCCGTGGTTTTGTGTCCCTCATCGAAATGATGAAGATCGGTTTCAGCACGCTCACTTTTTCTGCCGAACGCTTTGAATTGGATTTGAAACTGGAGGCAGCAGAAAAGGGCGAAAAACTGAAAGAAAAAAGCAAAGCGGCAGAGAAGCGGGAAGAGATATTTAGCATTATTGTAGCCTTTGGACTGGCTTTTCTATTCTTCGGGCTGTTGCCATACAAGCTATCGGATTGGCTAAAGCTATCCAAACAGGATTTTTTCTTCAATCTCTTTGCCGGCGGCATCCGCATTGTATTTTTTGTGATCTATGTATGGGCGATATCGTTGATGAAGGATGTGAAACGCCTGTTTCGTTATCACGGAGCGGAACATAAGAATGTGAATGCCTACGAGCATAACAGTAATTTGCAAATTGCGGACATCCAAAGCTATACTACCATCCATCCCCGCTGCGGCACCAGCTTTATGTTCTTTGTGCTTTTGGTAGGGATACTATGCTTTTCCATTGCCGACACCCTGGTTTCACAGTTCATCCTGGGAAGCCCGATTCCGGTGTATCTGCGTCTGGGGTATCACCTTTTGTTGATCCCGCTGATATCCGGTCTCAGCTATGAAGTGCTAAAGTTTTCGGGCCGCAATTTAAAGCATCCGCTGGTGAAGTATATGACTGTTCCCGGTATGGCCCTGCAACGCATCACTACGCAGCCTCCGGACGACAGTATGGTGGAGACTGCTCTGGTGGCGATGAAAGCAGCCCTGGAGATGGACTATAGCGATCACAAGGTAGTCCTTTTGGAGAATTGACATGATTCCCATCGATAAACTTGAGGCTCTGAAAGTAGAGTTTTTGGAACTCCAAAGCAAAGTATCAGATACTGCCTTGATCTCTGACCCCCGTAGATATAAAGAATTGATGCGGCGTTACAAAGAGCTGGAAGCCATCACAGATTGTTATGCCGAATACAATCGCAGCATACAGGAAATGGCGGATGCCAAAGGCCTGCTGGAGAGCGAAAGCGATCCTGATATGCAGGCCATGGCAAAGACCGAGATCGCCGATTTGGAAAAGAGTCTGGAAGATATTGAATTGCGCCTGCGTGACCTCTTGATCCCCGGTGATCCCAACGATGAAAAGAACGCCATCATTGAGATCCGCGCCGGAACCGGTGGGGAAGAAGCCGCGCTCTTTGTGGCGGATCTCTATAGAATGTACAATTACTATGCTGATATGAAAGGATGGAAAAAACAAGTGATAGACACGAACGAGACCGGTCTTGGCGGTTACAAGGAAGTTGTGATGCAGCTAAACGGAGAAAATGTCTATGGTTTGATGCGGTTCGAGAGTGGAGTTCATCGGGTGCAGCGCGTGCCAGTAACTGAATCCAGTGGCCGAATCCACACTTCAGCGGTCACGGTAGCGGTATTGCCGGAAGCAGAGGATATCGATGTCGAAGTGAACGACAACGATCTGCGCATCGATGTATATCGCAGCAGCGGTAACGGCGGACAAAGCGTGAATACTACAGATTCCGCCGTACGCATCACTCATATTCCCACCGGACTGGTGGTCACCTGCCAAGACGAAAAATCTCAGATCAAGAATAAAGCCAAGGCGCTCAAAGTATTGCGCAGCAAACTGCTGGATCTGGAGATCAGCCGTCAGGAGCAAGAAATTGCCTCCTCACGCAGGGCGCAGGTATCTACCGGTGATCGCTCAGCCAAGATCAGAACCTACAATTTTCCTCAATCCAGAGTAACGGATCATAGAATAAACTTGACAAGTTACAATCTTGACGGTTTTTTGACGGGAAATATCGATGAATTCATCCAGTCACTGCGCGTGGCATGGAGGAATGAGAAGGTAAACGAATAAATTATGTTCCAGATCTTGTTGATCTTTCTTGTGTTACTGTTCTTTTTGGCGCTATCTCTGTTCTTCTCCGGTATGGAGAGCGGTCTTATCTCGATTGACCAAATTTCTCTGGAGCACAGCTCCCGCCGCAATCGCAGAGACGCGTCCCTCCTGCGTTTTATCCGTCAGCCGGATAAGATTTTGGGCACCACTCTCATCGGCAACAACATCGCCAATGCCATATTGGCTTCGCTTTCCACTCTGTTTGTGGCTCAGATGGAGGGTTTATCCCTGGACGCCCGCTATTCCTCGCTGGTGGTTGGCACCATAGTTTTGATCTTTGGGGAGATCGTCCCCAAAGCTGTTTTCAGGGATCATGCCGATACTATCGTACCGCGGTTTTATCCCTTACTACTCTTCTTTTTCTATATGTTTCGTCCCTTTGTGGCAATCGTGAGCTACATCAACCTGACCTTGCGCAAATTACTGAAACTAACCGAAAACAATCAATATGATTATCTTACCAAAGACGACATCAGCTTTCTTTTGGCCGAAAGCAGTGAAGATGGTGCTATGCAGCCTCAGCTGGAGATGATCGAAGACGCACTGGATCTGAAGGAATTGGACGCTCGAAACGTGATGGTACCCCGTACAGATATCGTCGCCATAGCCGAATGCGCCAGCATTCCTGATGTGATCGAACTGGCCAAAGAAGAAGGCTTTACTCGCTATCCGGTATATCGCAACAGCATCGACGACATCATCGGTGTACTAATCATCTACGATATCCTCAAAAAGGATATCAGGGATGACATGACTGCTGGAGAAATTGTTCACGAGCCCTACTTTGCCCCGGAAAACATGGACGTGGATGTGCTCTTAAAGGAGATGCAATCCCAGCGAAAATCCATGGCGATCATCGTTGATGCCTATGGCGGAACTGCCGGCATCGTTACCATCGAAGATATTTTGGAAGAAATCGTGGGTGAGATAGAAGACGAATATGACGACGATGATGAATCCGATGTGGAACAAATCAGCGCAAACACCTGGATCGCCATGGCGGATGTGGAAATCGATCGTCTTGCCGATGACTTTGGCGTGGAGCTTCCGGAAGGAGATTATGAAACGATTGCCGGCCTCATTCTCGATCATCTGGAAAAGATTCCCAATCAAGGACAGTTTATCACCGTGGAACCCTATCGCATTCAAGTTCTGCAAGCCACAGACAAGAAAATAGTAAAAGTAAAAATTCATAAACAAACGAGGTAATCCCATGAAATTGATGGAATGCGTTCCAAATTTTAGTGAAGGCAGAGACCAAAGCATTTTGGATGCCATAGCCGCGGCAATTAAATCCGTGAAAAACGTCGCTCTGTTGGACGTCGATCCCGGAGCTGATACCAACCGCACCGTTTTTACGATGGCAGGTGAACCCGAAGCTGTGGTGGAAGCGGCCTTTCAGGCTATCAAGAAAGCAGCAGAATTGATCGACATGAGCAAACATCACGGCGAACATCCCCGCATGGGCGCCACCGATGTCTGCCCCTTTATTCCGATCTCGGATATGACGATGGAAGAATGCGTGGAATATGCCCGCAAGCTGGGCAAACGCGTCGGCGATGAATTGGACATCCCCGTTTATCTCTACGAAAACGCGGCCACAAAACCTGAATGGAAGAACCTGGCCAATGTGCGCTCTGGTGAATATGAAGCCTTGCCGCAGAAAGCCAACGATCCAGCCTGGAAACCGGATTTTGGCCCTCATGCTTTCAACGCGAAAAGCGGTGCCACAGCCATCTCCGCTCGCGAATTTTTGATCGCCTACAACATCAATCTGAATACCAGAGACAAAAAGAAAGCCCACGACATCGCCCTCACCATCCGTGAAAGCGGTAGGGCTGCCCGCGGTAAGGACGGCAAAATGCTGAAAGACGATAACGGCAATAAGATCATGGAACCGGGACTTTTCTCTCACTGCAAAGCTGTGGGCTGGTATATCGACGGCTACAACCGCGCTCAGATCAGCATCAATCTCACAAATTACAAAGTGACACCCCCACACAAAGTATTGGACAAAGTGCGGGAACTTGCCCTAGAGATGGGCATCCAAGTAACCGGTAGCGAATTGGTGGGTCTTATTCCCAAAGCAGCTCTCTTGGAAAGCGGGAAATATTACCTGATGAAGATGAACGAATCCACCGGGATTCCAGAGAAGATGATCATGGAAACAGCCATCCAATCCATGGGTCTGGCAGAATTGGCACCCTTTGATCTGGATAAAAAAGTGATCGAATATGCCATTCAAAAAAGCGAACGTCTCAGCGCCATGACTGTGGAAGAATTTTGCGATCTGCTTTCCACCGATGCTCCCGCTCCCGGCGGCGGATCGGTTGCGGCTCTGTGTGCCTCCATGAGTGGCGGGCTCTCGGCTATGGTGGCAAACCTCACGATCGATAAAAAGGGTTACGAGAAAGTGCAAGACCATGCCCTAGAATATGCCCCTCTGGGACAAAGCATCAAGGAACGTGCCATGCACTGCATCGATCTGGATACGGATGCCTTCTACGCCATGATGGACGCCATGCGCCTGCCCAAAAAGACGGATGAAGAGATTGCCTATCGCGATGAGCAGATTGAGAAATGCACTCAAGGCGCGATTATCGCTCCTCTGCAAACCCTTAGGATTGCTTTGGAATCTATCGAATTGGCGGACAAAGTGTGCGCCATCGGCAATGTGAACGCGCTTTCGGATGCGGGTGTGGCTGCCTTAACCGGGCTTGCCGCTGCCAAGGCTGCATACTTCAATATTCGCATAAACATCGCGGGCATCACGGACGAAAGCTTCAGAAAAAACACTCTGGCAGAAGCGGAAGATCTTCTGGCAAAATGCAACACAATCAGCGCAAAAGTGGAAAAGGACGTAAGTGCCAGATTGTAGATGCTGCTATATATAATCGGTTTCAGCGGAGCGGGAAAAAGCACTCTGGTACGGCAATTGTCCGTGTCCTGGCATATTCCCGCTTGGGATACCGATCAGCTCTTCACTGAAGAAACCGGCCTGAGCATTGCCAAATATATAAAAGAATATGGCTGGACTTCTTTTCGAGAGAAGGAAAGCGAGATCTTGACGGGGACCCCTATGCTTGATACTGGGTCCCCTTCTATTTGCGGATATAGTGGTTTGATCGCCTGTGGTGGGGGTGTGGTAGAATCAGTAGCCAACCGGGATTTCCTGAGGACCCGGCCGGTTTTGTGGCTTGCCCCTATCTGGAATTCTCTTATTGCGTCTATCCACCGTTCACCCTCAGATTTCTGTAAAGATAAGACTGATGAGGATTTGTGGGCTGAATACCGGCGCCGGCTGCCCTTGTATCGGGATTGTCTTCAGAAATGAGAGTAGGGGGATGGAAACCTGACTTTACTGATTGACGACAAGACTGATGAAGGGATTGTGCTGCCGTGCCGTAACACTAAAACACCTCAACCTTTCACCCTTCACTATCAAAACAAACACTTAGCGCAGCTGAGTGACCACTTAATCATTAATTCTCAATAGCGCGCAGCGTACTTTTCACTATCCTGCTACAGTTCTATGATTCTGTCTGCATAAGAGATTGCCAGCATCTGATGTGATGTGATAATGATCGTTTTGTCTTCAAAGAGCTCAAAGATAAGGTCCATAATGTTCTTTGCATTAGCTTTATCCAGATTGGAGATAGGCTCATCCAGGAGAATCAATTCTGGAGCGCACAGGAATAAGCGCGCGATGGCAATGCGCTGTTTCTCTCCTCCGGAAAGCAATTCTCCGCCCTCACCTGGAACGCTATAGAGGTTATCGGGGCTGCACATGGATTCCAAGTTTACTTTCTTAAGAAAGACCGTTGAACAATACACCC
>DHSO01000012.1:31242-72351 GCA_002410505.1 Cloacimonetes bacterium UBA5284 | reverse complement strand
CGCACAAAATGGCTGCGCAATTTTGCGGGGGCCCCAGTGCCCGGCACGTTCCCGTTATTGCGCCTCTCCTGAGGCGTCAATTATGCGGCTGGAAGCCGCATCTACTCGAGCCCACAAAATGGCTGCGCAATTTTGGGGGCCCCCCAAACCACAGCAAGCAGCACTAATAAACAGGTGCGCAGCACCATACCACCGACGCGTAAGCGTCACCAACTACGCACTACGAACTAAGCACAAGTGAGCGCTTTGCATCTCGTTTATTTTACCCCAAAAACTAGCGCTTTTCGTTTTTGGGGAGCCCGATTTAGCTCACTAAATAGCCTTATGGCCTTATGTCTCATGGCCTTATGTCGCTTTAGACCACTAAAGACCAGAGAAAATACCCAATTTCACCCTGTATTGACGGCGTTCATCACTTCTTTATCAAGCGTTCATCAAGCGTTAACAATTAACGCTTGATGAACGCTTGATGACCACTTGATTAACACTGTCTACAGAGCTGACACCTGGATTCTAAAAAAAGTTCATTTTTTGGGGTCTTTGATTTTTTGGTGTTTGATGGCCGAAGGCTACTGCATTATCCGGGTTTTCCACCATACAGTTCATAAGATCAGCGCATAAAGCTCAAGCAATACTCGCCAGAGCTATTGAATTCTGTTGATCCCGGGTGTAGGGCTTAGCTAAGCCAGTGCCATAATAATGGATTCAGGGGTAGCGGGGAAATGGAGTTTGGCACCCGATCTTGAGGCTCTAAGGGCATCCTGTAAAGCAAAAAACACCGCCATCCCATAGATAAAGGGTGGCTCGCCTACCGCTTTGGAACCAAACACACTGGCTTCCCGGGACCGGGCGGGGATCAATTGCAGATCCAGATACTCCGGCAGATCCCGAATTCCCGGTATCTTGTATGTGCTGGGATTTCCACTCAGATAGCGTCCTTTAGCATCCACCACCAATTCTTCCATAGTACACCAGCCCATGCCCTGAATAAAGGCTCCCATTACCTGTCCTTTATCTATCTCCGGATGCAGGCTTTGTCCGTTTTCGTGTACGATATGAGTGCTGATCAGCCGATGTTCGCCGGAAAGAGTGTTGATTTCCACTCTGGCGATAGCTGCACCGTATACAAAATAATGGAAGGGATGTCCTTTTCCCATATCACGGTCAAAATAAAGATCCGGTGTGGCATAATAGCCGTAGGATCCCAGCGCGACGCGCTCCATATGAGCGCGTTGTACCAATTCTTTGAAATTGATGGCATACTCGCTCTTATCCGGCGCCGACACTTTGCCGTCCTCGAAAACAGGTTCCGGGATATCTACACCGAAGCGTTCTTTCAGCAGCATAATTGCGATTGGTGTCAGATTGTTCTTTAGCCTCTCTGCGGCGATGCGGGCGGCGTTTCCATTGATGTCGCTCCCGGTAGAAGCGGCAGTAGGGGAAGCGTTGCCTGTGCGTTGCGTGTGTGATGATTCCACCCTGATCTGTTCGAAAGGTAAGCCCAAAACTTTTGCCACCACCAGAGCTACCTTGGAATTGAGCTCCTGACCCATCTCGATACCACCGGTGGACACCGACACGCTGCCATCGATGTATATCCATATCAGTGCCGATCCCTGGTTCAGAAATGCGGTAGTGAAGGAGATGCCAAATTTCACCGGCATGATGCCCAGGCCCTGTTTCAAAATCTTATTCTTCTTGTTATGTGCGTCTATCTCCGCGCGCATTTCGGTATAGCCGGCGTTTTCCGCCACCAGTTTCAGCATGTTTCGCGCGCTTGCTTCGGTGATTGTCTGTCCATAAGGTGCTTTATCGCCGTCATGATAGGCGTTCAATTTGCGGATCTCAAGCGGATCTTTGCCCAGATAAGCGGCGATTTCTTCGATTACGGATTCTATCACAAAGATGCCTTGTGGACCGCCAAAGCCCCGAAAAGCGGTATTGGGGGGAAGATTGGTGCGACAGGCGCGGCCCCGGATGCGTGTATTGGGAATGTGGTAGATGTTTTCTGCGTGGAACATGGCACGTTCCAATATGGCGATGGAAAGATCCGCGTATGCTCCGCCGTTACACATCAGTTCGATATCCCAAGCTTCTATCATGCCATCGGCATCAAAACCAACTTGCCAATTGCTCTTGAAGGGATGCCGTTTTCCGGTGGCGTGCATGTCTTCGTCCCGGCTCAACAATATCTGCACCGGCCTGCCACTCAGATAAGCTCCCAGTGCAGCCATGCTTGCCCAGATTGTTGCCGCGCGCTCTTTGCCTCCAAAGGCTCCGCCCAGACGCGGCACTTCCACCGCGATACGATGGGCGGGGATGCCCAATACGGCAGAGGCCACTTCCTGCACCTCCATAGTACTTTGCGTTGCACATAAGAGGTGTATAAGCTCGTGATCGGTAGGGATGGCGCGCACCCGCTGGCTTTCCATATAAAAGTGTTCCTGCCCGCCGCTGTAGCTGCTGCCTTGCAGAGTATGAGTACTGCGGGCAAGCGTCCCCCGCACATCACCGCTTTCAATTTTGCGTTCCGGGATATACCACTGCTTTGTGGCTTCAGCTTCCTCAATCTCCAGGATGGCCGGCAATTCTTCGTATTCGGCTTTGATCAAGCCGGCAGCCGCTTCCGCTATGCTCTCATCCTCCGCCAGCACCATGGCCAGAGGCTGATATAGATACATGATCTCGCTTTGGGGAAAGAGGGGTTCATCTTTGATTACATGACCGATCATGTTTTCACCGGTGATGTCTTTGGCAGTTATCACAGAGTGAACTCCCGGAAACGCTTGTGCGGCAGAGATATCCAGAGAGATCAAGCGAGCGTGAGCAATGGGGGAGAAAAAGAACTTAGCATGCAGCATGCCTTGCAATGCTGCTTCGTCGCCGATGAAGCCCGAGCGACCGCTCACGTGCAGCTTACCGTTTATATGCCAGGGCAATTTAGCCATTGTAAGCCTCCCCATATTGCAGAATGTGGTTTATAATCATCTGTTTGCGATATTCTGCGCTACCTCGCACATCGGCGAGGGGACTGAATTCGGCTGCCACCTTTTCTGCCAATTGCTGCCAATCTTTTTCCGCCATTGAGGCCCATAGTGTGGTGAAGGTCTTGCTGATTACGGGAGTAGCGGCCACACCTCCCAGAGCCAACATCGCACGTGCTTCAGGCTGCCTGTCGATACGGATGGCGGACGAAATGGCAGAGATGTCTACAGATTTCCGCTTTGCTGTTTTGAGGCAGGCAATAAAAGTATCTTGGAAAGGGCGATTGATGATGATCTCTTTGATATATTCTCCTGTTTGCAAAGCTGTTTTTCGATACTCAACGAAAAAATCCCGCAGAGCCAGCTCGCGCTCACCTTGCTCTGAGGCCAATACCAGCCTTGTTTCGTAGATCAGTAGCAGAGGCAGACTATCTCCAATCGGTGAAGCGTTTGCGATGTTTCCTACCAAAGTGCCCGAATTGCGGATTTGTTTGCCGGCAATCAGGCGACAGATCTCAATCAGAGCGGGCAAATCCGTTTTGATGATGCCAGAATCCATAATACGGCTATAAGTAACCGCCGCTCCGATGTGGATGCCATCTCTTTTCAACCGGATGTTTTTCAGCTCCGCAATCCCACAAATGTCGATCAAGCATGGAAAGTGGCGCCGGGCAATATTTACTTGCACCATCACATCCGTGCCGCCGGCAATCAGTGTGGCATTGGGATGTGTGGACAGCAACTGCGCCAATTCCCGGCAATTCTCGACTTGCAGATACTTATCGATCTTGAATAGTGAGTTTGATACTTGAGCGCGGACTGTCGTTTTTTCATTGAAGCTAAATAGTTGCGCTTCAATGGCTCTGCACCAGGCAGGTACAATCGTTGCGGGATCGTGATCTTTGCTTAGTTCCTGTGCCGCGTCCAGGATGGATTGGTAACCGGTACAACGGCACAGGTTCCCTTCCAGGGCGGCCATAATGTTTTCCATGTTTGGGTGGCTGATGGAGGCCAATAGCGCGAAGAGACTCATTACAAAACCGGGAGTACAGTAACCGCATTGCGTGCCATGATGCTCCAGCAATGCTTGCTGGATCGGATGCAGGTTTTCAGGACTACCCAATCCTTCGATTGTGATTAGATGTTTGCCATGCAGTTTTACTGCCGGATAGAGGCAGGAATTGATTGCCTCATACACTATGGTGCCTTCCTGAGGGTAAGAAATCACCACTGTACAAGCTCCGCAATCACCTTCATTGCAGCTACATTTGGTGCCATACATATGCAGCTTGTGGTGCAGCATCTCCAATGTAGTGAGGTCGGGGGGCAAAATGGCGCTTTGTTTTGTCCCGTTCAAGAAATATACGATTTCGTTGAAGCTGTATTCCACGCCGCTGTTTTGAGTTTTATCCATAATTCTACCTCTGGAGAAACTGTAGAAAGCATGGCTATCCTGTAAAGATTTATTTTGCTATGGCCGGATTGCAATCCACGCTATAGACAAGGCTGGCTATGATGCTGATCCGGGGAATCTGTGGTCCGGATGGTTACAAGGAACTTCCTTGCAACAGGTTTCCGATCACTTGAAACAGTGTTTCTTTCTTTACAGGTTTGGAAAGCACCTCATCGAATCCGCTGCGCCTGATTGAAGGGTAGTCGCTTTCTTCGATCAATCCAGACAAAGCAATGAGTTTCAGATCGGGACGGCTTTGCTTGATCCTGTCCATGGTGGCATAACCATCCAGCACCGGCATCTGCAGATCCAGGATGATGATGCTGCCCAGGGGGAGGTTTTCGGCCACATCCAGAGCTTCCTCGCCATCTCCGGCACTGTGAATGAATGCTCCGGTGCGCTCCAGATAATGGCGGAACAAGAACACAATGCTCTTATCGTCGTCCACCACCAGCACATGGTAATTTTCCAGATTCAAGTCACTTCCGTTTCTGCCGGTATTCTTCATCACTTGCAGGTTTTTCATGTGTAAGGGCAATTCAAAATAAAAGGTACTGCCGCTGCCGGGATTGGACTCCAGATACAGCCGTCCCCCCAGGATTTCGGTGAGTTTCTGGCAGATCGCCAGTCCGATGCCTATGCCTTCGTGTTTGCGCACAGAGGAGTCTTCCACTTGGTAGAAATTTCCGAAGACTTCATTACCTAGGTCCTGAGCTATGCCCATGCCCGTATCCTTTACCCAATAGCGCAGCATCTCCGAAGAGATGGATTCACAGCCAAATTCGATGCTTCCGCTCTCGGTGAACTTTATGGCGTTGCTGAATAGATTGTGTAGTATCACATTGATCTTGCTTTCATCGGCATAGGCTTGCACCCGTTCGAGGCTTTGGTCCAGAGTGAATTTCAAATGGATGTCGTGATTTTTCCCGGATGTGCGCAGAAGTGAGCGTAATTCCCGCAGATTATCCTCAAAGTGATCATGCAGATCAAACATCTTTGGTTGAGGGATTATCTGAGACGATTCACTAACTGAAAGATCAAAGATGCTCTTGATGATTCTTTGCAGCTTCAGTCCGCTCTGATAGATGTTTGCCACATATGCAGTTCTGTCCTGCTCATCGGGATTGCCTTGCAGCAATTGAGTGTAGCCCATGATGTGGTTCAGCGGTGTACGCAGTTCATGATTCACGATGGCCAAAAAGGTGGATTTGATCCGATCACTTTCTTGAGCCTTTTCTTTGGCAAAGATCAATTCACTCTCAAAGGCGGAGCGCTCGGATATGTTGGACACCAGGTTTGCCGCCATCATCAATACCTTGTGTTCACGAGGAGTCCAGACCCGGATTTTGCGCTCTGTGGAAAAAGCCAAAAAGCCCCGCATGTTGTTTTGTACAAAGACTGGGAAAGCCAATAAGGAATAAGCTTCCGTGAGTTCCAACACCTCGATGTCCGACCGCCATTCCCGCGCAAGAGCGCTGAGATCTGTTATTGATACAGTCATGTCTGTCTGAAATTGATTCATCACATTCGGACAAAATGAGCATGGGATGCCCAGAAGGTCTTCTTTGTGAGGGGTGATGCCATCCCGGCACCATTCATGTTCGTTGTTCAACACCATGTTGTTCGAACTCAAGAAAAATATTGTGCAACGATCCACATCCAGTAATTGCCCAAATTCCACACATACTTTATCCAAAATCTCACTATAATCGGTATTGGAAGAAGTGATGATGTTTTTACTGAAGCTCTGCATCATGGTATCGATTTTGCTCTGAAACTCCGCCTGGCGCAGTCGCAAGGTGTAGTCATCGATATTTCTGGAAGTGGAACTCATCGCTAAGGGCTTGTTTCGATCGTCTTTCACCAGCCTCGTTTTATGTGCCATATAGTGGAGGCTGCCGTCCTTGTAGCGATTGATCAGCACTCCTTCAAAACTACCTTGTGCCAGGGTCTGTTTTATGATCTCTTCATGACTGGCGTCAGACCCCGGCTCCGCACCCAGAGACCTAATATGCTCGCCATATAATTCTTCTTTGCAATATCCGGTAGATGCGCTTACGGCAGCATTGATATATACTATCTTGCCCTCAAGATCTGTGATGATCACGTTATCACTTATCTGATCCAGAACCATGCCACGTAAAGACAAGGCGTCCAGGAGCTTCTCACGCTCCACACTGTTCAGCTCCATCATGTGGCGATTGTAGTTCATGTCGGATATCAACCCGGCAAATCTGGTGAGGAAACTTGTGATTCGAGCCACTTCTTCATGATTGTAGCGGGGGATCCTGGCAAAGGCTTCCATATATTGTCTTTCATCGAATCCATTTTGCCGGGCTTGAGCTTGGAATAGTGCTTCATCAGGTTCGTCTTCACCAAACAGAAACTGCCCGAAATATAGATTTGCAAGATGCTCTCCGCCGATCAATAAGGGAGTAGTGGCGAGCCATAAATTGTTGGGACACTTATATAGCTTATACTCACCCGGCAACACTTTTTTGTCAAAGCTGGACTTGCCTTTCGTACAAAAATTCGCGCAGAGTTCTGTGGAACCATGGAACAACGCGCAGAGATCCTGCCATTTTGTACGCACCAATACATTGTTATCCAAGTCTATTATGGACAGTGAAAAACCCGTGATATCGAACAAATCGTCCATCAAACTCTGTAAGGAGTTACAATCCAGCAACTCACAGAGATCGCGCGGTAAATCCGGGTTTGCATTCACAGCTTGCTTGCTCATATTCTGATTTAGTTACTCCTCTTGGTGCGAAACATAGTTTTGCTGTCTACTATAATGTCTTTTATAAGATAGTATTTGCATAGTAAAAAAAGAGTCAAGATAAATCTCGTGGAAAGTAGAAGCAGAATCTTGCTGCCTGAGAATGGAAGCGTTATCCTGCCTCTTTTCTATGTCCACAGATTTTCTCTATGAACACAAATTGGCGCCTGAGCGCTACTGAGAACTGATATAAACTTGGCACTACTGTAGGAACTGACAAAACATACTATCATCATTGCAAAGGGGATACTGTCCTATACGACATGCTACGCTTCCAATAGCTTATCGCATGAGATAGGCGGGAAAGTGGGCGAAACACCTTAAGATAAGCTTTGCTTGCCATAGAAGGGGGACAAGCTGCCTCAATCGACAATTCTCTTGACATAATCAATGCTGGAGCAATCTGGTTAAACAGGTGATAAAGATGAAATGCTGCATAATCTCGAACTCACATCCCACCAATGATGTAAGAATCTGTTACAAACTGGGACAAAGCCTCAGTCGCAGGGGAGATGTGCACATAATCAGCACAAACGGTATGGTGAACAGCAGCATCAATCCCTATCAAGTGGTGGTGGATGCCAGTTCTCCGCTGAAGGCTTTGCCCTTGCTGTATCGGGAGGCGAAGCGCCTACGGCCGGAATTGGTGGTGTGCGTGGAGCCTATCACTATCCTCGTGGGGCTTGCCCTCAGGCGAAAGCTAGGCTGCAGGCTGGTCTTTGACTCTCACGAGTTTTTTGCCGATGCCCATGCCGAGCGTGCCGCATTACTCTTGCGGCTACCGGTGAAAGCGATCTACCTGATTGCGCTGCGTTACCTGGCGTCCAAGGCGGATGCAGTGTGGGCGGTTAATCAAGAAATATTAAATCAGCTGTTTCCGGCCAATCCGAAAGCGGAGAATCTTCTGGTATTGCCAAATTATCCGGTGGCAAATGTGTGGGATTATCAGTGTGATGTTCCGGGTGCTTTGGCTCAGCTTTGCGAGATGAGATTCGATCTCATCTATGCCGGGGGGCTTACCCGAAATAGAGGAGTATTCAAAATACTAAAGTGTGCTTCACTGCTGAAAAAAGAATTCCCGCGCATCAAAATCCTGATCTTGGGCAAATTCCACGATCCGGGAGTGGAGAAGGAATTTAACGACAGCGTAAACAGCTACAACCTGAATGCCGTCATCTACTATCAGGAGTGGATTCCTGCCGAAAAGATCGGGCTTTTGCTGAAAAGATCGCGCTTTGGCTTGTGGCTATTCAATCCCGGGATGAAGCGTATGAGCCTTGCCACGCCGCTAAAGGTATTGGAGTACTTTGCCGCGGGTTTACCGGTGATCAGCATCAAGACCCCCCTGATGACGAGCCTGATCGCCTACAACAAGCTGGGAATGCTGTGCAAATACCATTCCCGGGATATCGCCGATGCCATCGCCACCATGTTGAAGATGCCTGAAGACGAATACCTGGCGATGAGCCGGCGCTGCATAGAGATATCCGAATCCCGCTTCAATTGGGAGTCCCTGGAGCCTGCACTCTTCAAACTTATCGACCATATACTATGAAAATTCTTTATATCAGCTATTTCTATCCACCCTTGGGCGGACCTGCCGCGCTGCGTAACCAAAAGACAGTCAATTACCTCAGCAAAGCCGGAGCCGAGATCACTGTTCTCACGGTGGAAGATATCGAGTATGCTTACAGCGACCCCTCTCTGAGCGCAGATTGTGCACAGCGCCATCTGATCCGGGTTCCCTCATGGGATCCCATGGCACTTTTGCGCAAAGCTTTCGGAAAAAACCGTGCTGCTTCGCAGATGGTGTATAAACGCAGCCCGGAACGCCTGAAGCTGATGATCCGGCAACTTGCGCCAATCGACGATAAGATCGGTTGGCTGCCGCTACTGCTGAAAACCGGGCGCAGGCTGTTGAAAAACGGTGATTACCAAATCATCTATGTATCCTGTGGCCCCTTTTCTTCCGCGCTGGCTGCCTATAGGCTGGCAGAAGAATTTCATGCGCGCCTGGTTGTGGACTATCGAGATTACTGGACCCTGCTCTCGGATTACGATCTGATGGGCAACGCCTTCAAACGCAAGATCTCCCGAACTTGGGAACAGCGTATCCTGGCACGAGCGGACTATGTGATCTGTGCCACGCGCGGCATCAGGGATGATCTGGCGGCGGCATTTGATCCCGGCCTTACAGAGCGAAGCTTTGTGCTTTATAATGGTCATGATGAACACGATTTTACAGATCTGGAACCCCGCCGTCCCTCAAGCGAACACTACACGCTCAGTTACTTCGGCAATATCTATGCCCGACGCAGTCTAAAGCATTTGTACAAGGCGATATTGGAACTGGAGCGAGAAGAGGTGGTGCCGCAAAATCTCAGAATTCGGCTTTATGGCAATTTTAACCGGGAAGTATATGATGAGATAATGCATAGCGGGATTTCCGAAAGAATTGAAGTACTACACCAGCTTAACCATCGCGAGGCATTGGAGACCATGCAGGAGGCGGATGCGCTGATTTTGGTAATCAACAGCAGCAGTCCCAAAGGCACGCTTACCTCCAAAGTGTTTGAATACCTGCGTTTGGGCAGGCCTATCCTGGCCTTGGTGCCACAGAATGGTGAGGCGGCAGGATTGTTGCGAGAATGCGGAATATCAACACTATGTCCCATGGAATCGGTTTCCGGCATCAAGGCTTGCTTAAACAGGCTGTTTGATACACCCTCATATGAGACAGAGCTCTCGCCGGCGTTAGCAGCTTATGAACGAGGAGCGCAGCTAAGGGACTTGTACAAGCGAATTCAGACGCTTGTAGCAGTGGATTGATGGCCGATATCACATTTGCTTAGAGGGTAGAGGGCGGAGCCTCGATCATTATTGGGGGGCGGGCATAGCCGGGCTCAAACCAAGCTCAGAAAATCGATGCCTTGCTTACATATATTCCATATCTATGTATGCGCTACGGTCTTCAGGGTATCATCCGGGTTCACCAAAGAAACCGTATCAGGAGCCGTATTCCAGAATCTCCACAGCTCGTTCAAATTGCGCCAAAGCATCCAGCTCAGCATCCAGTTCCACGATGATCTTCAGACCGTGGGCGGCATCGTAACGAAGAGGCTCACTTATCTTTGCGCTAAAGCGTAGTATCTCTGCTTTGGGCGGAGTTTTAGATGCATCATACTCCATGGTCATTATCCCTCGTTTCACCGTGCAGTTTTTTAGTTTCAGACGTTTTGCCAATAGCTCGATCTTGAAATACAGCAAAAGCCATCGTGCGTTTTCGGGCATTTCTCCAAAGCGATCCCGTAGTTCGAAGGCAAAGTCTTCGATATCTTCCATGCTGTTTAGTTCTCCCAATCTGCGATATATCCTCAAGCGCTCTTGATCGTTATCGATGTATTCCGGGGGAAAATAAAGATCTACCTCGGTCTTGATGTTTTGTCTGCCGGCGGGGCTGTCTTCGGTGTATAGAGCTGTGGTATCGCCGCTCTCGGCATATTCTATGGCTCTGCCCAACAGACGGTTATAGTAGTTAAATCCGATGGCTTGGATGATGCCACTTTGTTTGGTGCCCAATATTGTTCCGGCACCGCGCAGTTCCAGATCCCGCAAAGCCACCTGAAATCCCGCGCCCAGAAAGTCGTATTGGGTGAGGGCTTCCAGGCGTTGACGTGCGACGGCGGTGGTGCCCTTGGGTATCAGGAGATAGGCGTATGCCCGGCGATTGCTGCGTCCCACTCTGCCTCGCATCTGATAGATCTGCGCCAGGCCGAAGGTATCGGCACGATCGATCAAAATGGTATTGGCATTTGGGATGTCTATACCGTTTTCGATGATTGTAGTAGAGATCAACACCTGAAACTCTCTATCCACAAATGCTTTCATTACCTCTTCCAGATGATGTTCCGGCATCTGCGCGTGCCCCACCATAAAGCTGATATCCGGCATTTCCCGACGCAGTTCGGCAGCCACAGTTTCGATAGTCTGCACGCGGTTGTGCACAAAGAATACCTGGCCTCCGCGATCCACTTCCCGGCGGATGGCGTCCTTGATTACTTCCATATCGCGCGGGGTGATGATGGTGCGGATGGGCAAGCGCTCTTTGGGCGATGTCTGCATCAAAGATATCTCTTTCAGCTTTGCCAGTGCCATATTCAGGGTGCGAGGGATAGGTGTAGCGCTCATGTACAGGGTATCAACATTGCTCTGAATGCGGCGCAGACGGTCTTTGTGTCGCACTCCGAAGCGATGCTCTTCATCGATGATGAGCAAGCCCAGCTTGGGGAATTTGACATCTTTTGAGAGCAGACGGTGGGTGCCAATGGCGATATCCACACTGCCACCGGCGATATCCTGAACATCCCTTGTAATCATAGCTTTGCTGCGAAAGCGGGAGAACATGGCTACGCGCACCGGATATTGCGCCAAACGTTCTTTGAACACCCGGTAGTGCTGTTCTGCCAAAAGTGTGGTAGGTGCCAATACTGCCACCTGATAACCACTGTTCACTGCTTTGAAAGCGGCGCGGATGGCGACTTCCGTCTTTCCGAAACCCACATCTCCGCAGAGTAAACGCTCCATGGGCGAAGGCAGCTCCATGTCGTCTTTGATCTCGCGGCCTGCTTTTGCTTGATCCGGAGTATCTTCGTATATGAAGGAATCCTCCAGTTCTTTTTGCCATTCTGTATCCGGACTGTGGGCCAAACCGGGACGACTGCCCCGCTCGGCATAAAGACGCACCAGATCGGCAGCGATCAATTCGATCTGCTGTGTAGCTTTGTGCTTGGTATTTTGCCATTTGGCGCTGCCCAGTTTATTCAGGGCGGGAGCGGCACCTTCTTCTGCCACATATTTACTTACCAGAGAGAGCTGGAAGGTGGGCACGTACACTCTGTCGTCGTTGGCATAACGCAATACCAGGCATTCCACCTCCTGTCCATCCAGTTTAATGATTTTCAGACCTTCAAATACCCCGATACCGTGGTCCACATGCACCACATAATCTCCGGGTTTCAGGTTTTCGTAGTCGATAATGGTCGCGCCGGGGGCAAAGCGCGGGGCGTAGCGTTTGCGTTTATAACGGTTGAATATCTCATGATCTGTATATAGTCCCAGTTTCGCATCATCCAGTTCAAAGCCTTCATGCAAGACTCCGATATGGCTGAGGTAGGGCACACTGTCGCCGATCATCTGGCGCATGCGCTTTTCCTGAGAAGCGTTATCGAAGAGCAGGTAGTGTTGCCAGCCCTGTTGGCGTTTGTTGGCAAGAGATTGAGAAAACAGTCCCAAATCTCCCTCGAAGGCAGGCTGGCCGCTAAACGGCGCGCGGATGTTTTCTTTTATTCCGGGCAGCACAAATTCGCTTTGAGAAAGGTAGACATTGTCACTTTGCTTCTTGCATTTGAAAAAAGCCTCTTCACTTAAGATGAGTTCTTTTACTTTTGGTATCTTGCCCTTGCTGCCGTGTTTCAGTTCTTTGCGATATTGACTGTGGGTTTGTTCGATCAAGGCCTCCATCTCCTCTACTACATAGCTGTAATTGCTGAAGATAAAGATGCGTTCGTCGGGCTCAAAATAGTCGGCAAAGGGGCTGAGGTCTTTGGTGAGCAAGCTATAGTAGTTTTCGATGCCTTCAAAGAAGCCTTTCTCGCGTATCCTGGCGATGATCACAGACCCGGAATCCACATCATCCAGAGACAACTCGCGGGCGGGGATAACCGTGATTTCGCCCAGTTCCTGCGAGATAGAGCGCTGTGTGTTTGCCGAAAAGCTGCGGATAGACATGATCTCATCGCCCCAAAACTCGATCCGGACAGGGTGCAAGGATGGCGGTGAAAATAGATCCAGGATGCCGCCGCGTTTGGCCGCTTGATACACCGTGGATACCTGATACTCGATCTCATAACCCATGTTTTGCAGGCGCTGCAGCAGCTCGTCGGGGTTCAGTTCATCACCTTTCTTCAATTGAAAAATATGGCTGGAAAGGATCTTGCGGGATGGAATCAGGCGCAAAAAAGAGCGGATCGACAGGCTGTATATGGCGGGGATGGAACTGCTGATGTTGTTCAGCAGAGTGATCATGCGGGTGGCGCGGATAGAATAGTGGGGCGAACGTTCCTCATATGGCAGGATCTCATAATCCGGCATATAGAAGGCATTGTCCTTTCCCACCAGGCTCACCAGGTCGTCCCAGAGGTCTTCAGCGATGATATCGTCCTGCGAAACCAGGATGATGTTCTTCCCCGTTTTTGCCCAGATGTGAGCAGCTACCAAAGCCCGGGCACTTTGGCTGAGGTGATAGATCTGGCTATCTTCCCGCAGAGGCAGAAGATCCCTGAAAAAGGCGGAATCTTCCAAGTGTGAGGCGATTTTGGTATATAACATTGATCCTGTCCTTGGCTGTTGCTAGCGAGGGATCCTCCTGAAAGCGAAGGGCCTCATCATGCGTTGAGTTATTGGCTTAGATTGTGCAGCACTTCGGCCGGATCGAGGCTAATCTGTACGGAATCCCTGAGGTTCTTCAAAATCAACTTGCCTTGCGCTAATTCATCTTCGCCCAGGATGATGGCATAGTCTGCCCCGGAAGTGTCCGCAGCTTTCATCTGAGCTTTGAAAGAAGTCTTTTCCGGATTGTATTCGGCGTAAAATCCAGCTTCACGCAGAGTTTGCAGAATGGGCAGGATTGCTCTTCGGGCTTCTTCTCCGATGGCGACGGCATATACTTTGGGCCGGACTGTTTCCGGCAAAGTGACACCTTCTTTCTCCAGTGCCAGGAGCAAGCGCTCAAACCCGCCGGCAAAGCCGATTGCAGGTGTATCTTTGCCTCCTATCTCAGCGATCAGAGCGTTGTAACGTCCCCCGCCGGCGATGGAGTTTTGTGCGCCCAATGCGTCTACTATCACCTCAAAAGCAGTGTTTGTATAGTAGTCCAATCCGCGCACGATTGCCGGATTCACCTTGTAAGCAATTCCCATAGTGTCCAGATACTTTAGTACTTCAGCAAAATGCAGCCGGCAATCCTCATCCAGATAGTCCAGCTGAGAGGGCGCGGCTTTGCGGAACACCTTGCAGGATGGCACTTTGCAATCCAGGAGCCGGCGAGGCTTCTGCTGATAACGCTTTTGGCAATCCGGGCACAAGTCATTCAGATGAGGCCGATAGTATTCCCGCAGGGCTTCATCATAGTCCTTGGCACAATTGGCACAGCCCACGCTGTTGATTTCCAGACGCAATTCTTTCAAGCCCAGAGCTTTCAGAAAATTCATCTCGATGGCGATCACTTCTGCGTCGAAATAGGGGTGATTGCTGCCGATGAGTTCGATGCCGTATTGATAGAATTGGCGGTAACGGCCGGCTTGGGGGCGATCGTAGCGAAACATGGGACCCATATAGAAAAGCTTGCTGCGCGCTCCGCTCTTGTCCATGTGGTTTTCCACGTAAGAACGCACCACGGGGGCGGTTCCTTCCGGGCGCAGAGCGAAATTTCGGCCTTTTTGATCGCTAAAGCGATACATCTCTTTTTGTACTACATCGGAGTTTTCGCCGGAGCTGCGCTCAAAGAGCTCCGCCATTTCGAAGATCGGGGTTGTGATCTCGCTGTAGCCGAAACTGGCGGCTACTTTGCGGAAGATATCCTTTACATATTGCCATTTTACGCTATCCGCGGGCAAGATATCAAAAGTTCCTCTGGGGATTTTATACATCATGGTTTCCTCTTAATCAGGTCATCAAATCTGCAGGTGCCTCTGCCGTCAAGCAGTTCTGAGGGATATTTCACATCGATCAGATACAAGCCTTCTGCGGGGGCGGTGGTAACCAGGTTCTGGCGGGGGCATTTATCTGCCAGCAGTTTGGTGATGGTATCCGGACTCAAGGCAAAATGGGAGATGTTTGCCAGCGTGCCCACAATGCGGCGTACCATATTGTGCAGAAAGCGATCGGCGCGGATGTAAAAAGTAAAATAATCTTCATCTTCCACGATGCTTATCTCCTTGATCTCGCAAATGTGATTGGGCACCTCGGGATTCAAGCGCCCAAAGCTGCTGAAATCGTGCTGTCCCAATAGGAGTTGGGCTGCGTCCTGCATAGGTTTCAAGCTTATTCTCAGATGAGGAATAAAGCCGCTGTATAGCCGGTTGAAGGGATCGCGATCCTTGCTGAGCAGATATTTGTAATGCCGTTCAAAAGCCTGATAGCGCGCAGAAAGATCATTGCCTATCTGCCAGATCTGCAGTACTTTGATGTCATCAGGCAACCAGCGCCGAAAAGCTCTCAACATCTGCTCCATCGTCATCCTGCCCTCATAATCAAAGTGGGCGTATTGTGCCAAAGCGTGCACTCCGGCATCGGTGCGGCCGGCGGCTATTACCGGGACGGATACTCCGCTAAATTGCTCCAGCGCCTTTTCCATCACGCACTGAATGCTGCGACCTTGCTTTTGCTTTTGCCAGCCGATAAACTCGCTGCCGTCGTAGGCCATTTTGATGAGATAACGCATAGCAGCTATAATCCGTTCACCAGCACCAGTAAACACAAAAAGAGCAAACCGTAGAAATTTGCCCGAAGATTGATTCGGGGCAGAGGGCTGTCATTCTGTATATAGTATAGCACTTTGGTTTCAATGGCGTCGCTCTGATCATAAACCTGTTTGCCGGATAGCAAAGTTTTGTCCAGAATCCCGGCTATGCTGTCCTGCCTATCCATACCTCGATATAGCTCAAAATAGCGCTTAATAAACAGCCATGTAGCCAGAGAGTAGGAGAGTAGGGATTTACATATCTTGCTATTGCACAATGGCTTCAGTTCTGACCACAGTCTTGCTTTATCCAGCGATGCCCATACTGCCACGGTTATGAGAACCAGATACAGGATCTTCATCGAAAAGATGACAGCAAGGGGAAATTCCACTTTGAAGAGCAGAGTAAAGACCCAATACCCGGCGAAAAACGTAAGTAATTTACGCACAGCAAAGATAAATCTGCCATATAGCAAGGGCTCTGCGGCAAAATAGATGAGGAACAGCAGGGTTTGGGATATCAATTGCCTTAGCGATACTTCAAAGGCAGTGCTCAGGCTCACCAGGAAGATCAGCAGTCTTAGCAGAACATGCTGTTGACGGATCAGATTCAATCTCATTAGCTTCAGTTATCCGCTTCCTCGGGAGGAAGGGGACCTGGGCTTTCTTCCGGTATCGGCGGAGGGATCGGGTTTGTATCTTGTCCTTCGCCGGATTTATCCTCACTATCTCCGGATCTACCGGTCTCAGTTTCCTGCGGGACTGCCTCTCCGGAAAGACTATCGGGTAGTGCCGGGCTAGCGTTATCCGGGGCCGGAATGGCTTCTGCCTCATTTAGATCCGGTTCTGTGAAGAGGCTGTCGCTCTCTGCCGGAGCCACATCCGCGGGAAGCTCCTGGGGCAGAGCGAGTGTATCTGCCGATGTAGCCTCGGTCTCCGGCAGATTATCTCCGATGCTGTTCATACTGTCGGCGACAGCGTTTGCCAGGCTATCCTCCGGCTCGTAGTAACCGTAGTTGCTCTCACGTTTCAAGAAGATTTGTCCATCGTAAAAGAGCCGTGCCGCTTCGGCATATTCCTCAGGCACGTTCTCTGCCAGCAAAGCGTCCAAATAGCTTTTTGCCTGTGTGGTATCCGGCTCTTCAAAGCTGTAATACCAGCCCAGACGGTAGTTCGCTTTGCCGCGTAAATCTGCAAATTCACTTTCTGTGAAGCTCTGCATCGCCTCCAGCAAAGAATCGGGATGAACCGGATAGTAATCCAGCGCGCTGTCAAAAGCATTTTCAGCTTCTTCCAGTACAGGATCCACCAATTTTGGGGTTTTCCCCGCAGCTATAGCGTTGATGGCAGCAGTGTACATATCGCGGGGATAATGCTCTGTCATGTCTTGCCGGATCGCTTCGGCTTCATCCTCACGCCCTTCAAGCTCGTGCAAAATGCTGAACATGGAGAAACTGCAGAAGGGGATGATTTCGGTATCGTATCTTGCCAGTGCGACGTCAAGGGGCTCCAGGTTAGTTTGCATGCCTTGTATCTCAGAGCGCAAAGATGCCAGCCTGGCTGTGGCCGCCTGTATGGGATCCGCTTGCGCTTCCTCCTCTTCGGCAGATGGTGATGCAGAGGCGGCCAAACTGTCCGCTGCCACGGCATCACTGTCCGCTGCCGTGAAAGAGCCCGCCACAGAGTCGCTATAGGAAATCTCATCTTCAACCGGCGCAAGCAAGGAGTCCGACACCACCGTAGTATCCGGAAAATCCGTAGCCACAGAGTCGCTGACAGCAGCTTCCTGACCGGGGGAGCTAAATACGCTGTCTGCCGGGAGTATTTCCTCCGCGATCTCGAGGCTATCCGGCACAAAGGCGCTCAGGCTGTCGATCTCAAGCTGTGTTGCTTCGATTACACCGCGCAACGAATCTGCCCGTGCTGTGATGCTATCCCGTTCGGAGATAACCACTTGATAGCTTACCAAGGCGGAATCCGGTAATGCGATGGGATTCAGGAAGCTTTCTGCTCTCTGATAGTGATAATCAAGGAAGGATTGCAGGTTTCCGCTGTCCTTAGGCTTGGCACCTTTGGTCTGGTTGATGGCAGCTGCCAGTTGGGATGACGCTTCCGAGTATTCGGATTTGCTGTATTCTGTGCGCACTTTATTCAGATGACCTACAGATGCGTCCCAATCTCCCCGGTGATAATAGAGATATCTTCCCCAAAAATAATACGCGGCAGCGGAGTGCTCTGTGCGGCCATAGCTTTTCGTAACATCTTCCAATTGCTCCAGACCGTCTTCTTCTTCGCCGGTTGCTAAAAGAATCCTGGCATGCAAGACCTTCGCGCGGGATAGCATATCCGGGCGGCTTTCATTGCGCACGAGGTGCTTAGTTTCTTTCAGAGCGTCCTGATAGCGTTCCAATTTATACTGGTTCAAGGCGATATAATATCGTGCTTCCAGTTTTCTCAGCTTGGGGATGCCGCGGGTGCCCACAAAGGTGGTAAATTCCTCCAGGGATTTCTCGTAGTCATCTTGCATAAAATAGTTTTTGCCAAAGATAAAAAAGGCGTCTTTGAATTCATCGGTCTTGCGATAGTCTTTCAGAATGCGTTCCAGCCAGTATTGCGAGCGGATATAATCCTCATCGTCGATCTCAAAATCCGCCAGGACCAGCAGAGCCCGAGCATGGTGTTTGATGTATTTGGGATTGCGGACAAATTGTTCCAACAGGGCTTCGGATTGCTGGACCTGATTAACCTCGCGCAAGACTCTGGCCAGATACAAATGTGCCTCCGGAATGTGCTTGCTGTCCGGGTATCCTCTGATCAGGTTTTCAAAAGCGTCTTTGGCCTGAAAGGCGGAATTCTTTTTGTAATACAGGGCTCGCGCCATCAGAAACAGAGCGTCGTCAGCGCGTTTCCCCTTGCTGTTTCGGGATAGAATGATGCCGCATTTCTGGATGGATTTGGTATATTCGTCGATGGCTTGAGGCGTGGGGCGGCCATTGGCACTCAGGGCACGATTCTGCGCGCTTTCAAAGTATTTTTTGGCATTATACATGGTGTTGTCGATCCCGCAGGCGACAAGTATGCCAAGCAGTACCAAAAGTGTTGTTACGCGCATGTATCTCATGGTGCTATAGCCCCGGGTCTGTGCCATTCTGTCAATAGATTTTTATCCCGCTTTGTTCCACTGCCTTCAAAACGGCGCACTCTTTGATGGCTGCCACACTTTTATGCAATTCGGGATACATTACCCGGTCTTTAGCCAATCGCGGAGAAAACTCACGCAGGCGAGCTTTTGCCAGCTCCAGCGCAGCAGAGCTTTTGATCTCTCTGATGTCTATAGCCTGAGCAGCTATCATCCACTCTATGGCCAGAACCGTGCTCACATTTTCCACTACTTGCAACAGCTTGATGGCGGATACGGAGCCCATGGACACGTGATCTTCCTGATTCGCGGAGGTGGGTATGCTGTCTACCGAGGCGGGATGTGTCAGAACTTTGTTTTCCGAGATCAGGGACGCGGCAGTAAGCTGGATGATCATGTATCCGGAATCCAGGCCCGGACGGTGTGCCAAAAAGGCGGGCAGACCGCGGG
This sequence comes from Cloacimonetes bacterium UBA5284, assembly GCA_002410505.1. Taxonomy (GTDB): domain Bacteria; phylum Cloacimonadota; class Cloacimonadia; order Cloacimonadales; family Cloacimonadaceae; genus UBA5456. The sequence continues at coordinate 53,025 of DHSO01000012.1, read as the reverse complement.
ATAATGCCGGATTCAACATTTGCTCCATGCGGCGTTCGCTGATGTTTGCCAATTCACTGATGGCGATGGCCATGGTGTCCATGGCGATGGCAAGCGGCTCACCGTGAAAATTACCCCCGGATATTACTTGTTTTTCTTCCGGGAAGATCAATGGGTTGTCGGTGGCAGAATTGATCTCAATCTCCAGTACTTTACGGGCATAAGCCAAAGCGTCTCTGGCCGCACCATGCACTTGAGGAGTGCAGCGGAGGGAATAGGCATCCTGAACATTGGCACAATTCTTGTGGCTATCACGCAAAGGGCTGTTTTTCAAGAGGCTGTTGATGTTCTTTGCAGAGATCAATTGTCCCGGATGAGGACGTAAAGCGTGAACCAGAGGATTCATCGCATTGGGAGTACCCAATAATGCGTCGATACTCATCGCGGCCAATACATCGGCTTGTTTACACAGGTTTTCGGCGCTTATAAGGCTTAGCGCAGCAATGGCAGCCATCACCTGAGTGCCGTTATTGAGGGCCAAGCCTTCCTTGGCTTCCAGCGTTACAGCGCTGATGCCGGCTTTACTCATCGCTTGTGCCCCGCTCATCTTTGTGCCCCGGTAGCAAGCTTCCCCTTCACCAATGAGCACCAAGGCCAGATGGGAGAGCGGGGATAGATCGCCGCTGGCGCCCACAGATCCGCGCATGGGGATCACTGGGTGAATGCCCGCATTCAGCATCTGCACGAGCGTCTGCAGAGTTTGCAGGCGGATGCCGGAATGACCCTTTGCCAAAACTGCGATCCGAAGCAACATGATGGCGCGAGTGATCTCTTCATTGTATGCTTCGCCCACACTTACGGCATGGCTGCGGATGAGGTTAGCCTGCAATTCAGCGATGTTTTCTTTGGCTATGGAGACTGTGCTGAATTTGCCGAAGCCGGTGGTAAGCCCATAGACAACATCACCATTGGCGATGATCGATTCCACATATTCACGACAGCGGGTTACTTTGGCAATGCTTTCTTCAGAAAGGCGGATAGGCGCTTTTTGGATCGCTACTAACGCTACGTCTTCCAGGCTCAAGCTGTTGCCGTCGATGATGATTTCTTGCATGATTCCTCTATTGTATGCATTTTGTTTATGATTTAAGTATATACAAAACTATAATTATGCTCAACACATGCTGAGGCGGCATTTTTGTCAAGCAGGGATTGGTTTGGCATTTCCCCATTTCCGGCTGACCCCTCTGAACTGTTAAGTTATAAGAGTCACCGAAAATTGCAAATCCGCTCACCGAAATCTGCAAATGCTTGAACAGATCTAAATCTAAGGCTACATGGCTTCCTTGCAAAATCCATATAGGTATATTACATATACCATTAAGATTATTCTTATCAAGATTTGAAGTTAAACCTGAACAATGCTATTGGAGTTCAAGCCGGCAAGGAATCTGGCAAGGGAAGACCAATTTTTCAAATCTCACTGTCAGCTCTGTAGACAGTGTTAATCAAGTGGTCATCAAGCGTTCATCAAGCGTTAATAATTAACGCTTGATTAAGGCTTGATTAAGAAGTGATGTACGCCGTGAATACAGGGAGAAAAATGAGAAAAATTTGGCAATCTTTGCTTACCGCTCATGCTTACCGCCCTTCAAAGAGCTTTTGGATAACGACCAGGTAACTGTCATAGATAACAGTCATAGATAACAGTCATAGATAACAGTAATAGATAACTGTCATAGATAACAGTAATAGATAACGGTAAAACAACGGTAAAACCATATCGCTCACCACACCGGGCACCACCGGGCTGAGATACAGAATGGCGGTATTTCCCCAAACCAGTTCCGCAATCGAAGTGCGGAACCGGGCACTAACTAAAACGCTTCTTGAAACAGTTCCCTGATAGCGTCACTGTCCTTCACGATGCCGTGTACGTGCCGGAAATTTGCAAAGAATACCTTCCCTACTATGGGGTCAAATTGCCGGTTGATATTGTTCAGAACTTCTTCTGTGGCTACTTTTGTGCCCAGAATGCGGCGATAAGGTCGCTGACTGGTCATGGCATCAAAACTATCGGTAACGCTCACGATACGCGCCAAAGGATGGATATCTTTCAGTTTGATGCCATAGGGATAGCCCTCGCCATTTGCCCACTCATGGTGTTGCAGGATGATTTTGCCGATCGTTTCCGGCAGACCGATGGGGCTGATGATCCGGGCACCGACTATGGGATGTTGCTTGATCTCGTTATATTCGCTTTCCGTGAGGCTTTGTTCTTTACTCAATACATTGCTCAGGATTCCGATTTTACCCAGATCGTGCAATAAAGCACCGATGCGTAGCTGGACTAATTCTTCGGCGTTGAGACCCATCAGCTTTCCCAGCCTCATCGACATCGCCGTAACCCTTTCGGAGTGCCCCCTAGTGTAGATATCGTTCACTTCCATGGCGTTGATCATGGCGTGGATAGTGTTCAAATAGCTTCTTTGCAGTTTGGAATTCGCTTCAAAAAGCTCTATGGTGCGCTGTTTAACCAAAGATTCCAGATGATCTTTGTAACGTTTGTTCTGGATCCGCAGGCGGTAGGTTTCATGCGCTTTATTCAAGGTTACGGTTAGTTCATCCAGCTCAAACGGCTTTTTCAGAAATTCATAAACTCCATAGTGGATGGCTTTACTCATCATATCTGTATCCGAGTATCCCGCAATCAGGATCACCGGAAGATCGGGATTTATCTCTGAGGAATGTTTCAAGATATCCAATCCACTGATGCCGGGCATGGAGACATCGCTGATCACAGTATGATAATCCCGGGTATTCAGCAAATTCAGAGCTTCCCGGGGATCTTCACACACATCTACCAAATATGCAGGGTTGTGCCTCAAGCCCAAACGGATGCTATCAAGAATGGACAGGTCATCATCGATAACCAGGATCCTTGCTTTACTATCAAACATATTCTCCTCTAGATGAAAATGTCTTCTTGGGCGCCGTATTCTTTGACGATATCTGCGAAGTTATTCGCCACTTTGTTTACTGCCGTACTTACCCGGTGGTATTGTAGTTTTGGCTCGCTGAATGAAAGTAACAAGCCGCGCAGTGCGTTGAGATCCTGAAACGAATCATTCAGCCAGGGATCATAGGCATCGGGCGGTAGGATGAGCGGCATGCGGTGATGCAGCGGCAACATCAGTTCATTGGCTTCTGTGGTGATGATGCCCAGAGAGGGCACATAGCTGCCGTCATCGCTTTCCCACAAGTCGTAGATTGCGCCCATATATAGCAAGCCGCCATCGGCAGGATAGATGTAATGCGGGATTTTCCCTGGAGCTTGCCATTCGAAGAAGCCATTGGCGGGCACTATGGCTCTGCGCCGTATAAAAGAGGCCTTGAAGGAGGGTTTTTCGTGGATGGTCTCGCTGCGGACGTTGATCAGCGGAGTCTTGGGCATACTCTTCATCCAGGATGGTATCAATCCCCAACGGAAAAACCCATTGTAACGGATCCCATCCTTGCTGACGATGGCCATTACCTGCTGCGTGGGCGCAACATTATAGGAAATCTCCAGCTGTTCCGAACTGATTGTCGCGTTCAATTCCTTCTGTAACTTCAGCAAATGATCGTGTGTTAGCACTTGTGCAAATCTACCGCACATATCTAAACTCCTAAGTGTTGACAATATTCTGGGGATCTGGTTTATTGGCAAGGAGAAATTTATCCTCAAGCCGGATTTTTTTAATATTCTTTGCAGCACAGGAGATATGATGCACAATAAAGATATGAAAATAGTGATGAAACGCCTGGAAGAACACTTCTATAGCGTGAAGACACCAATCGTGGACTTGATTCAAGCCAAGACCAAAGATCCTTTCAGAGTGCTGGTAGCTACGATCCTGAGCGCCCGGACCAAGGATGAATCTACCGCGAAGGTGGTAAACGAACTCTTCACGAAAGTGCAAAAGGCTGATGATCTGGACAAATTAAGCTCGTCAGAGCTGGACCGGATCATCTATACTACCGGATTTCACAATGCTAAGACCAAACACCTGAAAGAATTGCCCCGGGTATTGCGCGAAGAATTTGGCGGGGAAGTGCCCAGCGAGATAGATGATCTGCTAAAGCTTCCCGGTGTGGGGCGCAAGACGGCGAATTTGGTGCGCGCGGTGGCATTTTCCCTGCCGGCCATCTGCGTGGACATTCATGTACATCGCATCTGCAATCGCTGGGGCTATATCAAAACTAAAACACCCTTGGAATCCGAGATGGCGCTAAGGGCAAAACTCCCCACTCAGTACTGGCTGAAGATCAATTCCTATGTGGTTGCTTTTGGGCAAAACCTCTGTAAACCGCGTAAACCCTCCTGCGATAGATGCCCCATCTACGATTATTGCAAAAGAATAGGAGTGTAAGATGGACAGAGCAGATAAATGTGTTTTTTGTGAAATCCCCGCCTCGGCTTATCTGCTTTCCAATGACTATTTCTACGTGATTGCGGATAAACGACCGGTCTCGAAAGGGCATAGTCTGGTGATCTCCAAACGCCATGTAATGCAATATTTTGATCTCTGTGAAGAAGAATCCGTGGCGCTGTTGAAGATCGTGAATGAGCTGAAAGATGTACTACAGAAACAATACTCTCCCAAAGCCTATAACCTGATGATGAATTGTGGCAGCAAAGCCGGGCAAACCGTGTTTCATTACCACATGCACGTGATTCCCCGATACTGACTCTTTTGAAAAAACATAGAAATAATTAAAAAAACCCGGGTATGATGCCCGGGTTTTATACACTGTTTAAATGGCTTACATGCCGTAGGTGCCTACCTGTTCCGGAACGATCAGTTCAGCTTCGGTGGCTTTCAAAACATCCTCGACCGTGGTGCCGACGGCTACTTCGCGCAAGACCAGGCCACTTTCTGTTACTTCGATCACCGCCATATCCGTGATGATCAGGCTAACCTTGCCTTTCGCGGTGAGGGGAAGATTGCATTCTCTTAATATCTTGGGATTGCCGCGTTTGTCGCAGTGTTCCATGGCAACGATCACCTTGCGGGCACCGGTAACCAAATCCATCGCTCCGCCCATGCCGGGAACCATCTTACCGGGAATCATCCAATTTGCCAGATTCCCCTGTTGATCCACCTGCAAAGCGCCTAAAACCGTGGCGTCGATGTGCCCGCCGCGAATGATGGCAAAACTAAGCGCACTATCAAAGAAACTGGCGCCTTTTAGGGCTGTGATGAAGCCGCCTCCGGCATTTATCATATCCGGATCTTCTTTACCTTCGGCAGGACTGGGTCCCACGCCCAGCATACCGTTTTCACTTTGGAATACTACGTGGACTCCTTCGGGAATGTAGTCCACAGCCATGGTGGGCAAGCCAATGCCCAGATTCACATAGTCACCGTCTTTAAACTCTCGGGCTATTCTGCTACCGATCATTTGTCTTTTATCCATGGGTGACCTCCGCGCTCTTTACTAAATAGTTTACAAATACACCGGGGCAAGCTATCAGTTCAGGATCCAGCTCGCCGATCTCCACGATTTCGTCCACTTCAGCGATGGTGATCTTTCCCGCCATGGCCATAATGGGATTGCTGTTGCGGGCGGTTTTGCGGAAGATGAGATTGCCCATCTTGTCTGCCTTCCAAGCTTTGATAATGGCTACATCAACTTCGATGGCAGGTTCCAAAATGTAATCGATACCACTGAGATTGATGATCTGTTTGCCCTCTTCCACAACAGTTCCAACGCCTGTGGGAGTGAGGATGCCACCCAATCCGGCTCCGGCAGCGCGCACGCGCTCCATCAGTGTGCCCTGTGGTACCAGTTCGATGTCGATCTGTTTTGCGTTCATCTGAGCTTGAATCTCTTTATTTGTGCCCAAATGCGATACCTGCGCGCTCTTGATGAGTTTCGCTACCACCAGCTTGCCTACTCCGCGATTTTCCCAATCGGAAGCGATCACAATCATATGCAAATCTGCTGTCTTGCTTGCTACAATAGCATCGATAATGCTTTCAGGGGCGCCAACGGCCAAAAAGCCACCAATAGCCAGGCGAGTGCCGGGCTTGATCATCGCTGCAGCATCGGCTGCTGAAATCAATTGTGCCATAATCTCTCCTATTATACACTATTCATATTGCGGAGACACATAATCCGCCGCGGGCTTTGTGTCAACCTTTTAAATGCTTTTACTCCCGGGCTAAATGCTTGTGCTGATCAACTCGCGCCGGTGTCATCCGAATTCTCACTTTGTTTTGTGGATATAGGCATACAGGAATATTACTTGACAGTTCGTCTCCGAAATAATCAATGGATTCAAGCGCTCAGTACTACTGCTGCGGGCTTCGGTCAGCTTTTGCGCTTGCCTGTGTTTGCCCCGGCAGCTCACGCGGATCCTGTAGAGCAGCGATCTGTGCATATATAATAACTCAAGTTAGCCAATTGGAAGGAAAGATGAAACGGATTCTGTGGTTTATTTGTCTTCTTATCCGGATACAGGCGGCATTTGCAGTATCTGTCTCAGAAACAGAGGCGATAGCACTTGGAAATACCGTATGGACTCATTATTCAGGTCTGCAAGCTGAATGTGTCGACAGCCACCCATATTTCCCGGATTCAAGCTCAGAACAGGCGGCTTTCTACATTCTGTGCTATGAACCAAAAGGTTTCATTCTGATTGCCGGAGACGACAGAGTAATGCCGATACTGGGATATTCTACCGATACTTCCGTCAATATGAAGGAAATACCTCCTGCTGTGGATTGGCTTCTACAGGAATACGCGTCTGTCATTACCGAGAAAAGAAAAACGGAATCTGAAACTGACCCGGCCTGGAGCGGGCTGCGCAGGGGAGATCTGAGCGCATACCGCAACCAACGCTCTGTAAATCCTATACTTGAGACCATCTGGGATCAGGATTATCCCTACAACGCAGGATGCCCCGGTGATTCCTATGGTCCCGGAGGTCATGTCGTGACAGGATGCGTGGCAAACTCAATGGCTCAGATCATGAAACGATGGAATTACCCCCAAAACGGATTGGGCTACCATTCTTATGTCGCGCCCGGTTATGGCACCCAAGCCGCAAATTTTGGCAATACTACCTATGATTGGGAAAACATGCCCAATTCCATTACCACGCCCAATACCGCCATCTCCACTTTGATGTATCACTGCGGCGTGGCCGTGGAAACGGAATATGGCCACCACGCCAGCGGTGCTTATGTGGAAGATGTGCGCGACGCCATGGTGAATCATTTCCGCTATCACAGCGGCGCTTTCTACGCAACAGCGTCTTCATACACCGGTTCAGAATGGATAAATATGCTTCGCTATGATCTTGACGAAGGCTGTCCCATCCTGTATTATGGTTACGGACCCTCCGGTGGGCATTCATTCATTTTGGATGGGTATAACAGCAATATCTATCACGTTAACTGGGGCTGGGGCGGCGACTGGGACGGTTATTACAATCTTTTGTTTTATCTGAACTATGAACTTCAGTTTTCTTCCTGGCATGCTGCTGTCATGAACATCCGTCCGGCAAATTCCGCGACTCTGACGGGTAATGTCCGTTCTGAGGGCAACGCCATCGAGGGTGCCTCAGTGGTCTTGGAGGGGACCTCATACAGCGCCATAACAAGCAATCAGGGTCACTACCGCATCCTGGGCATCGCTCCGGGCACATACCGGGTACTGGTATCCGGTGAGGGATATGAACAGTCAGTACAAAGCGTTGTATTGCAGAATGATATCATCACAAATCTTGATTTTGAGCTGGATGAAATACTGAACCTGAATCCTCCCACCAATCTGCAAGCCGAGCTTATCGAAAACAATGTGCATCTGCTCTGGGAAGCCCCTGAGGCCCCGGATTCCGGATATGACAATCGCGAACTGATGGGTTACAAAGTGTATCGAAACAACGTCCTGATCGCCACCATCAATAATCCTGCAATATGCACTTTCACAGATGACAATCTCCCGGAATCCCACTATAGCTACGATGTTACCGCTCGCTATACTGCCGGTGAATCTGCTCCCGCCCATGTGACAGTACTTGTGAATTGGGTTTTACCGCCGTTGGTCTATGAGGAATCCTTTGAGACTTATGCCGATTTCAGCACGGAATTCCCACCCTGGACAGTGTTTGATATTGATCTTCAGCCCACATTCCCTGTGCTTGATCACGATTATCCGAATGCGGGAAGCCCCATGGCATACATGGTATTCAATCCGCTCTCGACCGAGCCTCCCATCACAAATATGACAGCTCAAGCGGGTTCGAAGTTTGCCGCTGCCTTTGCTGCAACGGAGGGAGCTAACGATGATTGGCTGATTAGCCCGGCTCTGAACCTGGGCACAAACAGCTTCTTAAAGTTCTATGCCAAAAGCTCTTCCTCCATCTATCGTCCGGAACGTTTTCAGGTGGGTATTACCACCGATCCCTACCTGACGCCGGATTCCTTCAATTTCATCAGCGGACCCGGATACTTGGTGGCGCCCACTATCTGGACAGACTACAACTACGATCTTTGTGCGTACGACAATCAGCAAGTGTGGCTCGCCATTCGCTGCGTATCCGAAGAAGCCATGGCTTTCATGGTGGATTCTTTCCGTCTGTATTGCGATCCCGGAGCTCCCACTCTGATGAATATAAACCTCAATGCCGGCTGGAATCTGTGTTCCTTGAATGTAAGTCCCTCCAACGCCAATCTGCCTCAAGTATTGGGGACCATAGCTTCCCGGGTGATGCAGATCAAGGGAACCGAGGGTATCTGGCAAGCGGATAATCCCTATTCCAGCCTGATGAGCCTGAGTGAAGGCAAAGCTTACAACATCCAGATGGAGGAAGGTGATACTTGGATAGTGGGCGGTGAACAGATAGCTCCCGGCAGCCCCATCCCTCTGGCTGAAGGCTGGAATCTGGCCGCATATTATCCCGCAAGTCAGATGGATGTAGCAGACGCCATGCAAAGCATCGCCGCTAACCTGGAACAGGTGAAGGGCACCGACGGAGTTTACATACCTTCAAACCCCTATTCCACTCTAGAATTCATGGAGGCAGGCAAGGGTTACTGGATCGAGGTAGATAGCCCTCAAAGCCTGGTGTATCAAGGCACCGCTGAAGAAACCCGGGCAAAGGTCGAAAGCAGCACCAGCTCCGGAATTCGGGTGATGCCCGGCAGCATGAGCATCCTGGCGCGTTGCGATTGGGCCGGTGCCGGAGACACCTTGATCGCCAAAGTGGGTGAAGAAACGCGTGGTGCTCAGAGTTTGATCGATGTGGAAGGATTTCCCGCCGCTCTGCTGCAGGTATTTTGCGTGGACAACGAAGAGATCAGACTATTCATCAAAACTAAATCCGGCGCGCTGATCCAAAGCGAAAACCGGATTATCGGTGCGGTGAACGCGGAACTGGGTAGGTATCCGGAGTTTATGGTGCTAAAGCCAAGTCTGCAAAGCCCACAAAGTCCCGCCATGGGCATTCGTCTGCTGGGAACTTATCCAAATCCTTTCAAACATAGCACTTCCATCAGCCTGAACATTCTGGAGGAGGGCGAAAGTCCGCAATTGGATATCTACAATATCAAGGGTCAAAGAGTGCGCAGTCTCAATGCCCCAAAGGGCGTGGCAGGTCCCCTGGAAATATCTTGGGATGGTACGGATGAAGAGGGTAGAAGACTCTCTTCCGGGATCTATCTCTGCAGACTGCAAAGCGGGATCAAGCCTCAGTGCATCAAGCTGATGCTCTTGAAATAAGGAGGATATTGTGCAAAAACGAAATATTGTATGCCTTTGTATCACGGTTCTTTGTTCCTTGCTGTTTGCTACCGATCCCTGGCCGGATCCGATGTTATTGCCCGAAAGCATGACCCTACTTGCCAATGTTTCCATTGACGCGACTCCCGCCTCTGCCGGAGACATTTTGGCAGCCTATGTTCAGGAGAACGGTGTTACCCAATTGCGCGGCAAGGGCGAGATCGTGGTAATTGAGGGTGTCTCCGGCTGTCTGCTGCAGATCTACACTGCCGCCGATGATGAAGATATCCGCTTTATGGTCTGGGATCAAAGCTCAGAAAGTGTGTGTCACAGTGAGCAGATACTCTTATCTCAGATCAATGGCTCAATAGGCTCTTACCCGGACAATATGTATCCGATCTCCGCTTACTCCGGCTCGATGACAGCTGATCCCTGGCCGGAACCGGAAGAAATGAACTCTGCCATGGCGATCATGACACAAGTATACATCAACGACGTTCCCACCGGGGCAAATGATATCCTGGCGGCTTTCGTAAGAGTGGATGGTCAAAATGAATTGCGAGGGAAGGCGCAGGTAAATGAGCAACAAGGTTCTACCTGCATGATTGAGGTTTTCAGTGAAAGTAACACCGAAACCATATACTACCGGGTTTGGGATTTTGAAAGTCAGATGATGTATGAAGACGAAGGGCTTTATCACTCTGAAATAAACGGACAGGCCGGTTCATATCCCGACGATCTGATTCTCATCAATCCGGGTGGCGCGCACATCGTTCCGCGTCCCACATTCAGCATTGTACCGGGCATATACGATTCGGAGCTGTCACTATCTCTTTTCTGCCCCTTGATGGATGTTTCTATCTGCTACACACTTGACGGCACAGAACCCGGACCGGATGATATTGTATTCAGCGATCAACTGCCGATTAGCATATCCGTTCCCGACAGCCTTCAGATCAAAGCTCGTGCTTTTAAGTCCGGATGGGAGGCGAGCGGTATCTTGCAAGGTGAGTATGTGGTAAAAGAAACCGTGGCGGAACCCTATTCGAATCCTCCCGGCGGAGAATATGAGGAACCGGTATGGGTGCGGCTCTTCTGCGTCACCCCGGATGCAACCATATACTACAGCCTAGACGGGTCTGATCCGGATACGCATTCTATTCAATATTTTGGCGGTTTCGATATCGCCCAGGATACTGTGCTAAAAGCCAGAGCTTACCATGTGGATTGCTATCCCAGCCCCGTAATGGAATCCACATACCTCATCGCGTCGGCGAATCCTCCCCAGGGTGGCACTCCTTCGGCTACGGGTATCCGCAAGGTCTATCCCAATCCCTTCAATGAATCCCTCAGCATAGCAGTAAGTATCAAGGACGCTCGCCAGGACTATCACTTCATGGTCTACAATCTTAAAGGGCAATGCGTTCACCGGGAGTCAGGCAGCGGATCCGGGGATTTCGTGTTAAATTGGGATGCCGGGAACAAGGATAAGCCTAAGCTGCCCGCGGGGATCTATTTTCTGCGCTTCAAAACCCCGGAAAGCTGCTCTACAAAACGAGTGATCATGTATTGACCGGGAAGCCTTGACTCTCTGCCTCCTGTATATACCGGGTCCCGGCTCAGTCTTGATTGATCCTGTGCTCAGCCGCCCGGACAGATCTCAGCCCATCGGCAGGCGAGGCCTATGAGTTGGCCTTTGTAACGATATATTTCTCTATCAAGTGTTTGTCTGTTGCCGGAATGATTACTTTCAGGTGGATACCGTCATCCCGGTAGTCTTCGCTTTCAATGATGCCGACATCGTGCAGGCGGGAGACCAACGCGGTCTGAGCATAGGGCAGCAGCACGCTGTAGGAACGGTTATCCATCAGAATCTCTTCTATCTTTGCCAAAAGCTCCTCTATTCCGGTATTCTGGGCGGCACTGATGGCTACAGAATCCTTGTAAAAGCGTTCCATGATGGTCTTCATCCTGTCATCGATCAGATCACTTTTGTTTAGCACCAATAGCTGAGGAATGCCTTCGGCTCCAATGGACTTGAGCACCTCATTCACTTGAGTTACATAGTATTCGTGACGTGGGTCGGCGATGTCCACGATGTGCAAGAGAAGGTCCGCATCAACCGCTTCCATCAGAGTAGCACGAAAAGATGCGACCAGGTGGTGGGGCAGATGAGAGATGAAGCCCACAGTATCCGAAATCACGGCAGGAGCGCCGGTGGAGAGCTTCAATTGCCTACTGGTAGAATCCAGAGTAGCAAAGAGGCGATCTTCCACCAATACACCGGCATCAGTGAGGCTGTTAAACAAGGTGGATTTGCCGGCATTGGTATAGCCCACCAGGCAGATCTTTTTGCTGTTTTCGCGTTGTTTGCGCTGTGTTTCCTTTTGTTGGGTAATCTGATCTATGGCTTTGCTTATCTTGCGGATCTGCACCCGGATGAGGCGTTTATCGATCTCAATCTGTTTTTCGCCCATGCCCCGTGATGCGGATCCACCTGTGGCGCGCACGCTGCCCCGCTCTTTGTCGAAATGTCCCCAAAGTCGCTTCAATCGTGGCAATTGATACTGCAATTCTGCCAGCTTTACCTGTAGCTTGGCTTCTTTGGTTTTGGCGTGTTTATGAAAGATGGTGAGGATCACTTCAGTACGGTCGATTACCTTTATGTGATAGGTCTTTTCGATATTGCGGGCTTGGATGGGGGAGAGTTCGTCGTTCACGATCAGTAGTCTGGCCCCTGCCTGGAGCATCTTGGTGCTGATGTCTTCCAGAAAGCCTTTGCCAAAATAGCTGCTTCGCTCCGGTTGGTTCCGTTTCTGAGTATATCGGCCCAGGATAGCGATGCCGGCAGTGTCTGCCAGGCGCTCCATCTCATCCAAAGATGCAATACTGTCTTCCGCATTGTCGTTTTGCCTTATCACTGCGGCTATAAAGGCACTGTCTTCTTCGTTTTCAAGCTCTTCCCATTCTTCGGGTTCCAGCTCATCGTATTCTTCTATCAGATATTCTTGTGTCATTCAATACTCCTTGCATTCTGCGTTTGAGCGTGGCTTTGTGATCGTTCTGTAGTGTATCAGGGAGTTTATCTTAGTTGATCACGGCGAATTTTCCCCGGGCTCTTTCGTCGTCCATCTCCACTATGTAGAAATACACGCCGCTGGAGATCTTTTGCCCCTTGTTATTGGTGGCGTTCCAGCGCCAAATGATGCGGTTGTTTTCGGGATTGAAGGGGCCGATGTTTGCTTTGTGTACCAAGCTTCCGGATGCATCATAGATGGCTATTCTGCCCTTTTTCCCGGCGGGGAAATTCATGAAGGCGACCTCGGAGTGTTCAAAGCGTTTGAGGGGATTGGGAAATACCACGATGTGAGACAGGTCATCGATGTCGCGCAGGGCAAAACGGGCAAGGTTGTGCAGCGGTGAAATGGTGTTGCCAAAGAGATCTTGTACATTCCGGATCTCGATGAAATATGCTTCATTACTGAATTTTAGGGCACCGGCGAAGCTCACGATCACCCGCGCGCCTTCGCAGAGTACTTCGATTATGGCGTTTTCGGGATCATTGTCCGGGCTGTTCAAGATGTAATTTCCGCTAAACGAAGCGCTTGTGGGTTCCAAGTCTTCATCGAAGATGATCTCCACGCTCTTGTTTTGGTTTATGATATTCACGCTCTGCACTCTGGGGGCGTCGATGTCATTCACATAGGCAAAGCTGCAGCTGCTTTGTGTCATCTGGATTCCGCTAATGCCGCTGATGCCATGCAGTTGCAGAGTCAGCAGGCTATCGCTGGGTGGGATCTGATCCCGAAAACGAAGCTGGACGCCATGCTGCTGGGCAATACTGTTCACCGAGATGGGCATGGCCAGATCGTGAGACATTTTATAGAAATTCGGATTCAGAATGTGGGAAGGCATAGCTTGATTGAATAGCAAACGGATTTCCCTGCTGCCGATCATTGTCGCTTCCAATATCTCGGGTACGGGCATGGGATTGGCTGTGTGCCAGGCTGAAAGTGCGCTGCCATTGCTGAAATCCGCGCTTATGGCATAGCTGTAGCTATTGCCGCTGTGTACATCGGTATCCAGGAAGAATTCCGCTTCCACAGTGGTAAGCAGGATGGGAGCTTCATCTTCAGTGCGGCGATATACGCTGTAGGCATCTGCCCCCACGCCTATCCAACTGATGTACACCGCATCGGGTCCCAAGGCCTGAGATATCACGTTGATAGGAGCCGAAAGGCCGGGATCTGCCTCATTTACCATCCATTCTACCGCGACCAGCGTATCCGCGGGGCTGAAAGCATTTGCCAACACTCTCACCTTGTTATCGCTGCTCCTGTATGACGCCAGACGATAGTTCATGCTGCTGTCGCCCATAAAGATGGGCTTGAAGGCACCGCCTGTGTATTCCAATATGTAGAGATTGGGAGAGAGCGCCAAAATCAGCTCGTCTTTACCGTCGCCGTTCAAATCCGCCACAGTGATGGAACTCTGAGAGTCCACGCTGTTGAACATGATGTTGCCCATGCTTACGAATATGGTATCAGCCTCGCCGCGGGTGAAGCCCTCAAAGCGCCAGAAATTAAGATCCGGATTGATACTGTTTGTGTTTGATCCACCTACCACAAAATCCCGCCGTCCATCACCGTCAAAATCTCCGGCGGCAAGATGATAGGTATTGCCCACGGGAAAGCGATGATGCCAGATCATCGGTGCATGAGCATTGTTTTGCACCTCAAAGATCATGATATCTCCGTCTGTATCGGCACAAAGGATATCGGGCCTGGAATTGAAATTGAGGGAATCCACGATAACAGTGGGCACAAAGTTGTTGCGGGTAGCAGTGGCGGTGTTGTTTAGTAACAAGTTGCGAGGCAGCATCATGCCGCTGAGATTGCGGGAATATAGCTGGATGACACGTTGGTCGGGGAGGTTCTTTACCAATAGCAGATCGAGTATGCCATCGCCGTTATAATCGCCCATATTGCCGCCGGTGATGCCGGTATCGCTGAAGATCAGGGAGTCCGCAGAGGGATAGGGTGCAGCAGCTTGGGGATAGCTCTCCCACAGCTTTGCGGTCTCGGACTGCAGTAAAAGCAGCTCCATGCCCCCGTTAATGGTATTGCCCAGATCCAAGGGCCATCCGTTTTGCCCGAAATCGTGTTTTGATACGTGACCGACCGGGCCGGGTTCATACGCATGGATGGCTCCGTAACCGGCTACGGGGAGGTCCATTGCCAGATACTCCGCTTTACCGTTGCCGTCAAAATCGTGCCATCGGTTTAACGGAACTTTTGCGCTGCCCACCTCTGTTTTGGTGTAGCCATGGGCGGGGACGCTCTGGTAATGGATATTGATGGCATCTTGATGCAAGGGGCTTTGACTGCTGATCTCAGAGCGGTTTGTGGCTTGTATCTGAAAGTCGATGTTACCTTCCGGCAGGTATTGAGGCAAGGGCCAGATCTGCAGAGTATCCAGCACGGTACCATACACTGTGTGTTCTTGCTCCAAAGAATCCGTGATCATCAAGCGGGTATGCACCGGTTCGTCGTAGACGGCGCTTATATAGTAACGCAGGTTTTCATTGTCATAGCGGGAAAAGCTCTGCAAGGAGCCGGGCTTTATCTGCGGAGCGCTGCGATCCACCCTCACGGTAAAGTAGAAATTGTAGCGATTCAAGGTGTTATAGCGCTTTTCATACTGAATTCTCATCATATAGGTATCTTCGGGCAGATAGTCCGGAATATAGAACTCGCCGAGGCGTCCATTATGCACTTCTTCAGTATATTCCACCGGCAATTGTGTGTGCTCTCTGGCGTCCATCCACACGGATTGGTAAGGATTGGTGATGCTGCGATACATGATAGTATAACAGGCAAAATCCTCTCCATACACGCTGCCAAAGATCTCCGTGCTACCGGATATTGAAATCTGATCCAGCGGGTAGAGCACCTGCACAAAAGGTGGATCCAGATTTTCTATGAGTTTGCGCACATTCAGCAGTCCATGACCGGTGCGGATATCCAGACCGGGGGCGTCGATATCGTCTGTGGAAGAGAGTAGTCTGGCGCGCAATTCCGCCGGCGAAAGTCCGGGCATCAGCGACAGTAAGAGAGCGGCAGCTCCAGCCACGTAGGGAGAACTCATCGATGTTCCGCTCATCTCCATATACATATCGGCTCCGCTGTCTTTGTATGTGGATATAACCGCCTCTCCGGGCGCCACCAGGTCCAGATCGTAGCCATAGCTGGAAAAATTTGAAAGCACCTTGGCGGCGTTCACGCTACCCACGGATATTACTGTGGAAAGCTTGGCGGGATACCCCATATTGGGCCCGCTGTCATTACCGGAAGATGCCACCAGGGTTACCCCTTTGTTGTAGGCATATTCGCAAGCATCGGCGATGATGGCAGAGTAATTTGGGTCGCCCCAGCTCATATTGATCACGTGACAGCCGTTATCCGCAGCATAGATGATGGCAGCCGCGGCATCGTCATCTTGCAGGAATCCGGCTTCTGCAGTTCGAAAGCCCGCCCTCAGAGGCATCAAGCGAACATTCCAGCATACTCCGCTGATGCCAATGCCGTTGTTTCCCATGGCTCCGATGATTCCGGACACGTGAGTGCCGTGAAAATTCTCATCCTCTACATCGTTATCCTGCTCCAGATAGTCTCCCAATGCCACATCGCTCATCTGGGGAGCATCGACAAAGTCCCAACCGCACCAATCATCCACATAACCATTCCCATCGTCATCTATCCCATTATCCGGGATCTCCCCCAGGTTTTTATATACATTGCCGGCCAGATCCGGATGGTTTATCAGCATACCGCTGTCGATTACGCCAACTATTATCTGTTGATTGCCCGTGCCGTAATCCCATGCGGTAGGGAGGTTTACCAAGTGATGAAGTTGTCGGGGGAATAAGGGATCGTTTGGGTTTCCGTGCATCTTGCGCAGATAGTTTGGTTCCACATAGCTGATACCGGGAAAGCTGAGACTCTTCATCTGCGCCAGATCGGGCATAATGCTCAGCTCGGCGCTAAAGTAATGTCCCGCAGGCATTCCTGTTATTGCTTTGATGTCCTTTAGTCCGTGATGAGCCAGGTAGCTGTCGAAAGCCCCCAAACCGGTCTTAGCTCCATTCAGGTAAGTAGCTTGCGTGGTTTTGAACAGGACTTGGCCATCGCTGTATTGTGGCATTGCGTAGCCGGAACCCGGTATGCCCGCGAGCGCGATTGTCAACGCAAGCAGTGCTATCAGTGGTAATTGAAATACATGGTGTCGTCTATCAACTAAACTATCGAAACTCATATAATCCTTTTATTGCTATGCCCTGCAAAATATTTAGAATATGTAGCTTATGCCAAAACTGTGTACATCGCCCAGACCCTTATCATAGGGCACAAAGGCGTAATCTATCACAAATGAAGATATATTCAGGCCAAAGCCCGCGCTGATATCTGCAGAATCATGATTGAATCTGTAGCCCGCTCTCAGTTTCAAACGCTCCAATAGATTCAGTTCCGCTGCCAGATGAGCCTGCAGGTCCGCATCTGCCGGAAGACTCATGCCCGCTTCCAGGCCCAGATACTGTTCAGCGATTTCGAAGCCCTTGAAAGCGTCTAGATCGTAGCTGAGGGGCAGCTTCACACTTTCTTTGTCCAGCTTGTTGCTGATGCCCAGATTGCGCACTGCGGCAGAGACCCGGCTATCTTTGAACATCGTGAGCGTGGTGATGCCGATATCCGTGGAAATGGCCAGGGAAGACGCGGTATCCAGCTTTTGATAGGCAATACTGAGGTTTGCCCCGGCATACAGATTTGGCGTGATACGCAGCGCATAGTTGCCACTGGCTGCGATATCCGTGGGATTGTAGTATCCCAATAGGCTGCCGATATCATCGCGCTTTTCGATCTCGCCATAAGTGAGATTCCGCAAGGCCAGACCGATGTGGGAACTGCGTCTGGCATAGGAGTATACTAATGCTGTATATGCCGTATCTCCTATCCAATTGCTGTGTGAGGCAGAGGCACTGCGGTAAGAGTGCATCGCCGAAGACGCTGGTTGCCACATCCACGCAGTCATGTTTGAAGGATTGTTCAATCCCTTGCCCGCCAGTGCGTTGCTAACCGGGTTGATGGGGATGTTCAAAAATTTGTAACCATAATCCGAGCCGTCGTTCACACTTTCTGCCATCAGGCAGAGGGCGAGGCTGATCATCACCAGAGCCGTTATGTATCGCTTCATCTATGTATCGCTCCTAAAAATTACTTCTCTATGCCAAAACGGAGGCGCTTGGTGCTGCCACCGCCTGTTATTACGGCCAGATATATGCCGCTGCTGAGTTTTGCGGACGGAATCTGAAAGGCATCCAGATTTCGCAGATAGGCATATCCCATCGCTTTTTGTTTAAAAACCATGTTTCCGGTGATATCGTAAATGGCAAGTACTATTTCCATATCTTGCGTGGGCATCACCGACAGTTTGATCTGAGGTCCATATATTTGTTTGAGGGGATTGGGAAAAAAATACAATTCATCTTCCACAAAAGCGCTGCTGCTTTCATATTGATTTTGAAATTGGGAAGGTCCGCGGGATGCGGTTCTGCGCAGATTGGCATATTCACAGATCCAGCTGGTATCCACGGTTTCGGGACGATAATCCGGCAGTTCTTTGCGGAATATCGTGCCGTCGTCTGCCGCCATCCAGATATAATACAGGCTATCCGCGCCGGAGGTCACAAAGGGCAAATGCCGCCCTCGTTTGGCGAAGGAATGGGGATAACCGGGTTTGAGACGGGAGCTTTCTTCCCATACCACCAGGCGATTGTGGGTGAGGGCTGAAGCCAATTCCAAGCTGCCATCTCCATCCAGATCCAGGGCAATGGCACCGGCAGCGAGGGAATCGGCATGAAGGTCCATATTGAAATATATGGAGCTGATATCCGAACCCATATGGTCAAAGATATACACGCGGTTCGATCTGCCGACGATCAGATCCAATTTGCCGTTCGAATCCCAATCCTGGATCGTGATAGCTGCCCGGCTGCTGTCCGGAAAGGCTACCGGGAAGCCATGGCGCAGATTGATGCCATTGTCGTTCAAGTCAAACACATAGAGGCTGGAGGGGCATTGAGCGATGAGGTTCACTTCATCCTGCAAGGGGGCGGCAAACAGTGCGAAAGCCAAAGAATCTGCAGGCAGGGCAATGGGATCCACCCGCAATTCTGCCCGGTTCTCATCCCAGTGCATTAGGCTGTATTGATCCTCGTGTTCATCCCGCAGCAGAGCAAAGAGCTTGCCGTCTATCCAACTGAGGTTTGAGGTCATCTCTCCATCGAGCTTGATGCTATCGTCATCGATGACGGCTTGACTCTTGTCGAAACGGAGCACAGTGTTTTTCTGCAGAGTCTCATCATAAAGCGGCAGGTAGAGCTTTTGCGATGTATCCACGGGATGGCTCAACCAATGATGGTGCTCCAAATTTACGTTAAAGATGATGTTATCCGGGCTCATTCTGCCCAATCTGGCTATGGTTTCATGCTGAATCGGCAGATATATATCGGATCCATCCCAGGTATAGAGTTGAGTAATGCTCTGCCTGTAGACCGGAAAGCCCTCTGCCATGGTGTCGTTGGCAAACATGGCCAATCTGCCGTCTGGCATGGGATAGAAAATCTCATCAGAACCATCGCCATCGAAATCCAGGACCGATGCAGGCAGTGAGCTTTCGCCTTCAAAGCCGGCATCTAAACGCCAGGCAAAGCGCACGCTGAAAGTCATTTGATTGCCGCTATCGCTGATGTCGTATATTTCCAGAGGGATGCCGCCATAGTAGCTTTCACTGGTGGGCATCGACAGGATGCCGTTGTGAACTGAATCGCCAAAATAATCGTTGTTTCCGGCGCGAAAACTGTCGTATGGCCCTCCATATTTATACTCGCTCATCACAGAAGTATCCAGATTCTGATATCCATCTGCTTCCTCCAGATCTACTCCTTTGTGCGGGGCGTAGCTATTTACCCGGTTGAGGTCAAAATTTGGCGTGAATTTCTCCGCGATCACATTCTCATCGATGTGCCAGATAAGGATACCGCTGCCATCTGTGCTGGGATCCAGACCGTATCCGGGCAAGAAGAAATCCCATTCACAACCTGTGTAACGGTTTTTTGAGAAATTGAAATAGGGGATCAGTTGGCCTTCGTCATAATAGTCCTGTTCGCCATCAGGAAGGAGCTTGAAAGAATAGCTGGGCCAGAGCTCGCTGAGGTTGTCCGCACTGGATGGGGCCATGCTGCCGTCGGGATTTTGCTGACGGTTTTCGATCAGAAAGTATTCCATGTCCGAGATCGGGATTTTGTATAGGCGCGGTTCGGTGGATTGATGGTCCAGAAAGTGATTCAGACTCAAGTTTTCTGTGGCCTCGTCTATTACTACGGCCTCTTCCCAGCCCAGATAGTAACGGCTCCATGCGGACAATTGCGCAGGAACATAGCCGTTGGCATTCCACACTCCGGTGCCCATCAGCCCCCAATTTCCGATGCCTTGGCTTGCGCCGTCGGCGTCATTGCCGTCAAAAAGGGTCGGTAAACCCAAGATATGCCCAAACTGATGTGCCAGAACTCCATAAAGGCTGAATACATATGCCGCAGCATTCGGATCTTCGGGCCCCGGGAAATAGTCGTGATACTCATCTTCCGGC
The DNA here is from genome assembly GCA_002410505.1 of Cloacimonetes bacterium UBA5284. GTDB lineage: Bacteria > Cloacimonadota > Cloacimonadia > Cloacimonadales > Cloacimonadaceae > UBA5456. The sequence continues at coordinate 32,571 of DHSO01000012.1, read as the reverse complement.
ACCACTACGATGTTGGTGAGAACGGCGCCGTCCGGTGTGGTGAAGCCGGGATATTCGTCGTTATCGGGTTCGAAATAGGATTGCAAGAGCCTTCGCGTGAGGAACGTGGACCAAATAGTGGAGCTTCTGTCTATATTATCGTCAATATCGGTTTCCTGACCTGGTCCGGCATGAAAGATGATCAATCCGTCGTAATCCGAGAAATTGATCAGTGGAGAGCACAAAGGCATTAGATCCGGCAACATTTGCGGCAGATTGGCATCTGTCTTTTCACTGCTGTCACTACCGTAATAAGACATTGATCGCGGTAATCTGAAAGCTTGGGGATATACGGTATAATTCATTTCGTACGCGCTGTGAGAAGCGTCCAGATAAAAATCCGCCAGATGCAGCATCCAGCGTTCAAAAAAGGCAGCATCGTGCACCAGAGAATCCGGATACGCGGGCTCCAGGCGAAAATGTACATTGCTGAATTCCACCATCAAAACCAGTATGTTTTGGGGAAGATCACCCGTCCGGTGCTTTGCAGACAGACTCGAGGCTGCGGGAATCGTGCTATCATCCCCCGCAGCGGCTTCGGCATCGGAGGCAGGCGGCAATTCCATCAAGGGAGCTTGCCAGTTCGGCGGTGTTCCCTTATATAAAGGATGCGGTGGAACCATGGCTTGCGCCAGAGTACACAGCATTGCTATCATGCTCAAGAGTATTAGTTTGGCCCATTTAGGCATATCGGTCTCTTCTCCCATATTCATACTGTGAAGATACAAATGCTTTTATTCAATTATGAGCAAGCTATTTGAATAGTCTTTTCAAGTCAAGAAAGAAATGGATGAACAGATGGGAACACCCCGACTTCATTATCTGATATAGCATCGAGATTTAATATAGAGCAAGAAAATAAAGGCCGGATATTTATCGAGCTGTGGCGATCCCCGCAAACCGCGCCGGAGTCATCTACCCGGCATTGGTTGCCGGATGTTCTACAGCTATTTATACACTTAAGAGTATCTCAGGATCATGTCTATAGCTTCAATATCAAACATCCCGGATGTCATGATCTGCATCATAATCCTGCAAACCTACGCAATGCAAGGGCTTCAGGGGGATACGAAGTTGCATGAAAACCCCGGGCCGCATTCCGGATGAACCCGGGGAAAGCTGACATATTGGAACCTTAGAGCGGGGCGTTTCTGCTCAAACTGGTGATCAAGCGCAAGTGGTCTACATCTCTACATCTTTAAATCCAATTCTTTCTCAATTTTCACCCTGTCTTGGTGGCGTTCATCACTTCTTTATCAAGCGTTTATCAAGCGTTAATAATTAACGCTT
>DHSO01000012.1:0-31096 GCA_002410505.1 Cloacimonetes bacterium UBA5284 | reverse complement strand
GCTTGATGACCACTTGATTAACACTGTCAACAGAGCTGACAGAGAGATGGGGAAATCCAGAAAAAATGGCAAACCATGGTAAAAAAAGGCCAACAACAACCATGGAATCGATCATTACTGTTACCGGTTATTAGTTATTCAAGTTATACGCACGCAAAATGAGTTAGTGGATCAGGATGCGTCATTGATATTCAAATCGAATGATCTTTCTTCACAATTGGGGGGGGGCGAATATGAACTGCACGACAGGATAATGCATCGGGCACCGCTGCATCTCCGGGCCATGACAGCTACAACTCTGTATCAAACAAATCAGTTGACTAAATCCAGCCGCCTCAAATGCTGGTATTCTGAGAAATAAAATTGGAAGTACCATGCTAAAAGCCAAAATATTCGTACAATTGAAGCCCAGTGTTCTGGATCCGCAAGGTAAGGCTGTAAGCAATTCCCTCAGCCACCTGGGATATGATAATGTGATCGAAACACGTATCAGCAAATACATTGAGATCAGGTTTGATTCTGCCGACAAGGAAAAAACCGGCGCGGATACCGAGAAGATATGTGACAGCCTTTTGGCAAATCCCAATACTGAAACCTACCACTTTGAGCTGGAGGAGATTTAGCCTTGCGAGTTAGCGTAATCACTTTTCCCGGTTCAAATTGCGATCACGACGCTTACGAGGTCTGCGAGCGACGCGGTCATGCCACGCGCATGATCTGGCACAAAGATAGTGATCTGGAAAATCCCGATCTGGTGATATTGCCCGGAGGCTTTTCCTATGGTGACTATCTGCGTTGCGGAGCATTGGCACGCTTTTCTCCGATTGTGAACGAAGTGCTTGCTTTCGCGCGCAAGGGAGGTTTGGTGCTGGGCATCTGCAACGGCTTTCAGATCCTTACCGAAACCGGCTTGCTACCCGGCGCATTGATGATGAATCGCAGCTTACGCTTTATCTGTCAACACCAATACCTGCGGGTAGAAAGCGCGCAGAGTCCCTTTACAAACGGCTTGATTCCCGGCACAGTACTGGATATTCCCATCGCGCACAAAGAAGGCAATTACTTCATAGATGCTGAGGGTTTGGCGCGGCTGCAGGATAAAGATCGGATTATGTTTCGCTATTGCGACGCCCACGGTATGGTAAACGACGCTGCCAATCCGAATGGTGCGCTGGACAATATCGCGGGGATCGTAAATGATGCCGGCAACGTTTTGGGCATGATGCCACATCCCGAAAGAGCTGCCACGGATAGTGTCTGCAGCAATGACGGTAGCCATATCTTCAAGGCGATAGAACTGTTTATAGATGGTGTTGCTTGATTTTCTTATCCCGCGCCTCTGCACCGATTGTCATAAACGCTTGGCAAAAGGTGAGAAGCATCTGTGCGCGGAATGTGCGAGCAAGGTAAGCCCCTGCCATGATAAAGGCTGTCCCAAATGCGGAGCTTCAACCATGAAAGGGCTGTGTTCGCAATGCGAGGAGATCGGCTATTCTTTCGAATTTGTTCGCTCAGCCTTAAGCTTTCAAGGACCGGTGGCGACATTGGTTCATGATTTGAAATACAGAGCCATGAGAGCTCCGGCAGATTACTTTGCCGAAAAAATGGCAAAATCCGCCGAGGGCTACAAGGCCTTTGATGAATTTGATTACGTGGTTCCGGTGCCGCTGCACAGAGTGCGGAAGCGGGAGCGGGGCTACAATCAGAGCGAGATCATTGCCCGCAAACTGGCCGGGAAGATGGGAAAGACTTACCTGAATTGCATCAAAAGAACGCGCTATACAAAGAGCCAGACCAATCTGGTGCGCGCAGAACGGCTGAAAAATCTCGCCGGTGCTTTCCGGGTGAAAGATCCGGCACAAGTAAAAGGAAAAAAGCTGATATTGGTGGACGATGTATTTACGACCGGCAGTACACTGAACGAGGCCAGCCGCGCGCTATATGCAGCGGGTGCTACCCGGGTTGCCGGCTACACTGCCACCAGAGCATAGATTATGAATTATAAACATCCGGAGATTATCTCCACCATCAGTGATGAAGAAGCCTTTGAGCTGATCGATAAGGTAGCACGCTTTATCGCCAGCCGTCAATTGGCGCCCGCCGGGATTATGTTGATAGAATCCCTGCATCCCTTGCATAGCATCGGCAGCCAAGCCATGTACTTCATCCTGCCTTTCGCAGAGATCATCTTCGATAGTGCCAAATACCAGCGTTTTGCCTTGATGATTCATGAAGAGAAATACATCAAACTTCTGGTGCAACGCATCGACGAGCTGGATGAGGAGATAAACCGCGAACGCCGGGCTCAAGCCAGATTGCGCCGTACGCGCCGAAAGAACCGAATAAAGAGCTTTTGGAACAAGATCTTTAATATAAAACATAAAAGCTGAATAAGCGGAGGATATATGCAATACGATGAAAAACGCCTGACCCGGATAGTAGCTACCGACTGTGGCAGCACAACTACCAAGGCGATCTTGATTGAGTATGTTGACGGCGAATACCGTCAGACCATCCGTGGCGAGGCTCCCACCACCGTGGAAGCACCTTTGAACGACGTTACCAAAGGTGTAATCAATGCCACGCAGGAATTGGAAGAGCTTGCCCGCCTGAAGTATAACAACCCCAACATCAAATTTATGGAAAATGGTGAATTCGTAATACCCCGTAATGGCGATATCGGAGTAGATGCCTATGTGTCCACTTCCTCTGCCGGCGGCGGTTTGCAGATGATGGTTACCGGGGTGGTTGCTTCCATGACCGGTGAGAGCGCCGAACGTGCCGCTCTGGGTGCGGGCGCTATCGTAATGGACTTGATAGCCAGCAACGACAAGCGCATGAACCACGAAAAGATAGAACGCATCCGTCACCTGCGTCCGGATATGATCCTGATGGCGGGTGGCGAAGATGGCGGTACCATCAAGCACGTGGTGGAAATGGCAGAGTTGGTAGCCGGTGCCGATCCCAAGCCGCGTCTGGGTTCGTCATACAAACTGCCGGTGATCTATGCCGGAAATAAAGAAGCCGTGGGTGAGATCGAAAAGACTCTATCAGAAAAAGTAGGTCTGATGGTTACCGAAAACCTGCGTCCAAAGCTGGAAACCGAGAATTTGGGACCGGCTCGCGACAAGATTCACGATATATTTATGGAACACGTGATGCAACAGGCTCCCGGATATAATAAGCTGATGGAATGGACGCAAGGTCCTGATAACCAACAAGTGCCGATTATGCCTACTCCGGCTGCAGTGGGAAACATCATGCAGACCATCGCCAAAGACGAGCAAATCGAAGTAGTGGGTGTGGATATCGGCGGCGCAACTACAGACGTATTCAGCGTGTTTACCGAGGATTATGTGTTCAACCGCACAGTGAGCGCGAACCTGGGTATGAGCTATAGCATATCAAACGTATTGGCATCCAGCGGATTGGCCAATATCATGCGCTGGGTTCCCTTCGATATCAACGAAAACGAACTGCGCAATATGATCAAAAATAAGATGATCCGGCCCACCACGATCCCATCCCTTTTGGAAGAATTGGTGCTGGAACAGGCGATCGCCAAAGAAGCCTTGCGCTTGGCATTTGAACAGCACAAGGAATTTGCCAGCAGCCTGAAGGGAATGCAGCGCCAGCGCGACATCAGCGAAGCCTTCAGCCAATCCACCTCAGGAGCGTCCATCGTAAACCTGATGACCCTAAGCCTGTTGGTGGGTTCCGGCGGCGTGCTGTCTCACGCTCCGCGTAGATTCCAGACCGTTATGATGCTCATCGATGCTTTCCTGCCGGAAGGTATCACAAGACTGGCCGTGGACAGCATCTTTATGATGCCGCATCTGGGCGTACTGTCCGAAATCAGCCCCAAAGCAGCGACCGAGGTGTTCCGCAAAGACTGCATGGTGTATCTGGGCAGCTGCGTAGCTCCGGTGGGCAAGGGCAAATATGGCAAACCAGCTTTGTATGCGAAATTGGAACTGCCCGATGGCAGCGTCTTTGAAGAAAACATCCCCTTTGGCGAAATCCGGCTGATCCCCTGTGAAGGGGGGAAAGTGGCAAAAGCCACCCTGAAGACCTCTTCCGGCTTGGTTTTGAATAGCGAAAAAGCCAAAGAATTGACGGTAGACCTGCACGGCGGCGAAGTTGGTATCGTATTGGATACCCGTGGCAGACAGCCCTTCACCCTGCCTGTGGACAAAGCGGAACGCATCAAATATCTGAAAAAATGGATGCGCGAACTGAAAGCATACCCCGAAGACATCTTGGTATAGGAGGAAAAAATGGGACAAGCATATTCTGCCGGATTAACCGTAACCGATAGCATGATCGTGCGTAAAGAGCGCATTCTGCCCCTCAAAGGCAAAGTCCTCGTGAACAAAGGAGCCAAGGTGAAAGCCGAAGATGTGGTGGCCGAAACTCTCCTGCCCGGAAAGGTGGTCCCCTTCAATCTGGCAAACAAATTGGGTGTAACGCCCGCACAATTGGAAAAATACATAAAGATAAAACCCGGTGACCAGATCACGAAAAAGACCATCCTGGCAGAAAACGCCGGACTCTTTGGCCTGGGCATTTTCAAAAACGAAGTGCGCTCTCCCGTAGAGGGCGAAGTGGAAAACATCTCTGCAGTTACCGGACAGGTACTGCTGCGTGAACCCCGCATTCCGGTTCAGGTAAAAGCCTTTCTGGATGGCGTGGTTACCGAAGTGATCCCGGATGAAGGGGTCGTGATCGAAAATAAGAGTGCCTACATTCAGGGTATCTTTGGCATTGGCGACGAGACCACCGGAGAACTGAAGATGCTGGCTACTACTCCGGACGACGAGATCGATGCCGGAAAGATCGATGATTCTTGCAAAGGCAAGATCATCATCGCCGGAAGCTTCGTGCCCTTCCATGTGATCGAAATCGCCCGCAAGCATGGCGTGAAAGCCATCATCACAGGCGGCATCGATGATCAGGACATCAAGAAACTCTTGGGATACGACATCGGAGTGGCCATCACCGGTCATGAAAACGTGGGCCTCACCATAGTATGTACCGAAGGTTTTGGCAAGATCACCATGGCAAAAAAGACCTTCGATCTGCTCAAACAGTTCGACGGTAAAAAAGCTTCCGTGCACGGGCACACACAGATCCGCGCCGGCGTGATCCGCCCCGAGATCATCATCCCCATGGATTTTGAGGAGAATGAATTGATCTCCAAAGAAGCATCTCTGCCGGTCCTGGAAATAGGTACCATGATTCGCATCATCCGCCAGCCGCACTTCGGCACTATCGCCAGGGTGGTTGCTCTGCCGGAAGAGCTTACCAAAGTGGAATCTGAAACACTGGTGCGTATTTTGGATGCGGAGTTTGACGATGGCACCCGAGTTCGCATTCCGCGAGCCAACGTGGAAGTAATAGAATCGTAAAATAATCCATACGTATTGCATATCAAAGGCTGTCCGGTAACGGGACAGCCTTTCTGTATCCGGGGGAAGCTGTTTTATGGAAAATAATCCACAATATCCCTATGTTTTAGGTCATAGCTTTGGGATATTATGTTGACACATGGGCAGATATCAAAACTATTGCATAAAATTGAGGCATATTGGCATGCTTTTTTTGAGCATGGCTTTTAGGAGCAGAAAGCGATGCTTCTGCCTCGGTTGAGGAGTCAATTTGAAGAAAAGCACCTTGATACTGTGTCTCATTCTGCTTGGATGCACGATCTGCCATGCAGCCACCGTAAGCGGATTTGTGAGCAGGGAAGATAGCGGAGAACCCATCCAATATGTGAATGTGAGGCTTGTGGATACCGGGGCAGGAATGCAGACAAACAAGAAGGGCTACTATGTGATCAATCTGCCCGGAACGGGAACCTACACTCTGGAAGCCACGTTGATATCCTTTGAAGCTCGCAAGTTTAGCTTCACAATCACCAAAGCGGAAGAAGATAAAAGCCTGAATATCAAGATGAAGGAAGCCGCCATTGAAATGGCAACGGTAAGGGTGACCGGAAGCTCTGCGGATGAAGGCCGTGAGATACGTCCCAGCTTGATTCGCAGGACCACTGAGGATGTGAAGAGCGTAGTATCTCCCATCGAGGCAGATGTATTTCGCGCAGTATTGACCCTGCCCGGTGTGGCTCCAGTCTCGGATTTTTCTTCGGGCCTGTATGTGCGGGGCGGTTCACCGGATCAAAACCTGATCCTCTTGGACGATATCGATGTGTACAACCCCAATCACTTTGGCGGAGTTTTCAGCACTTTCAACAGCGATGCCGTGGAGAGCATAGACCTCATCAAGGGCGCTTATCCAGCCAAATACGGGGGACGTCTGTCCAGTGTACTGGACGTCACCAATCGGCAAGGAAATCGCAATTATCATCAGGGGGTTGCGCGGCTGTCGCTGATCTCATCGTCGGCTACATTGGAGGGTCCCTGGAAAATCGGCAAGCAAAGCGGAAGCTATATGGGCTCCTTTCGGCGCACTTATCTGGAATTGATCAAGGCCATGATCGACGATTTGCCGGATTACTATTTTTACGATGGCCATTTCAAAGTGAATTGGGATCCGGGCAGCAAAGATAAGCTCTCGGCAAGTGCTTATTTTGGAAGGGACAAGCTGAGCTTTGATGTGGGTCATATCTTGAATCTGGATTGGGGAAACCGCACTTTCACCACACAGTGGGTGCATATCTTCAATCCCCGTTTATTCTCTCAGTTTATAGTAGCGGGCAGCGATTTCTCCAGTAATTTTGACCAGGTGGGAGAAGAGGATGAGCTGGTGTTCAGACGTGAAAACGGCATTAACGACATCAGCAACAAAGCGAGCTTCAGCTGGAAGCCCAATAACGACCATCAGACAGACTTTGGCTGGGAGATGAAGTACAACCAAACCTGGCTAAAGGTAATCAGTTCATATGAATACGATCCCGCTTCTATGCCGGATGTGGATGTGAGCTCTTTGATGAGCAGCGCTTTTGTGCAGGATACTTGGGATCTGAATGAGTTATGGAGCGTGCAGCCAGGTCTGCGTCTGGGCTGGTATCGGACCATGCGCATCAACTTGGACCATATTCCTGATGCCAGCTACTTGAATCTGGAGCCGCGCTTCTCTATCCGCCGGCGTTTGGATCTGGCAGAGAGCATCTACGCCAGCTATGGACTTTATCATCAGTATATGACCCTGATGTCTGCAGATATGAGCACGCCTTTTGATGTATGGTTTCCCTTGGACGGCAGCCTGAAACCGGGGCGCAGTCACCACTTTATCTTGGGCTACAAAAACCAGTTTGCCGAAGGATTGGCTTTTGATTGTGAGCTTTATTACAAGAGCTACGATCGCATCCTGGAATATGACGAAGCCACAGACTACGATTGGGACAACGATACCGGAGAGCTGGCAGACACTTTCCATGTGGGTAAGGGCTACACCTACGGTGCGGATCTGCTTTTGCGCACGGATTGGCATGGTCTGGAAGGGTTTATAGGGCTTACCCTCAGTAAGACTCAGCGCAAGATGGAGGGGATGAATCTGGATCCCTACACTCATGAAGCAAAGTCATACTATCCCAAATATGATCGCTCTGTAGCTCTCTCTATGGTACAGACCTTCAATCTGAGCCAATACACAGGCAGACAGGTATTGGGTGCGGATTTTAAAGTGGGTGTAAACCTCAGTATAAACTCCGGACAACCCACAGAGAAACCGGAACGAGTGTATTTTGACGGAAGCGACTTTCAATTGATCTATTCATACAAGGATGCAGACCGTTTGCCTACATACTGCCGTTTGGATCTCAGTACCAAATACGAGTGGCAAAAGAGCTGGGGTTCGATCGAGCCTTACTTTGAAGTAATAAACGTGCTGAATCGTAAGAATGTAGGATATCGTGGCTATTCCATTGATGTTGACGCGGAAGGAGGACCCCGCTTGAAGACGGAAGACAGCGGCCAATTCCCCCTGCTGCCCTTTATAGGAGTGAATGTAAAATGGTAAGATATATAATAGTTTTGGCCTTACTGCTCTGCCTGTGCGCTTGCGACAATCTCAGCTCCGGTCCTCGTTTTGAAGGAGATGTATATAGCATCGCGGGATTGCTGATGGCGGGGGCAAGCATCTCCGAAGACTGCCCTGTATACATCACACGCAGTTCATCGCTCGACGATTGGGATCTATCACGCATCTTCGTACAAGAAGCGCAAGTAGAGATCATCGAGCTGGGCAGCGCATTACGCTTTCCACTTGAAGCCGTATTTGATCCTGCCGAAATGAAGATCAAATGGGTGGATCCGCAATCTCATACTATCAAAGCTCTGGAAACCTACAGAGTGGAAGTAAGAATCCCGGGTTATGATCCACTGATCTCAGCGGAAACAACTGTGCCGCCTATGGCCGAGCTCGTGGATGATTATCTTCAGCAAAATGTTCCCGGAGAAGGATACTCATATTCCCAGAACAACATGCCACAGCTTCCCTACAGTGTTTCGGACAGTCGGTATCCCCTGGCGCTGGATCTTGGCGAACATGGGGGGGTCTACAATCTCCTGGCGGAGCTTTATTGCCTGGAAGAATTCAGCAGCTCTTTGGAATTTACAACAAAGATATTGGGGCAGACTCATGCAACAGCCGATATGGAAGAAAGCTACTATGCCGCAGGAGAAGGTATTCGTCGCATCAGGTTTATCAATAGATTCAGTGCCGATCAACAGCCGGAACAGGATGGTAACTATATTGTACTCAGAGATTACCGTCAGGGCTTTATCTTTTATGGACGCTACCGCGTATCAATGATGGTGGCAGACGATAATTATTACAAATACAACTTCATGCCGGAAGGATATTTGCATGGCGGCGTGGAAAACGCGTTGGGTTACTTTGGCTCTGCCAGTGGAGGAACCCTGTACACGAATATTGTGAAGCCTTAGAGCTATTTGATCCCGTAGCGTTTGATCTTGCGGCAGAGCGTAGATTCACTCATGTTGAGCAGCTTTGCCGCAGTCTTTTGTTTGCCTCCGGTTTTGCGTAAAGCCTCCATAATGCGCTCTTTATCCAGATCCTTGATATTGTGTTCTATGAGTGAACCTCCCAAGTGTTTATTGCGGCGGAAAGCATCGATGTTATCCAGAATATCCGCACTCCAGATGGGTTCATAATACAGGATAAAAATGCGCTCTATGATGTTTTTGAGTTCACGCACATTTCCCGGAAAATCGTATATGCTAAGGCGCTCGTAAAAGGAATCGCGGATCTGGGGCAAGCGTTTGCCTGCTTCCCGGGCAAAGCCATGGGCAAATTGATCAACTAAGAGCGGGATGTCTTCCTGACGGTCACGTAGGGGTGGGATATTGATCTCCAGGGTGTTTAGCCGATGCAGCAAATCCACGCGGAAGGAGTTTGACTTAAACATCTCCAATACATCGCGATTGGTCGCGGCGATGATCTTGCAGCGTATGGGCAGCTTTTCTTCTTTTCCCACCGGGCAAAAGCTCATGGTATCTATCGCGCCTAACAATTTGGCCTGAAAGTCGATCGGGATTTCAGAGATTTCATCCAAAAATAGCGTTCCCTGACCTGCCTGTTCAAGGAAACCCTGGCGAAATTCACTGATCCCGGTAAGTTTGCCGGGGGCAGAGCCAAAGAACTCGATCTCGAACATTGATGGGGAGATAGTGGCGCAATTCACCGAGATAAAGGGCCAATTCTTTTGCGGGGAACCATAATGGATCATGCGCGCCAACACTTCTTTTCCGGTACCGCTTTCGCCCAGAATCAGTACAGATGCGTCGCGGTGCAGGGATGCCAATACGGCACTGTCCAAAACCCTTCTGGCGGCATTTGAGCTTCCGGTAAAGCGTTCTGTTTGACGCTTTGAGACCTCGTACAGCAGCTTATTGTACTTTGTTTTGATGGCCTTGGAGTCGTCCAGGATCTGTTTCAATCTGCCTTCACTCATGCGGCTGCGGGTTTGCTGCAATTCTTTTAATTGTTTTGATTTCAGATCGTCCAGGCGCCGCATCATCACATATGCGCGCAGGTAGTCCTTACGTTTTTGATAGTAAAATGCCAGAGTGCCGGTTACTTTTATCAACGGCTCCAAGAGGCGATGCTGGCGATAAAAGCGTTCGGCATCCCGCAGGCGGCGGTAGGCATCGTCCCAACGTTGCAGTCCGATCTGGGATAGGGCGATATTGGCGTTCAGATTTACCTTCAACACCATGTCGCCATTGTCCTGCAAAAGCTTTTCCGCCAGAAGCTGGTAGTGCAAGGCTTGATCCTGCATCTTAAGGCGGTTCAGTGCTTTTGCCAGGTTGTTGTAGATCTCAAACAGCAGTTTTGGCATCTTCACTTCAGAAGCTAAAAGTGCCTGTGAGCTTTTTTGGAAGAAGAGAACGGCTGCTTTATAATCTTTCAGGGCGTATTTGAGCCCGGCATAATAGAAGTTTAGCTGCACTTCAAAGATATGCAGGCGTAAATGGGATATCAGCTTGTTGCCCAGAGTGTAAAACTCCTCGCCGATCTCGTGTTTTTGCAGATGGGCACAGCAATCAAGAATGGCAAAAATCAGCTCCAACGATGCCACACTTAGCCCGTGTTGATTGCAAAGATCGTATGCCGCGCTGTAGTATGACAGAGAAAGGTCATATTTGTTGAGAGTGCTGTAGCTAAGTCCCAACCAATCCAATATGTACAGCCTCATGAAAGGATGATCTGCCCGGTTGAGCTGTTCCGCGATGGCAGGAGCCCGGGATTCCAGCTCCTCCGCGTTTGAATTGAGGTAGCTCAGTTGCACGCATTCTGCCATGGTCTTCATCATTATGTGTTCGCATTTTCCTGCCACTGCTATGGCTTCTTCGGCATAACTGGCAGCACTGTGGGTGTTTCCGCTTAGTCTATGGGCTCGGATAAGGGTTAGCAGATTCAGAACTTGGAGATCTGGATGAGAGCTGTCGCGGAGCTCTTTGTTTAGTAGAAAAGCCAGATTCTGGCTTTGCTCCAGCTTGAACACACACATCAGCGCGCGCGCTTTTGCAATGCGGATATGCAGAGATTCTTCCTCATCGAAAGCTCCGCCTTTCTCGTCTATGGCAAGGTAAATAACCGGATCACGAAGCATTAGCAAAAACTGATGCAGGACGGCAGCGAGGTTTTCGTTCTCCATTAATCAACTATTCCTTTCATAGAGGCACTTTCTGAGCATAGTGGTCAAGATGTCAATAGAATTCTACTTTCGCAAGAGCAGATAGATAAAAAAGGGACAACCTACGGCGGCTGTGATCACGCCTACCGGTAGCTCAATACCGCTGAGATTCTTTGCCAGGAAATCCGCTCCCAACAGGAATGTGGCACCAAACAGCAGACTCGCGGGGAAGATTTGCTTCTGATTTGTAAAACCCATAAGACGCAGGATATGCGGTGTAATGAGTCCCACAAAACCTATGATGCCGGCATAGGAAACCACTATGCCTACCACCAGAGAACTTACAAAAAATATCTGCTTGCGCAAGCTTTCCACTTCGATGCCCACACTGGCAGCGTAGAGATCGGAGCTGCTGAGGATATCCAGAGCCCTGCTTTTCATAAACAGCCAGGCCAGCAGCAACACTATGATCCCTGTCAAAGCCAGAAAAATGCTGTATTCGCCCCGGTTGAAGATGCGTCCCAGATTTCCCATCAAGGTGCCAAGGATCAAGACTGTATCCTGCCGGTTCAGATACATCATCAGAGAGATTCCTGCAGAAAAGAACATACCCACTATTACGCCGGCGATGATCAATCTGCGAGGATCGAAGCCGCTGCGGGTTTGAGCCAGTCTCCACACTAGGAGCATGGTGAAAATAGCTCCGATGAAGCCGCCCAGTGGCATCAGGATTAGCATGCCCAACACGGCAAAAAGGATGCTGCCAAAGGCTGATCCCGAAGATATGCCCAGCACATAGGGTTCGGCCAGGGGATTGCCCAGCATCAGTTGATACACGGAGCCGACAGCTGCCAGACTCATCCCGGTTAAAACGGTCAGGAGCAAGCGCGGAAGACGAATCTGGGCTATGATGTAGCCACCGGGATTGCCCCAATTCAGGTATAGGATAGCGAGTCCCGCTCCACACAGAGCGATAAGGATCAAGAAGATATAGCGCTTCATTGCGTATCTGCCCGCCATTCTTCATAAAGCGCGGCTAATGCCCGCATACCTTCCACGCAGCGGGGTCCAGCACGTTGGATGAGATCCGGATGAATGTCTTCTTCAAAATATATGTGCCGGTTTTTGATGGCGGGGATCCTATCCCAACCCTTGCGCGTTACGATGTTATCCTTTGTATCCCGGCTGTAGCATATCATCATGTCCGGTGCTGCCCGGATCACCGCTTCTGCTTTCACCCGGGCATAATCCCGCTCCAGGCGGTCAAAAACATTGTTTCCTCCAGACAGCTCAATGAGTTCACCCACAAAGGAATTGTCTGCCACACTCATCAGGGGATCACGATAGATTTCCAGATACACTCCCGGTCTTGACTTGCCCGCCGCAGAGTTTTTGATGGTGGTGATAGAGCTTTCCAATTCTTGCTTTAGATCTTCAGCTTCACTTTCTTTGCCGATCAAGCGGCCAATGTGCAGGATCTCTTGCAGCATCTCTGCCACAGTGCGGGGATAGGAACGATATACCTCGATGCCCAACTTTTGCAGATCCAGAGAGATGGCTTCTTGTTCCAAGCCGCTGGTAAAGACAATCTTCGGGGCCAGGGAGATTACTTTTTCCATATTGATGGCACCAAAATCCCCCACTAGTTCTTTGCCTTTCAGAGTTTCGGGATAGTCGCATTCCCGGGTGATCCCGATTACATCTTCGGCTGAGCCCAGGGCGGCGATGATTTCAGCTGTTTCAGGGGAAAGCACCACATATTTATCCCTGTTTTCCGGGGACTGCTTTTGGCAAGATATTGCCAATAACAACAGCATCATACAAAGTAAGCGCCAGGTGATGACTTTCATAAATCCTCAATGTGAAATCGATACAATCCATAGCGATTGCAGGCGTGAATCCGTCAAGCGCAAAATGCCAGACGATGCCATTAATCTGTCGAAAACTAAGTGGGAAAACCGGCCCGGATGCATAGCTTTCTGCGATCAACGGGGCTGCATAAAGCCGGGCTTTGCGTTGTGGAATTTTTTCGGGATGCGGCTTTTAGCTGTACTCTGACCGCCTGTACAATTCAGCGAGCGCTCCCGCAATTTGTGATAACTCGTGCAAGATAGTGGACAGAAAATAGAGCAACAAAGTTTCACTCCTCCACGATCGCTCCAATCCGCGCTTTAATCTGCCAATATCTGCATGAATCTATTGCTTTAGGACAGATCATCTCATGGTCTCACTTTGCTCTGGGTATAAAGCCATGCCGAAGCAGATATCAAGGCGTTCCCATCGAGTGAGCACCCGATGAAAACCGGATAATATCTCGTTCGGCACAGCGTGAAACTAAGGGGGGGGAATACCACAATGAACACAAAGCTTGACAAATATGTGAGCAGCGAAAGTCTGATATAACTGATGATTGTAGCGGATAGGGAGAGGAAATGACAAGATCACACAAGGCACTGGATACAGTGTTGATTATCTTAGCTTTGCTTAGCAGCTTGATCCTGGTGGCGTCCGCGATCCAACTATTGCGGGGTGGAGATGTGTTGCAGACCTTTACCCAATTCACCATGCAGATCATTTATGTGATCTTTGCCCTCACAGTGATTCTCATCATTATCATCCTGGTGCTGGAAAATTCATCTCCGGTGCACACTCTGGCATGGATAATGGTGCTGATCTTTTTGCCGGTAGTGGGCTTTGTATTCTATCTGTTTTTTGGTAGAAATTGGCGCAAGGTAAAGCTATTCAATCAAAAAGAACTGATGGATAAAGAGATATTGGAGGAGTTTGGTTTCCCCTTTCCCACTGTAAGCTCGAGCCGGCTGCAGGATGGGCTGGAACACAAGCTGTATAGCTTGTTGAAGGCGAATAGCAAGGCTATCCTGACCGATAGAAACAGTATAGAGCTGATCAGCGATACAGGGATCGCCTTTGCCGCCATCTGTGATGCGATCGCAGTGGCAAAACATCACATTCATCTGGAGTATTTTTCCATCGCTGCAGACAGTACCGGCAACTACCTGAAAGATTTGTTGATCAAAAAAGCAGTTGCCGGGGTTCAGATTCGTTTTATATATGACGATGTCGCCTGCTGGAAACTGCCCCGCCGCTTCAAACGCGAGCTGCGGGAGGCGGGAGTCCAATTTGTGCCTTTCATGCCGGTATGGATTCCGCTTTTGAATAGCCGCATGAACTATCGTAATCATCGCAAACTGGTGATTGTTGACGGCAAAAAGGCTTATCTGGGTGGTTTAAACATCGGCGATAAATACCTTGGGAAAGATCCATATTTTGGCTATTGGCGAGATTCTTTGGGCATCTTTGAGGGTCAATGCATCCTCAGTTTGCAAGCTATCTTTATGGTAGACTGGTACTTTGTAAGCAAGGAAAACCTTTTCAAGGATGAGAATTTCAAGGGCTATTTCTGCGACGAAGCCATCAACGCAGTCAAGAACACGTCCCCGGTTCAGGTGCTGGCCAGTGGTCCCGATACAAACCACGCCAACATATTGCAATTGTATTTTTTGGCCATTGCCAATGCCCAATACAGTATCCGGATTACTACGCCCTATTTGATTTTGAACGAAGCTCTGTTGATGGCTTTGAAGACGGCAGCAATCAGCGGAGTAAAGGTACAGATCATCCTGCCGGCAAAGCCCGACCATTTCATCGTCTATTGGGGCTCGCGTTCCTATTACGAGGAGCTTTTGGATGCCGGAGTGGAGATCTATGAATACAGTCGCGGTTTCATGCATGCCAAGATATTGATCGTGGACAGCGAAATATTGGGCTTGGGTACGGCAAACATGGATTTGCGCAGTTTCAACCACAATTTTGAACTGACTGCTTTGGTTTACGACGATAAGATCGTGGATAAAGCCAGTGATGCCTTTAGCCGGGATATCGCGTTCTCGAATCGCGTGGATATAGTGGAATTTGAAAAAAGAGGCTTGATAGTACGCAGCAAGGAATCCATCTGCAGGCTGTTTTCACCGCTTCTATAAGGAATCATTATGGAAATAAAAGTTGTAGAATTTATCTCTGACATCATCGATAGCGCCTTGGAGAGCATCACGGAGCGCTGCATAATGGTATTCCCCACCAGGGCGGCGGCAGAGCTGGCCCGCTCCCGTTTCGAGCCCCGGTGGGCGCTGCAGGATGTGAGCTGGCTGACAATGGAAGATTTTAAGACTATTCTGCTGGCAGAAGAGAAAGCGCTGTTGGAGGACGAAAAACGCCTTCTGGCCCTGTATCAGATCTTGGAAGAGAAAGATAAGGAACGCTTTCATATCCGCTCCTACGGCGATCTGGTAAATTGGGGCACAAATCTCTTTCACTTTATGCAGGAGTTTAATGAGGCAAACAAAGGCGTGGACGACTTGCTCTCCCTTTGTGAGGATCAGAGCCTTTTCCTGAGAGCCTGGCAAGAAGTTCACATCGCACACATTCATGCCATCTTGCAGCGTTACAAGGAATTCATCGAAGCCCGAGGCTTTGGTGATCGCATCTTCAGATTGCCTTTGCATGAAGTGAGCATTCCCTGGCAGGATCAGCGCATAGTGCTCGTTAATCAATTCTATTACAGCAAGTTGGAGCAGGAACTGGTTTTAAGATGTGAAGAAGCCCACAATGATGTGATTTTGTATTACCATGAGGCACGCATTGAGGGGGAGCACTGGCAAATGCCGGTCTTCCGGCCGGAAGAAAGCAGTGCTGTGAAGGGGCTGGAAGATAGACTAAAGATTGTGGAGTGCGATAGCGAGGAGCAAGCAGCGCTGGCTTTTCTGGCAGCCAATGAAGCTCGAGAAGACGCGGTAATTATTGACGCGAACTTCCGGACTAAGGCATATTCCGTGCTGTTCGACGATTCTATCTTGAGCCCGGCTCAGACTCTTCCCATTACAAACAGCCTGCTATTCCGCTTTTTGAGCATGCTCAACGAGATTGTGCAGTCTCAGACAGGCAGCCCGGATTTTGTGCCCTTGCGCATAATGACATGCTACCTTTGCGATCCCGCGATTCCTCCTTTGTTGGTGCAGGATTGGGACAAAACAAGGCAACTTAGGCTGGAGGATGAGATCTTCGCTTTGGCGGATGAAGAGGTTCTGTATCTGGACATCAACCCAAAGGCTCAGTTTGAGCGTGACCCTGTTTACGCGGAGAAATACCGGCTATTGGCACAGATATGCTCCCGAGCATTTGCTTTTGCAAGCGAGATCCTGAATCTGAACAGCATCAGGGAACTGAGTGAGATGTGTGCCAATGCTCTGAATCCACAGCAGTTTTGCAGCCGGGAAGAGCTGGATAAGACGGATGTTTTGGAGCAATACTGGACAGCGCTGGCAAACTTTATGGGATCAGAAACTTTGGGCATCGTGGCAGATTGGCGCGATATCTTCCAGCATCCCGGAGCCGGAATATTTGGCTTGTGGTTGGATTTCCTAAAGCCGGCTCTGCTGCACTATCATACGGCGAAACGTTCACAACCCGGCTGGGAAGTAAGCAATCTGTTGGATTGCCGCAATCGGAGCTTTCGGCATGTGGCCTTTCTGCAATTGGTGGAAGGAGTCATACCACAGGCCCCGGGTGCCGTGTGGCTTCTGAACGAGGGCCAACGGGCGCGTTTGGGCCTACTGAGTTATGAAATCATCCGAAATTGGGAACACTACTATTTCTTCCGCTTATTACTCACGGCGCAAAGCGTCCAAATCTATACATATCGCAATATGGAGCAAAATCTGAAACCCAGCAGTTTCATCGGTGAGCTCTTGCAATGGTGCCCGGCATCAGTGCAAAAAAGTAAGATTCTGGCTGCGGCGATATTTGGAGCCTACAAGAATCCAAGCCGGGAATCTTTGGCTGCTGCCATCGGAAAAAGCTCCATCTTTCAGCATAAAAACGATACTGACTTCTGCGTGCTGCCCGGGGATCCACAAAAGGATTTTGGCTCCGAGTCTGAGATCAGATTTTATAGCTATGACATCGCCTTACTGGCTCGGAACCCCTTTGTGTGGTACATCCAAGCCCTGCGCAGGCTAAGTTCCCGCAAGACCGAGCTCAAAGAAAGCGTAAGCCCTATCCTCTTTGGCACTCTGATGCACAGCTATTTCAGCGAGATCTTGGGCAAAGATCCCGTGCGATACAGCTCGGCAAGCGCACTCAAAGAAGCATTTACGAATATGGACCGGCTAAAGCTTGCCCTGCAAAGCCTTAGTAATAGCAGCGAATTCTACTACAAGATACCAAAGAACTACAATGAGGAATTTCTCAACAGTATCATCAGCGAGCGTCTGGCAATGTCTATGAAAGAGTTCTATTACAGATTTTTGCTGCCCCGTTTGCAGAATACAAGTTTCGAACTGATCCCCGAAGGCGCGCGGCCGGAAGATGAGAAAGCTTTCAAAGAGCTGTGCAGAATAGAGTATGAGGGGAAAGAGTATGTACTGAAGATCAAAGGGCGGGCGGATCTGCGCATACACAGCCCCCAAAAGCGCTATATCGTAGATTTTAAGACCGGGAGCGCAAACTCGGCTCAATTGCTGTTCTATGAGTGGTTTTACGAGCTTATCGAGCATCCGGAGCGTGCAGAGCAGTTGAACTCCTGTTTTTGGATGATTCTGGATATGCAGGTGAATGCCAAAGAAACGGTTAACGAGAAAAAGCGCCTCAGCTATCCCGCAGACACCCGCGAGCTTCTCTTGGAATGCTTCAACCGGGGATATGCCACAGGCAGGAAATCCGAGGATCGGCATATGTTGAAAAACATCAGCCGCAGCGATCTGATCATAGAGAGGGAGGAGAATTGAAACAGTTCCAAAATGCCATCATTACTGCCAGTGCCGGTACCGGGAAGACCTATCGTTTATCCCTGGAATACATTGCTCTGATCCTGAAATACTATGAGCATCCGGATTTTCAGCTGGATTCGATTCTCGCACTTACTTTCACTCGCAAGGCCACCGCTGAGATTAGAGAACGCATAGTAACAAACCTGGAAGAGCTGATCCAAAAACCGGATAGTGATCTGATACCCTCCTTGCGCCGCTTTGTCCCGGGCGACGAAACCAGGCTTACAATGCGAGAAAGCAACATCCTGCTATCGGCATGGCAAGAGATCTCGCAAGACATGCAAAAGCTGCAGATCATGACCATAGACAGCTACACAGGCAGCATCTTTCGCAATATCGTGAGACCAATGAAGAGCATTGATAGCTTCGAAATCGACGAAAACGCGGTGGACAAGCGCATGCCGCTCTTGCTGGATCACCTGATGAAACCGGAATTTCGCGTGCGCATCAATAAACTGCTGTCTCGCAAGGTCCAGCGCAGTATGGACGATTATGCCAAGTTTTTCAAAAGTATGATCTACAACCGCTGGTTGTTCTACCTTATCTCCAGTCGCTGCAAGCTTCATCGTCCCTATCAGGAGCAGCCTCGCAAGGGCTTTAAGGATGCCATCAGCCGTCTGGCGATGGCAATGCAAGCAGGGATCAAAGATCCTGCCAAGAATAGCTTCGCGGACCTCTTACTTACGGACATGCGACGCCTTTTGATCAGCGATCCACAGAGCCCCGCAGACTTTTGTGCAGCACTGGATATGATGTTGCAAAGCCCGGTGGACGCCATGAAGCTCTTCAATGTCTTCAAGAAAAAGGTATTCATCAGCAAAAGAGCATTGAGCAAAGAAGCGCAAGAGGGCTGTTTCGCCCTTTACGAAGAGGCTCTGATGGCTCTGGCAGAAGACCTCTACTATCGCTACTTTTTGCCTGAAGAGCAAGAGATAAAAGACATTTGGGAGATTATCCTGAAGGAATATGATGCGCTGATCTATCGCTATAAAAACATGAGCTATCAGGATATCGCCTGGTTTACTTTCGAAGCACTATTCAGCAACCAACCGCCGGAATTTGATTTTGACGACGAAAACTCGGCCAACGAGTTCTATATGTTCCTGAGCCATCGCACCCGCTTCATGCTCATCGATGAGTTTCAGGACACTTCGCTTATTCAGTTCAATATGTTGCGTCCCATCATGGAAGAAATCAGCGCGGGCATGGGGAGCAAAGATTTTGGCGGATTGGTGGTGGTGGGCGATGAGAAACAATCCATCTTTGGCTGGCGTGGGGGAGAACGCGATCTGCTGCTGAATCTGACCAGGATTATCCCGGCCTTAAACGAAGTGGTGCCGGAAGCCTTAACCAGATCCTGGCGCTCGGGAAGCGATATGATGGATTTTATCAACGCCATCTTCAGCGATTCTGATCTTGCAAATGCGCTTAAAGAGCGAGGTATGAATTGGCCATATTCCCAGATCGAATCGGCTATTGGCAATGTCGACACCACGATCGAAGTGCGTGCGATGCCCTACAGCGTCCATTATAAGACCGGCTACAAGGTATATGAGTCCTTTGTGGATGAGATGATCCTGCCTGAATATGAGAGTGATAGAAATGCCGAGATCGCTATTATTTGCCGCAAGGGCGACCAGCTGGCCACTGTGCAAATGCTTTTGGAAGAACGAGGTGTGCAGGGAGTGTTTCAGCCCAGCGCGCCCATAACCGAGCATCGGCTGGTAGCCCCCCTCATTAATTGGCTGCGTTTTGTATGCTATGGTGATTGGCTGGATTTCCTCGCTTTTACGCGTTCGGATTATCTGCTCTTGGAGAGTGCCGCCCTCAAAGCCACAATCGATGCCATCGCGAATTACGAGCAGGCAGGGGATAAGGGGATAAAACCGGATTTCTCGCCGTATCCCGCCATTGCAGAACTGTACGAAGTGGCTCAAAGCATGAGACAAGAATCTCCTTACCGGATCTTGCGGGGAATTACCGGGATATGTATGAGCAATGTAGAAAGCATCCCGGAGAGGGATTTGCTGAATCTTCAGGCCTTTCTGAATATAGCCGCCCAGTGGGAGATCAATGGAGCCGGTCAGGGCTTGAAGATTCCGGATTTTCTGGGTTTTCTGGCAGAGAACGTGAATCAAGAAGGCTTTACGCAAGTAAGCATAGAAGGCAAAGGCGGCATTCAACTGCTCACCATTCACAAATCCAAGGGTCTGCAATTTGATAAGGTGTTTGTGTTGTATAATCTGAGTACAAAGAAGCAATACGAGAAAGATTTCTATTGGGCAGTGGATTATAGCGACGATCATTTCAAGGACATCAAAGACTACGCGCTCAGCTTCCATTTCGCGTCCCTGTTGCCCTACAGCCCTGCCCGCGAGCTGTGGGAAAACAAAGAAAAGCAGGCCTGGTTGGAAGAGCTGAACAACCTCTATGTGGCATTTACCCGCGCCAGGAAAAACCTGCATATTCTCTTCAGCTATCACAAAAACGGAAGCTGGCAGGAATTTATGGATAGTAAAGAGGAAAGCTTCAGTTTACCGATCGTATTGGCAGATGCCTGTCTGCGCTATTTTGATCCTGAAGAAGGCCTCCCCAATGGCTCTTTTCGCAGATTCAGGAGCTATCCGGCGGAGACTCAATCTGTGGGCAAAGAAGCTGAGGCAGAGCAGACGCAAGAACCGGTTTTGCATCTGGCAGAACCAAAGGGCATTCCCTGGGATAGCGCGCTGCCCAATCCTAAGTTTGATCTCGATTACAAGAAAGTGTATCTGGACAAACGGCAAGCATTGTATGGTGATCTGGCACACTACTACCTCAGTTTCATCTGTTATGACCGGCCCGAAGAGCATCAGCGGGCGCTGCGTGAATCTATGCAGCGCTATGGCTCGCTTTTGGGAGAACAGAAAATAAGACGCGTGCTAAGCGAATTGGTAGATGAAATCCGCAAATACAGCTATCTGTTTGATCCAAAATACGATAAAGTGTATACAGAATTTGCCCTGGGTCATTACAGGGTGGATCGCCTGATGCTCGATACTGCCGCTGCTGAAGCCGTTTTGATAGATTACAAAACCGGAGGCATAGCAGAAATCGATCAATTGGAGCGCTACCACGATGCTTTGGCCGCCCATACGGCTCTCAAGGGCTATAAATTCAGCATGCACTACGTACAAGTAGTTCTTAGTTCTTAGCTGGGGAGTGCTACGCTTTGATTGAGACTTGAAAATTGAGAATTGATAGCTAATTTACGATTTTCGATTAACAATGTACGATTAGTTACTGGAGCGCAGGGTCACCCAAACCCCGGAGGGGCGATATTTGATAGAGCGGGGTGTGAACCCCGGGTCTATGCGTGATATTGGCCGTTTTACTCAATACCCTCCCTCTTCCCAGCCAAGAATCGACGGTTCTTGGGGCCGGGAGGGGGGGGATTAAATACAATAGTATTTTTATTCTCATAGATTTATCCCGGGGTTCCGCTTCGCTCACCCACAAAATTGCGCAGCCAAATTGTGGTGTGAAGAGTGAATTTTGAGGTAGCAAAAAACCCCGGCTCAGATGAACCGGGGTGATATATTGGAACCTGTTCAGGTTCGGGATTTTATTTGGAGAGCAGCATCTTGCGGGTGACTGCTTTGCCGTTGTTTTGAACACGTACAAAGTACAATCCGCTAGCTACGTTATCACCGGAATTGTCGGTGCCGTTCCATACAATGCTGCTAGAGCCGGCGGTCATTTCCTTGTTCAGCAGGCTGCGTACTTCCTGACCCTTCAGGTTGTATACCTTCACGCTGGTTTGTCCATTCTGGGGAACGGTGAAGGATATAGTGGTTTCTGGGTTGAAGGGGTTCGGATAATTGCTGGCACTCAAAGTAAGCACGGGGCTCACGTTTGAATTGTTCGAGCTGCTAACCTGAACGATCGCGCGGATCATAATCTCACCATCTTCATAAGGTGTCCAACCGGTACCCATATTGGTGTAGCTGAAGCCGTTTGTGCTGGAGTCTACGCCAATCGCTGAGTGGTTCGGAGTTTCCATCAGAGCTACGAAGAATTCGCCATTGTCTACGATTCTTTCGTCGGGAACTTCGATGTAGTTCCATCCGGGAACGATGCTTGCGGAGGGATACTGAATCTGGCTGCCAACAATGGTTCCGGGTAGTCCGGTTACGGAATCTTTCTCGTATAAGCGAATGACGAACTGCGCAGTATTGAGAGTCTCCACATAGATTTTTATATACTTGATGGTTACGGTATCGCCGGCGAATTCGTCGTGCAATACAGCCATCTGTCTGGAAGAACCCAAGCTCAAGCCAAATTCGGCACTGCCATCGTCATTTACGGTTTCCACGTGATCTTCTGGAACTATAAACACAACCTGGGTGTTTGAAGCAGAAGACTCATATTCGCCGTACATAGCTGTTACATAGTAGTTATGCGGTCCACCGCTTACGTTTGTGTCTGTATATGTAGTTACAGAGCCGGCTACTTCGCTTATAAATTCGCCGTCGCGATAGATCTTGTAAGCGCCTACATCGCGGTGATTGCGACTAATGTTTGCTTTGGCAAATTCACCAGTGGCAAAGTGTTGATTTTCGGGAAGCTCACCCATCACGTATTCGCGGCCTTCAGCATCGGCAACATATACTCTGATGTTCCAGTTTCCGGCAATGTCTGCCAGAGCGGTAAGGGTAGACCAGCTGCCCATATTGATCCAGTTTCCATAACCTTCCACTGTGGCAGAGCCGTCATCGATACCGGCGGGATAACCGGTAAGAGCGTTGCTGCGGTATCCGGCCATGATTGTGGTTGCAGCCGGAATGGTGAATGGTGTGGCAAGGGTTACTTCGTTCCAGGCGCCAATAGTGACAGTGTCAACTGCTTGATCCACTACCAAGGTAGACTGATTGCCGGTCCAAATGCGAACAGAATAATCGCATTGGGCTTCGTTCGGCCAGAATTGGATTTTGGTGATATTCATGCCCACATAGGGATAGATGCTGTTTACATCGCCCAGGGCATCCCATTTGGCTGCTACGCTGAAATCGGCTACGCTTCCGGTTCCAATGGCATCATAATTGTCGCCATCATAATGGATCCAGCCTTCTTCTCCACCGCCGCCGCCGCTGCCGGGAGCATCCCAGTTCAGGGTCACGTCGGCTTCGTTTACTTCAGCTGCGAGATTTTCAGGAGGAGCGATAAATACATCGTTGTATATTCTGAAATCATCAATCATCATACCGGTGCCTATAGGGGCATCATCGTCGGATTTGAAATACCAGCGGAATTTTACGGTTTGACCGGCAAAGTCGCTGATGTAACCATCGAGAGTATAGGCTTCAACGGCTGAAATCCAGGCATCTGGAGTGTCGACATACACGTAGTTGCTACCATTGGGATCGGCATAAGGATTGCTCATGGCATTCCATGTCACTCCGTTGTCGGGAGAGATTTCCCAGCCCCAGTAATCCAGGATAGACAGGGGAGCAGAAGCGCTGTAATCAGCATCTTCAAAATTGCCCATGATCATGAAGTCGGCTCTGATATCGCCATCATTGGGAAGAGTGATCGAGGGGCTCACGATGTAGTTCAACATATTGGGATTGTAGGTATTGGCATTATTTTGGTTTTTCATCACGTGAGTTGGTGACGGTGCGGAGGCTTCAGTAGCTAGATGCCACAGCTGTCCACCGATGGGAACCAAACTGCTCCAGGTCATGTCGCCATCGTCCACGCCATTGTTGCTATAACCGCCAAAAGCGATGTCATCTACCATGAAACCAAACATATCAGGTTGGTCTGAAGTGTTGTAAGCAGGGTCACTGGCAAAAGCGAAACGAATCTTTACGCTTTGACCCACATAGGCGCTAAGGTCAAAAGATGCTGGTGTCCATGTATTGGTGATGCCACCCCAACCGGGAACGCCGGGACCTTCGCCATGTTCGCTGCCGAAAGCATATGAGCTTTCGAAGTGATAGGCAGGGCTGCCGGTAATAACGGTCCAAGTGGATCCGCCATCAGTGGAAATACGGATGTTTGCGGAATCCCAACCGTCGTATTCACCGGTGCCGCCTACTTCTTCCAGACCAAGTTTCAACTTGAAAGTAAGGGTTGCGTTATCGGCAGTAAGCGTGCGGGCAGGAGTGTCCAACACGAGATACTGGTGATCATAGTATCCACCGATGTTTGTGCCTGATGCCAGAGCGGGATCGCCCATCCACCATGCGTTACCCTGAGTGCCACCATCGTCATAGATATGCCAATTGTTCGGGCTCTCAGTACCATCGTACATTTCCCAGCCTTCGAGGCCGGATTCAAAGTCTTCTTGATATGCTACCACTTCGTAGGCAAAAGCACTACTAACCAGCAGCATAAGGGCCAATATAACAAGCCAATTCTTTTTCATTGATCCTCCTATAGATCAAGGGATTATTCCATGTTCAGCAATATATGCGGACTGCGAGTTTTTGTCAATGTTTTTTCGCAATCTGCATACATTATACTCTAATATTATGTACTAGTTCACATCAAGTATACTGCAACCTGTATAGGTCATAGTACAGGCCTTTTTTGTCCAGAAGATCAAAATGAGAGCCTTCTTCCACTATCTTGCCTTTGTGCAACACAATGATGCGATCCGCGTGTTGAATGGTGGAAAGCCTGTGTGCGATTATGATGGAAGTGCGGTCTTTGATGATCTTTTCCAAAGCATCCTGGATCAAAAGTTCAGTCTCGGTATCGATATTGCTGGTGGCCTCATCCAAGATAAAGATGGAGGGATTGTATGCCAGCACCCGCGCAAAGGCGATCAATTGACGTTGTCCGGTAGAGAGTGTGGCCCCGCGTTCCATCACAGGTTCATTATACCGGTGGGGCAATTGGCTGATGAATTTATCTGCGTTCACATACTTTGCCACCTGACGGATCTCATCTTCGCTCATATCGGTATTGTTCAGAGCGATGTTTTCGCTGATGTTTCCACTAAAGATAAACACATCCTGTTGCACGATGCCCACATTGGAGCGAATATCTTTCAGGCCGTAGTTTTTCAGCTCTTTGCCATCGATGAGGATGCGCCCTTTTTGATAGGGATACATACCCAGGATCAGGTTTACGATGGAGGTTTTTCCGCTACCGGTGTGGCCCACCAGAGCTATCTTCTCGCCGGGTTTGATCTTGAAACTGATGTCTTTGAGCACCCATTCATCGTGATTGTATGCCAGCCACACATTTTCAAATTCGATCTCTCCATCCAGTTTGGCGCCGGTTACCAAGTCGTCCCGATAGTCGTCCGGTTCCAATTCCATCAGGTCAAATATGCGTTCCGCTCCAGCCAGAGCGCCCTGCAACACATTGAATTTCTCGCTAAAATCGTTGATGGGCTCAAACAACTTCCGGATGTATTGGGTAAATGCCATCAGCAAACCGATAGTGATGGCATTGTGCAAAATCTGCCCGCCGCCGTACCAGATGATGATGCCCACCGCTATCTGCGAAGATACATGGATCACGGGACGGAAAAAGGCGAAGAGCTTCAATTGCTTCATTGAAGTCCCAAAGTACTTTTGGTTGATGTTCGAGAATTCATCCCGCTTGTTGCTGTATTGATTGAAGAGCTGGATGATCTTTTGACCGGCAATGTGTTCCGCCAGAGTAGCATTCAACTGAGCCAGATGTTTGCGTACTTCGCGATACAAGACCCTGGTCTTGCTTCTGAAGATGGCGATGATCCAGATCACCAGTGGTAAGATTGCCATGCTCACCAGCGCCAACTGCCAGTTTAGAACCAGCATCAGAGCCACAATCGCAATGATCAGGATCACGTCCTGCACGATCGTGATCACTCCGGAAGCCAGCATCTCGTCTATGGAGCGGATGTCGTTTGTGACCCTGGTAACCAAGCGTCCCACGGGATTCTTATCAAAGAATTGGGTCGGCATCTTTTGCAAGTGGGCATACACGTCGTGACGCAGGTCGTTCATAGCCCTCTGTGCGAAGGTAGTGGTCATCACTGCCTGAGTGTATCCGCTGATGAAGCGCACGATGATGATACCCAGATACAGCAGCGCCAGCCAGAGCAAAGCTGTGGATGAATTTTGCCGCACTTTCAAGCGTTCATTGCGGGGCAGTTCCATCATCTTTTCGCGGGAAACGGCAATCCGACCGTCGCCAATGCGGAAAAAGCCTGATAGTGCTTGAATGCCATCTTTAGGATTGTCATCCAGTTGCATATATTTCAAGAGCAGTTTTTCATTTGTGGGATTGTCATCTACCAAAAATACCGTGTGCGGGCTGATGTATCCCTGCTCTTCCAGGCTTTTCAAGTGCGGAAGGTCCATCTTGTTTCTATCCGCGGCGGAGATCACCACAAAATGCGCATTTTCGTACTTGTATTCTTTCAGTTTTAGCACCTTGTAGCGATCCATAAATTCATGATACATTGCGTCATCAGTGAAGATGGCAATGCTGCGGTCTGAAACGATATGATCATCGATGGCGGTAGTCTGGATCAGGGGCAGGATCAATTCCGCCACAGTAACCAGCATCAATACAAAGAAGGATATGATGACCCATTTCAGATATGGCTTCAGATAGTGGGCCATTTTGCCGTACAATCTGCGATCGTAGATCTTTCCTTTGATCTCATCGCTGCTGAAGCCGCCGTGTCCGTGTCCGTGCATCATTGTCCCGCCTCCTCGTCTTCCAGCCTTGCCCGGATGCGCTGCTTCTCGTAGAGATCGCGATATATACCGCCGGAGCGCAAGAGGGAATCGTGGTTACCCCGTTCTTTGATCACACCATCGGTAAGCACGATGGTTCTGTCCGCGTGTTGGATGGAGGAGATGCGATGGGCGATGATGATGGTGGTTTTGCCGCGTCTGGCCTCGATGAGGCGTTCCAGGATCTGGCGCTCTGTCTTTGTATCTACTGCCGAAAGGGCGTCGTCCAGAATAAGTATTTGAGGATCGGTCAACAGGGCTCGGGAGATTGCCACCCGCTGTTTTTGCCCCCCGGAAAGGGTGATGCCGCGCTCGCCGACCATGGTCTCAAATTTATGTTCAAATTCCATTATCTCGTTGTATACACTGGCAATCCTTGCTGCTTCATATACTGCATCCAAGGGCTGGGAGGGATTGCCCAGACGGATGTTGTTGGCAATGCTGTCGCTAAACAGGAAGATGTCTTGCGGTACCAGTACCATATCCCGGCGCAGCACTTCCAGCGGGATGCGATGTACTTCGTTGTCATCTATATAGATGCTGTTTTTGGGCGGATTGTAGATGCGCACCATAAGCTCGATCAGACTGGTCTTGCCACAACCGGTGGGGCCCACGATGGCCAGAGTTTTGCCCGCTTCGATGCAAAACGAGATATCTTTGAATATCAATGGCAACTCGTCTTCATAACGAAAGCTGAGGTTTTTCACGGTGATATTGCCTTCCAGCTTGCTTATGTTCGGATTGGCCAGCTTGTCGTCGATCTCCGGTACCACTCCAAAGATCTCGTTCAAGCGCTTCAGTGAAGCCGTTCCGCGTTGATACATATCCACGATCCAGCCGATGGCGATCATTGGCCAGACCAACATCCCCAGATATTGGAAGAAAGCGATGAATCCACCTATGGTGATGTCCCCTCCTATCGCCGCGCGTCCACCGAAAAATAGGGTTATGATCATCGAGCAGGCGATGATGAAGCCCTGGAAAGGATGAAAGAAGCCGGCGATCTTTGCCATGGAGATGTTCTGGTTCATATAGTCCCTGCCCACCTCATCGATCTTGGCCAATTCAGACTTCTCCTGACCAAAGGCTTTTACGATGCGGATGCCGGAGATGCTTTCCTGGATCTTCCCGCTCATGGCGGAAAAGCTGGCCTGTACCAAAGCAAAGCGCTTGTGCATCTTTTTGCCAAAATAGGCGATAGTCACCGAAAGAATCGGCATGGGAATGATTGCCAGCAAAGTGAGTCGCAGGTCAATGGAGACCATAAACGAGAAACTCGCAATGGTCATCAGAACAATATCCATCGCCGCGATCAAGCCCATTCCAAAAAGCATGCGCACCGAATTCAGATCGTTGGTGGCATGAGCCATCAAGTCTCCGGTTTTGCTCTTGTTAAAAAAATTCTGCGAGAGCTTCAGCAGATGATTATAAAAATCCTGCCGCAATCCTTTTTCAATTCTGTGAGAATTTCCGATGATCAGCATACGCCAGAAGAAGCGCAATACCATCACCGCCAAAGACAGGCCGATGATGAGCAGCGCGATCAGGCCAAGGCCCATTTCGTCGATCTGACGGGCTTGAATATTGTCTATGGCATATTGCATCACCTTGGGGGTGATGAGTTGCACTACATCCACCAATATCAGCATGATGATGCCGCCCGTGATCTGGGCATAACTCTTCTTCAGATAGGGAAGAATCGTGTCGAATGTTCGCATTGGTTTTTATTTATCCTTATTTCAAAATTCCGAGAATCATGTGGCATTGCCCTGCTTGCTTGCAATCAGCCACCGTGCCACACTCATTCCTCGTGCCTTTTTGTCAAATCCTTTGTTTGGCACCCCAAAAACTCTTTGGCTGTCCAAATTCGCTTTTCCCGATGCTGTAAACAGCCCGAGATATTGATTGACAGGCGCGGTCTCACCGGGGATTTTGTCCTCAAACAATATGGGAGTATCCGGAGTGAAAAAGCTTCTTATCATCTGCATCTTCAGTATATGCTTGTGTCTTGGCGCCCTAGAGATCCGGTCCAGAATAGTGGATCTCTCCGGCCGAGGGATAGCTTATGCCACCATTCAAGCCGGAAACAGCTTTGTATTTAGCGATGCTGAGGGTTTATTTCACTTGCAAACAAGAGCAGATACTCTGATAGTCTCCCGCATTGGCTACCAAACCAGAACTGTGGCTACAGCCACCATCGGGGCCACAATCATGCTGGAAGCGGATCCCGTCAATATGCCCATCATTCGGGTATATGATCGCTACGACCGCGGCAGCTCGGCGGCGCTGGATGCACGCAGTATCCACCCCGATACGAATTCCGGACTGCGCACCGTGGGGGACATACTGCTGGATCAATACATAATGGATAGTCCCAATACGGCGCTGAGCGGAGAAGCGCAAAACATCTCGATTTTGGGTAATCTCAGCCGCCACACGCTGGTGTTGCTGGATGGCAATCCCGTAAGCAACAGCGGTGAAGCTTTCGATTTTAGCCGCATTCCCGCCTCAGAGATCTCCCATGTGGAAATCATCAAAGGGGCCTCCTCAGTGTATGGAGGTCCCTCGGCAATCGGGGGCATCATCAATATCGTAAGCTTGAAACCCCAGACCGAGCGGAAAATGGAACTGGAGGGCGGGCTTGGTTCCTATGGTATGTATCAATGCCGGGCGCTGGGTTCGCTCAGTGGCGCCGGCTACAATCTGAGCCTGCAATACTCTCGGAATTTCGCCGAAAATGACTTCCGCTATAGCAGCACCCAAGGCTCCGGAAAGCGAGAAAATAACTCCACAAAGCAGGACCACATATTCATCAAAGCTGCTCTTGCTTCCGGGAAAAGCCAATTTGAAACCCTCATCAACTACCACAAGTTCCATCGCGAACTTCCCGGCACTGTGAACAACCTGCCCCTCTTTGACCATGCCGCCATGAAGGGGGAGGATGCCATCTATCGCCAAGCCTTCATCACCAGCGCAAAGCATTGGAACAATGAAGTCAGTCTGCAGGCAGATCACTCTTTCTCCGAATACGAAAACCTTGCTTCCAGCATTCCCGTTTACCGCTCGCATACCAAAACCAGATCGGCAAATATTCTTCTGAAGGATGCTTTTAGTCTGAACCATGATCCCTTCAGCCTGGATTTTGGCATAGAACAACGCCTTATGATGTATGGCGAAAAGAGCCTGTTTCCAGAATCTCAAGAGTGGCAACGGCCCACTCCGAAGTGGCTCACCGCTCTCTGGGCTTTCGCGCGTCATCAAAAGGATTGGGATCTCTTTACCTGGGAGCAGGGCTTTGGCATCCGTCAAGACTGGGTTTACCCCGATAAATACAGCGAAGTGTTCACTCCCCTGCGCCTGGAACAGAGCCTCACTCTGCACCTTCCCCTGGAACTCAAAGCTTATGGCAACATCGGAACGGCATATTCACTGCCGGCTTTCAGGGATATGTATTGGATGGGGGATAGCCAGGCACAGGGCAATCCCGATCTGAAAAGCGAAAGCTCCCGGGGTGGCATGATCGGTTTCAGTGCCGCCAATCGCTTCACACGTGCTTCAGCGGAATACTCCATCAGTAACATCCACGATCTCATCCGCTGGCATCAACATGATGGCTACACCTGGAAGCCTTACAACGTGGGCAAAGCGGAACTGAGAAATCTGGAACTGGGATTGTCGCTGTATCCACTCAGCTTCGTTTGCCTTGAAGGCGGGATCGTCTTTAGCAAAGCTAAAGATCGCAGCGGTTCAGCAAACAATCCTGCCAACCCCACCTATGGCAAAAACCTGCTCTACACTCCGGATATCAAAGCCGGGGCCACGCTCAAACTGCAATCGCCTCACGCAGGGGCGCAATTGAGCTATCGCTACACCGGCGAGCAATATACTACTCCCGACAATCTGATTGGCCCAATCCCGGATTTTGCTACCTGGCATCTGGGACTGTGGCTGAAAAGTCCACTCAAAATCCTGCCCCTGTCCCTGGATCTCAAGCTGGAAAACCTCAGCGATGAACGCTATGAGATCTATGCTCACACTCCGCAACCTGGTTTTAACTGGAGTTTGGGCCTTTCACTCAGCTTGCGCAAATGAGTTTTGAGATCGGGCTAAGCTTCTATTTCACGCAGATTGACGCAGATCGGGCACGCAGATTCCGCAGATTTGTCTGTCCACGAATTTACACTAATTAACACAAATTTGGCGCTTGCGCTCAATGGAGAATAGTGAATAGTGAATGGAGAATAGTGAATAGTGAATGGTGAATAGTGAATAGTGAATAGTGAATGGTGAATAGTGAATAGTGAATGGTGAATGGTGAATAGTGAACGGTGAATTGAGAATGCCTGCATTGCTGGTGTATCTCGTTTCTTTAACTCCACAAAATGGCTGCGCAATTTTGCGGGGACCCC
>DHSO01000044.1:31949-54577 GCA_002410505.1 Cloacimonetes bacterium UBA5284 | reverse complement strand
TGTTAAGTCCCAAATGTTGGTGTAAATTCCAACTCATTGTTTCTCAGGTTATTTGAGAACATCTTATAGTCCTCGTTTCTCACATTCTATGTTAGGCCAAGCGACCAATTGCATTCTTTTCAATCTCATTCCAGTGGTCAAGTTCTTTTTCATAAATAGTCTACCTTATTGCGACGGGCTGAAGCCCTGCAGAGGAGGCGTAGCCGACGGAGCAGGGCTCCAGCCCGTCGCGCGTTGCCTCAAATGGTATAGCCCTTTTCTGGTTTTCTCTGATTCTTTCCATTGGCTCTGAAAGATAAAGTTTCCCGCTTATCCAGTCCTCTGAATAGCCTTGCAGAATCGCACCAAACAGCCGCAGGCAACTCTTTTCATCAGGGAATATCCGGATGCACTTTTCTCTGCGGCGCAGCTCTTCATTCAAACGCTCCAAGGAGTTGGTGCACTTTATCCTGCTCCAGTGAGCGGTGGGGAAGTCAAGATAAACTGAGATTTCATGGTAGCTTTCATCCAGCCACTCCAGAAGCTTATCCTTGCCTTTGGACTGGGCTACCCTATTAAGCTCTGTCCACGCTAATTGAAATGATTCTTTCGTCCTAGAGCCTACCAGGTCTTTGATTAGTGGAAGCAACCACAGAAGGTCTGTCTTGGATACCTTGCTCTGGGCATTACGCATCCAATGTACTATACAGCGTTGTCGAAGCTGTCCGGGGAAACATTCTTCTATTGACTTTATCAAACCATCATGCTCATCGCTGATCCAAAGTTCTGATCTTTGTAGACCACGAGCCTTTAAATTCTGTAGAAAGTCTTTCCAGTTATAGTAGCTTTCACGGTTCCCCAAGTGCAGGCCTAGGACATCTCGGTGCCCATCTTCTCTAAGCCCAATTGCAATCAGTACTGCAGTAGAATTAACCTTGCCTTCGATTCTGATCTTGGTGTAGATCGCATCCAACCAGATGTATGCGTAACGCTGATCAAGTGGCCGATTCTTCCATATTTCCACTTCTTCATCTATCTGAGCAGCGCAGCGGCTGACAAAGCTGCGATCTATGTTTCCCAAGCCCAAATCCACAAACAAATGATTCATCTTGCGAGTAGAAACACCGGCAAAGTAAGCTTCACTGATGATGCTGATCAAGGCTCTGTCCACTCGTTGGTATTGCTCCAGAATCGAAGGGTAAAAACTGCCGCTACGGAGCTTCGGAATGCTTACGCTTATAGGCCCCAATCCTGTGCTGAGAGGCTCTTTACGCTCACGGTAGCCATTGGGGTAGTTAGTCCTACTTTCCACTCGCTGATAAGGCTCTGCTCCCAATCTGGCGGTGAGCTCAGCATCAATGATACTCTGGATGCCTTGTCCAAGCACTTTCACGAAATCTCCTGGTACTGCCTCGTGAATTAACTTGACGATTTCTGCCATCTCATTCTTGCTTCTCTTTGGTTGAGTCATGATCTTCTCCTTGTCTTGTAGATTTCTTGTCAAAACCATCAAAACAAAGTGCGGGATCCGGCTCAACCTTTTTCTTCATCTGGCGTTACCTATTTTACACCAACCTTTGAGACACTACCTCCATTAACGGCATTGACGAGCAACGTGTGTTCACGTATGAGTCTTTCATTACTATCTGAATAACCTATAGTATTAGTGGCAGCATTGTACGGACTGTAATACCCCCTTGGGTGGCTGTCCTGCCACGAAACCACCATAGTTGATGGAGTAGGGTAAAACGTAGTATTAACCGTCAGTTGTTGATATGATGATTCTAAGAAATAGTTCTTGAGAGAACTGGCACTTGAATTAAACCAGCCCCCGTAAGTGGAAATGGACTGTCCAAACTCGCTATTTCCATTGAATCGGATATAGATCACGATGTTATTGATTGTCCCCGTGGTGGGTGCATTCCGCATCTCCGGAACTGGAAATGCTGCCGTCCGTCGTTGTTGGTATTCTGCTGAGCTGATGTTTATTCTTGGAGTCAATCCAGCTAATTGCGGGTTGTTTATTCCCACGATCAAATCAGATGCAGAAACTGTATCACCAGATTGGATTGCATAGGTATAATTACCGGTGATGGGACTTTGAATGATTGTGTACCCTTCCGCATCATGCAACCAGTTATGATACTCATCACCACTGGCAAAACAATTAATTACATTTCCATTCGGTTGGGTAACCTGAACGGAAACATCCGTCAGATAAGCCGCTATAAGCCACTGATATCCGGCAAGAATCAAAATGATTAGAATCATAACCCGGATGAATCGTTCTACTGTCATAGTGAGCCTCATGGAAGGGTTGATGACTGTGTTACCCCCCCCCCGATAAACGATGTTTGCCTAGTACATTCATGATTGTCTCCTTTGATCAATCCTGATTTATTCATGGTTTCAGAGAATCTTTCTGACCCTGAATCCACTTTGTGCATACTGATATGCATCATTATTTCTTGTCAAGAATTTGAATTGTGCGTTTTCCCGAGAAGAGAATATATGTTGCAACAATTCCACAGAATATGACCACCATTATAAACCCTCACTGAAAACTTCACAATCACCAAAAATCAAATGTCCAAGTCCGAAAGATGATGAGCCATACGAGTTCTTATCAAGATTTGAAGTTAAATATAAGTACAAGCTATGGGACAAAACAGTGCCCGATTTGCCGGGTTTGGTGATCAAAACAATGAAATCTGTTGAATCAATGACCGTCAAACCCCGGAGGGGTGACACATATAGAAAATGTAACTACGGCTGTGAGGCATAAATGAAACAGAATATCGAGGATATCTGTATTGTACTGAAACACGTGGCGCTTAGGGACGCACAGCACGTTCGTTTTGCTCTTGTGGTCAGAATTTGCCTGACACCGGGCCGGGAATCATATCGTAGCTGCGACATC
Organism: Cloacimonetes bacterium UBA5284; assembly: GCA_002410505.1. GTDB lineage: Bacteria > Cloacimonadota > Cloacimonadia > Cloacimonadales > Cloacimonadaceae > UBA5456. The sequence goes on along the minus strand of DHSO01000044.1, from coordinate 51,678 downwards.
CTGTCGCACAAAACACATGAACGTCAGGATGATGTTCCTACGCATAGTAGTCTACCGGGCAGTGGAGGTTAGATATCTGCTTGCCCTGTAGATCAAGCTGTGCCGATCTTGATATAAAGCCATTATCAAGCCGTGCTCATGGGATGATCACCCGATGATATCGGGTTTGGCAAGGCTTTAAAGATAGGGGGAAAGCTTAGGCCTGCAGCTTATCCGCCAGGCTTTGCATCATCATTTCTCGCTTTTGTTTGGAAACGCTGTGCAGCGGCATCTCTTTGGACAAATGCATTTCTCTCAGTAGTGCCAGGATTCTGTCTGCGGGGTATCTCTGTAGCAGAGTGTGCCAGAGATCAGGATGCTCTTCCTTGTTCCAGTAGAGGTTTAGCAGATGTGCGTAATCCTGCAGCAGACAGAGTTCTTCGTAGCTCAGCGTGTCTGAGCGCAGAATCTGGTAGGGAGGAAGATCCATCCACAAGTATTCTCTTTGTATGGCGATAGAATGCATTGGCGTATCCGGGAGTATCTTCAGCATGCCCAATTGCAATGCTGCCGGTTCGCAAAGGCAAAGCTCGTTCAGAGACCGGATCACGGAATCGAGGTCTTCACCCGGCAATCCGGCAATGAGATCGGCATGAACCCTGATTTTGGTACGCTCTTTCAGCTCACACAGTGTCCGTCGGGATTTTTGCCAGTCCGAATGTCGCCCGCAGCGTTCCAGCACTTCCGGATTTGTACTTTGGATGCCCACTTCAAAGCGGATACGATTTGCGGGAGCACGGCAAAGAATGGCAAAATCGGTTTCATCCAGCAGATCGGGATAGATCTCGAAGTGATAGTCAAAAGTGCTGTCGCTTTCGATGGCAAAATCCCAGATGGCGTGGGCTAGTTCTTTTTGAATATTGAAACTGCGGTCGATGAATTTCAAGGTGCGGGGTTTCAGCTTTGCCAATTGCGTCAATTCATCCTTCAATCGCTGTGTCTCTCCGGCTTTTGAAAGCTCAAATCTGGGCTGATGGCGCTTATCATTGGCAGAAAGGCAATAAATACAGGCATAGGGACATCCCCGATAGCACTCATAATAGATGAGATGATCTTCCAGATCCGCCAGATCTTCATAAGTATAAGGGAAGGGTATGTCTTTCAATGGAATGGGAGCAGGGTTTTGTCTGCAATCCCGGGGCACAAAATCGCATTCTGCCAGGGCCCGGAATTCGCTTTCTCCGGCGCCGATGATGACGTGACAGCCCGGGGAATTTATGAAGGCAGCAGCTTCAGGACCTCCGATCACAAACAGACAATGTGGCAGGATCTTGGTCAGTTCCTTTTGTAGACCATACAACAACACTCTGTTCCAGATATAGGCGGAGAGGCAGATCACATCGGGCTTTTGCGTATATATCTCCTCCATGATCTGATGCAGGGGTTCTTTCATGGTAAAGGGCAATATTCCGGTCTCAAAATCCATATCGCGGATCATCTGCCGCATATAATATAAGGCGAGATTGGATTGGCTCCAACTACTGTTAAGGGCTACAAAGAGAATCTTTTTCATGAAGCATCAATACTGACGAGGCCCTTTGAGGTCAAGCATTTTCAGATCCGGTAGATGTGGGCACGAGGAATTCTGCAGCACATGGAATACTTGCTTTGCTTGACAATATAGGTTATTATGTAAATTTGAGTTTTATTGCATCTAAGACATTTTTGCATAGCGTTTCAAATCGGATAAAGAAGGGAAATTATGAGTCTAAGCCCAAGGCGAATGGCACAACCGGATTTTCGAAGAAGCTCGGGGTTTTCCTCCCTGAGGCCATCTCTTCACAGAGTTTTGGCATATATTTTGTTTATGATGGTGATTTCGCACATGGGCGGTCGCGTTGTGAAAGTGGGCATATACATGAATCCGCCAAAGGTTTATTGGGAGGAAGGGGGGGAACCTTCCGGCATATTTGTAGATATTCTGGATCATATAGCTGCAGCTGAAGGCTGGCAGGTGGAATATCACAAAGATACCTGGGAAAACTGCCTCAGCTTGCTGCAGGACGGCAGTGTGGATTTGATGCCGGATGTGGCGTACAATTCCGAGCGCGACAAGGTGATGGATTTCCATCAAAATCCCGTGTTGTATTCTTGGACGCAGATTTATGTGAAACGGGGTATAGCTTTGAACTCTTTGCTGGATCTGGAGGGCTTGCGCCTGGCAGTATTGAGGAATTCTGTGCAAGCAAAATTGCTTCAGGGACTCTTTAGTACGCCGGCTGATAGCAGCAGAATGGTATTTGCCTCCAGTTTCGATGAAGTGCTGGCCTTGGTGCGTGATGGAGAGGCGGACGCTGCCGCCACCAATTTCTATTTTGGCAGAATGAATGCCCGCAAGTATGGTCTGGAAGAAACCGATATCCTGCTGGAACCTTCGACCTTGTTTTTCGCTGCAAAACAGGGCTACTTCGGGGATATCCTCAATGCCATCGACAATCACTTGAATCAGCTGAAAAGCATTCCGGATTCATACTACTATCAGGTGCTGAATAAATACGTCTTTTCCAGCAATAAATACAGCCTCCCCCGATGGTCGATTCTTCTCGCTTTAAGCTTGATATTCGCACTATTGATCTCCATTTTGATCGGGAATATCTTCCGAAAACAAGTGCGAAAGCGAACCGCGGAATTGCATAAGGCAAATCTGGAGATGGAAAAACGCATTGAGCAGAGAACTGAAGAGCTGGCTATGGCGATGCACAAAGCCCAGGTGGCAGATATGTTAAAATCTGCCTTTCTGGCCACGATGTCTCACGAACTCCGAACCCCGTTGAATAGCGTGATCGGCTTTACCGGCATCCTATTGAAAGAGATGCCCGGCAAGATAAACGAAGAGCAAAACAAAATGCTGAGTATCATACAGGGCAGCGCGCGGCATCTGCTCTCGTTGATCAACGATGTTCTGGACATCTCGAAGATCGAAGCGGGACAGTTGGATTTGCACTATTCCAATGTAAACTTGTACTCCCTATTGGAAAACGCAATCCAACTGGTGGGAGTGCAAGCTGCAGCCAAAGGCTTGAATCTGGTATTTAAACCGGGCAGTGAACCCGGTGATATTACGGTTGATGAACGCCGTTTCGAGCAGGTGATCCTGAATCTGCTGAGTAATGCCATCAAGTTTTGTGACGAGGGAGAGGTTTCTTTGTCTTATACAGTGAAAGATAAGCAGCTATATCTGATGGTGAAAGACACCGGCATCGGGATTCCTCCTGAGAAACAAAGCAAACTGTTCCAACCCTTTGTGCAGGTGGACATGGGCATCAATCGCAAACATGAAGGTACCGGTTTGGGCTTGTTTATCAGCCGGAGAATCATGAACCTGATGGGTGGCGACATCACCCTGGAAAGCGAAGTGAATAAAGGCAGTCTCTTCACCGTAATCCTGCCCTTGGAGAACGGAGGGATCCAATGCAAACAACAGTCCTCATCATAGAAGACAACAGGGACAACTACTATCTGATGCAGTACCTTCTGGAAAACAAAGGCTACAAGGTTTTGGGGGCGGACAGTGGCTGGCTGGGCCTGGAGATGGCGATATACAACACACCGAGTATCATATTGCTGGACATCCAATTACCGGAGATGGATGGATATACGGTGTTGCGCAGATTGATGTCCAATCCGGACCTGGCCGGGATACCTATCGTGGTGGTTAGCTCTTATGCTATGACAGGAAACAAAGAACAAGCCTTGTCAGCGGGAGCCACGGGTTACATTGAGAAACCGATCGATCCGCTGAGATTTGCCGATCAGATCGAAAGCTACCTGAAAGCCTGATACGCAAAGGAGCAGGGATGAGAATACTAAACGTTGACGATCAAAGTGAGAACCTTTACTATTTACAGAGTTTGCTGAGTGGCAGGGGATACCAGTTTCTTGATGCCAAAAACGGTAGAGAAGCACTGGATATATTAAAAACGGAAGAGGTGGATCTTGTCATCAGTGATATCCTGATGCCCGTGATGGATGGATTTGCCTTGTGCCGGGAAATACGGAAAAATCCCAAACTCAAACACATCCCCTTCATTGTATATACGGCAACCTACACCGGAGATAAAGACGCGGTGCTGGCTCGGAAAATAGGAGCGGACGACTTCATTATAAAGCCATGCGAACCCGATGAACTACTGGAAAGAATTGATAATGCCCTGGCTCGAAAAGATGATCCCCATCGCTTTGAACAAGCGGAAACAGTGGATGATGAAACCGTATTGAAGCTATATAACGAACGCCTGGTACGCAAGTTGGAAGAAAAGATGCTGGAGATGGAAGCTGAGGTGGAGGCGCGCAATAAAACCTTGGAAGCCCTCAGAAGAAGCGAGGGTATTCTGAAGACGGTGCAAGCTCTCGAAAAAATGGGGGGTTGGGTATACTATCCGGAAACTAAGAAGATCTATTGGACCGAAGAAATGTACAAATTGCATGATGTTGAGATAAACAGCGTGTCCGGGGAAGAGGCGATCCGGCTTAGTATGTCCGGATATGAAGAGGAGAATCAAACGAAACTGCAGAAGTATTGGGATGAGATCCTGAAAAACGGCACGACTTATGATTTGGAATCCTGGTTTGTCACTCCCAAGGGTAGGAAAATATTTGTGCACACCGGCGCGGTTGCAGAATGGGAAAACGATATGATTTGCCGGATTATTGGTACCTTCCGCGATATCACCGAGAAGAAAGAAGCTGAAATAAGGCAAAATGAACTGACTCAGCAGCTAAGGCAGGCTCAAAAACTTGATTCCATCGGGCAATTGGCGGGGGGTATAGCTCACGATTTCAACAATATCCTCACCGTGATCCTGGGCTATACCGAGGAAGTTTTGAACAGTTTGCACGGTAAAGATCCTATCCGCACGGAAATAGAAGAGATCAATAAAGCCGGGCTGAGAGCTGCCGGCCTCACCCGCCAGCTTCTCACTTTCAGCCGCAAACAAGTGATCAAACCGCAATTGCTGGACCTGAATGAAACTATAGAAAATCTCTCCAAAATGCTGATGCGACTGATCGGCGAAGATATCGAATTTGTGAAGGATTTGGCAGATGATCTGCCGAAGATCATGGCAGACGTAGGGCAGATCGAGCAAGTGATCATGAATCTGGTGATCAATGCCAGAGAAGCCATGCAAATGGGCGGAACCCTCAGCATCTCTACGTTTGCCTTTAGCCCGGATCCAGCCTTCAGCGCCAGACATCCCATGATCAAGGGCGATGGCTTCGTGGTGCTGAAAGTGAAAGATACCGGCTGCGGTATGGATCTGGAAACCAAAGAACACATCTTCGAACCTTTCTTTACCACCAAGGCAAAAGGGCACGGCACCGGCTTGGGCTTGCCCACAGTATATGGAATCATCCGTCAGGCAGGCGGCAGCATAAACGTGGATAGCAGTCCCGGCAAGGGATCCATGTTTGTGATCATGCTGCCCACAGCCAACGGCAAGAATGAAGTGGAGAGTGAAGCTAAAGCGCCGATGAAGGAAAGTCGGCACGATGAATTGGTACTGATCGTGGAAGACGATGCATCCATAGCTGATCTGAGCGCTAAAATGATCAGTAGAATGGGATTCAATGTGGTGCAAGCAGATAGTGCGGATAAAGCCATGGTCCTGATTGAGGATGAAGGTCTGCGCCCGCATCTGATCATCAGCGATGTGGTGATGCCCGGCTTGAGTGGAGTGGAATTGGCTGCCATAATGCAATTTAAGCACCCCGAGATTAAGCTGCTGTTGATGTCCGGCTACACCGAAAACATTATCTCTCAGCACGGAGAATTGGACCCCGGTATTCCATTTTTGCGCAAGCCCTTTACCCGTCAGGAACTGCTCGAAAAGATAGGTGAAGCCTTAAAACACGAAGGCCCCGCTCGAGCTGGATCTGGGGCATGATATAGCTTGATCGGCAATATTAGATAAATTTACTGGGAATTACTCAGTTTCAGCTTATTCTATCTGCATGGCGCCATGGATATCAGGCGCGAATTTTACACAAGGAGTAGCTTTATGAACGCAAGAGAAATTCGTAATGGGATCATGCTGCTGGGCGTACAGGATTGGTCGCGCCGCCTGTTTGATTCCCTTATTCCTCTACCTGACGGGACCAGTTACAATTCCTACTATATCCCGGGCACTATGAAGAATGCTCTCATCGATACGGTGGAACCCGAGCACCTGGATGAATATTTATCCCAATTAACTGCAATCAAGAAGATAGATTATGTGATATCTCTTCATGCCGAGCAAGACCACTCCGGTTCTCTGCCGGTCATCCTATCCAAATATCCGGAAGCCACACTGATCTGTTCGCCCAAGGCTAAGGCTTTGTTGATGGATCATCTCGGCGTCCCCGAAGATCGCATTCAGATAGTACAGGACAATGAAGAGATCTCTTTGGGAGATCGCACTTTACGCTTTATCCACACGCCTTGGGTGCATTGGCCGGAAACTATGTCTGCCTATCTCCGGGAAGATAAGATACTCTTTAGCTGCGACTTTATGGGTTCACACGTGGCGGGCAGCAAGATGTATGCCGACAGGGATCCCTCTGTACTGGAAGCAGCCAAGCGCTATTATGCCGAGATCATGATGCCATTCCGGCAAATGATCAAGACTAATATGCAAAAAGTGCGGCAATTGGATTTTGATCTGATCGCTCCCAGTCACGGCCCCATGTGGAATTACCCGGAGATAATTCTGGATGCGTATGAGGATTGGATATCAGACAAGATGGACAATAAAGTGGTGATACCATACATCTCCATGCATGGCAGCACCGCGAAAATGGTGGATTTCCTCACGGCAGAGCTGGCTGACCGCAAGGTGGAGGTAGCGCTGTTTGACCTTGCAGTTACGGATATCGGCAAGCTGGCAATGGAATTGGTGGACGCTTCCACGATTGTGATCGGAACTCCCACTGTACATGTGGGCCCTCACCCCAACGTGGCCTATGCTGCCACCCTGGCAAACGCGATCAAGCCCAAGCTGAAGTATGCGGCGGTAATAGGTTCTTACGGCTGGGCCACAAAAGCTGTGGAGCAGCTAACCGGAATGATTCCCGCACTGAAGGTCGAGGTCTTGGGAGCGGTTCTCTGTAAAGGGGATCCCGATGCCGAAAGCTATCAAAAGCTGCGGGAACTGGCAGATCTGATCTTATCCAGGCACTTAAGCTCCGGCTCGGCAGCGAATTAAACAGAGCGGGAAGCAAGAAGCTCATCCGCTCAGTCCTACTCCTGCCCGGCAGCTGAGATACATATTCAAAGGCATGGACACAGGCCATCCGGGATGTGTGCGCCGTCTTTTACCAAAGAATTTGGCCAAAGATGCGCCATTTTATGCCGGATACGGCAAAACTAAAAATAGGCTTGACAGTTTGCCGTGCTTTGATTCATTAATTCTCAGGAGAAAAAATGATTGAAGTTCTCGTTGAAAAATGCGTCGGCTGTGCTGCGTGCTTGAAAGCATGTGCCTATGATGCCATCAAGATAATCTCAAAAGTTGCCGAAATTGATATCGACAAGTGTGTGCTTTGCGGTGCCTGTGTACAGGCTTGCCCCTTTGATGCTATTCTGATTCGCAAAAAGAGCAAGGAGCATGTGGACAAGAGCCAATACTCCGGGATCTGGGTGTTTGCAGAACAACACGATGGCGTGATCGCCGGAGTGTCTCACGAACTTCTGGGCAAGGGCAGAGAGCTTGCCGATCAATTGTCATGCGAGCTGAGTGCGATTCTGCTGGGTCATCAGCTCAACGGTCTGGCAGAGGAATTGATCGCCTACGGAGCGGATCAGGTTATTTGCATAGACGATCCGGCCCTGGAGCATTTCAGGGACGAAAAATACAGTGAAGCGATGATCTACCTGGCACAGAAGTATCGTCCTGAGATCATTCTTGCAGGCGCTACGGTGACAGGCAGGAGCTTCATTCCCAGAGTCGCGATCAAATTGAACACCGGCCTCACTGCAGATTGCACGGGCCTGGCCATCGACGAAGAAAGCGGCAATCTTTTGCAGACACGCCCTGCCTTCGGAGGCAACATCATGGCTACCATAGTAACCGCGAACAATCGTCCTCAAATGGCAACAGTCCGGCATAAAGTCATGAATCCTCTGCAGCGGGACGATGCGAAGAGTGGAGTGGTGATTCGCGAGGATTATAGCTTTGATCTGGAAGAAGACAAATCTAAATATATATCATTTGAAAAAGAGAAGACAAATCTGATCAATATCACCGATGCTAACGTGATCGTGGCTGGGGGTAGAGGCATCAAGGATGCCAAAAATTTTGCCATGATAGAAGAGCTTGCTTTGGCTCTGGACGGAGCGGTTGGAGCATCGCGCGCGGCGGTTGATTCTGAGTGGATTGCCTATTCTCATCAAGTGGGGCAAACGGGTAAGACTGTAAAGCCCGGAATCTACATAGCTATCGGAATCTCAGGCGCTATCCAGCACTTGGCAGGAATGAGCTCCGCGGATTATATTGTGGCGATCAACAAAGATCCCGATGCCCCGATCTTTAAGGTTGCGGACCTGGGAATTGTGGGAGATCTGTTTGAAGTGGTGCCAAAACTGATTAAGAGGATAAAAGAAGTACGAGCATGAAAATCATACCCGGCCTCAGCGTTATCACCAGTAAAGATGTGCGCGAAGGCGTGGTGCTGAATCTGGGAACTGAAGACACCAATGAAGCAGTGTTGGAAATCCCGAAAAGCATAGCCTATATTCCACTTATCAATTCCCACGATCACCTGGTGGGAAATTGGGTACCAAAAGCAGGGGACAATCGCCCCTATCCCAATTCTCATATCTGGGTAGAAGACATGAAAAACTCCTTCAGCTTCCACGAACGCAGCAAATTCTGGGTGAACGACGGCTCCTTTCAACACCTGGATTCTGCCGCCCTTTCAATCGCGAGATTGGGAGCCTACAAAAATCTCTTTTCCGGCTGTGGAGTAGTGCACGACCACGGCCCCCTGCAGGATGGCCTCTATTACGATGCAATGCCGATTGTCGTGCCCCGGGTCTATCGCCAATGCCATTCTCTTACTTTGGGAAATTGGTGGGGAGGAGAATCCGCTTCCAAAGAAATGGAGCTAAGCAAAGGTAAAATGCCATATATTATCCACTTGGGCGAAGGAACGGATAAGATCACCAAAGCGGAATTTGCGGAATTGGAGAAGCAGAACTTGCTGCAGAAAAACACCATGATGATCCACGGTATCGCGTTTACAGAAGATGAGATCGCCCGCATTGCCAAAGTGGGAGCCACTGTGTGCTGGTGCCCCACATCAAACTTCTATCTGATCGGAAAAACCTTCAACATCGAAGCAGCCCTGAAGCACAACGTGAATGTGGTGATTGGCACTGATTCTACCATGAGCGGAGCGGTAAATCTGATCGCGGAATTGGAGATCATCAAGGAATATTTCCCGCATCTGGAGCTAGGCAAGCTGTACAAAATGATTACCGAAAACGCCGCAAAAGCCCTGTATCTGGATCCATCTTATGGCAAGCTGGATCCTGCCGATACTCGCAATCTGCTGCTTACCGATCAATTGGAAAAAGACCCCTTCCAAAACCTGATGGGATTGGATATGGCAGACATCAAGCTGCTGATAGTAGACGGGATACCCCGTTATGGAGATAGTGAGTATCTGGATGAATTGCCCTGCGCGCAAGGGGATTACACCATCTTTAGAACCGCTGGCAGAGAGAAATTTGTGCTTGGAGATCCCCTGGAGATCAATGACCAGATAGACGAAGCCTTGGGCTATCATAAAGACTTTCCCTTCTTACCTTTCTAGTGCGATGAAACACTTGGACATCTGCGAGATTTTCTACAGTCTTCAGGGAGAATCCAGCTATATGGGCATGCCTTGTGTATTTGTGCGCCTGGCAGGATGCAATCTGCGTTGCAGCTATTGTGATACCACATACTCACACTCCAGGGGCAGGATGATGAGTTTTGAGGAGATAATCTCAGAAGTGTCCCAATATCCGGCAAAATTGGTAGAACTGACCGGAGGTGAACCATTGTGGCAGGAAGAGAGTCCGGCTCTGATGCAAGCCTTGCTGGAACGTGGCTATACCGTGTTATTGGAAACAAACGGATCGTTGTATCTGGATGAGGTTCCCCGGGATGTGATCAAAATTGTGGATATCAAATGCCCGGGCAGCAGCGAGGGAGACAGCTTTCAATTTGCCAATCTGAAGCTGCTTGCCCCCCATGATGAGATCAAATTTGTCCTTACCAATTACCCGGATTATTGTTTCGCGCGTGAGATAATACAAAGGTATCAGTTGGCGGGCAGAGGCCTGCACTTCTCACCGGTCACACAGCTGTTGCCGGCGGGGCTTTTAGCAGAGTGGCTTTTGGCGGATGGACTGCCGGTGAAGCTGGGCATGCAATTACACAAGATGCTCAACCTCCGCTGATGAGGTGGATCACCATCACGTCCGCTCCCACAGGGATATGAGTGCTGTCATAATCACTTTTTGGTATCAGCTTGCCATTCACTTTGATGACCAGCATGGGGAAGGTGTAGTTCATCAGCTTTAGCGCATCGCGCACAGTCATCCTTTCCTGCCAGTCTACTTTGTTGCCATTTATTGTAATTTTGGGCTTCATGCTTTATCCTTATTATGCTTTGCCAGTATTTCCAAACACAGATTTGCCTGCATAGCGGCTACGATCATCACCCGCGGAGCCATGGGAGCTATGCCTTCAACCGGCTCTGAATGCATATCTCCGATGATGAACAGATTCCCGTCTCGAATACTCTTGATGTCCTCATTTCTGCCATATCCTGCAATGCCGGAAGCGCATATCAGCGGACGCACTTGATCAGACTTTAGCCATGTCTCGATGAGCATTTGCTTTTCTTCTGCTTTGTCCAAAGCTTCGATCATTATATCTGCATCGGCAAAGATGCTGGCAATATTGTCGGGATTCAAACGGAGTTCATGCATCTGAAGCTTTATGAAGGGATTTACCCTGCGGATATTATGCTCCAGTGCCTGGACTTTGGGCATACCTAGCTGAGAAAGATCGTAGGCCTGACGGTTCAGGTTTGATACACTCACCGTATCAAAATCCGCCACGATCAGCTTTCCGATACCGGTTCTTGCCAGCATCAGGGCTATATTGGAGCCCAATCCTCCAGCTCCGGCTATGCCGACTACTGCTTTTTGCCACAAGGGAAATGCCTGTGGATCCCGCTCGCAGAAATATTGATCTTGGGTCATGGCCGGATGTTAATCTGGATCTCCCGGTCGGGAACGATATCACGCAGATTGTTGATGACAGCCATGATGCTGTCTCTTAATATCTCCTGCACAAAGGGCACAATCAGTACCTCTTTGCCATCTACTTTCAGGCTGATCTTACTGGAGCCATCCATTACGCAATCACTGCGCTTTCGGCGTCCCTGAACGATGTCTCCCGCCATCTGAAAACAGCTTCCTCCGCATCTGGAACAGCATTCCGGATCGGCAGCGGGCAGCATCTCAAAGCTTTTTGTCAGCACCAAATCGCACAGAGCAGAAGCATCTTGCGGCATGCCATATACTCCCAGCCTGTCATGCTTGAAGCTGTTTTGGGATATTATGCCACTGATGCCGATGACGGTGTCATCAACCAATTCGGTCAATTGCGCTGCACTTTCTGCGCATACGATCTTGGGCACAGGAGCATCTTTCATGCCTTCGATCACCAAAAAGTCTGCCACAATGTGGGGCAGGATCTCGTTTAATGGCAGTGTCTTGGGGAAGATGATGGCTGTATCGTAAATGCCACGTGCTACTGTGAGTTTACTGCCGGCATCGATGTGGAGAGCGCTGTTTTTACCGGGTGTATCCGCGCGGAATTTTTCGCTGTGGATATCCTTGATTGTAGCCACAGAGTATCCCCTGGCACAGAGCTCACGCACCAGGTTCACAACCGTGGTGGTCTTTCCGGTGTGATGATAACCGATTACCGCGATGGCTTTCATGTCGCAGGCATTATCAGGATCACGACGGTAGCACTCATGCCTTCACCGCATCCGGAGATTCCCAAGCCTTCTTCAGTTGTGGCTTTGATGGAGATGCAATCGGGGTCGCAATCCAAGTCTTGGGCGAGGTTTTGCCGCATTTGATCTACATAAGGGCTCAGCTTTGGAGCAGCGGCACAGATGGTCGCGTCCATATTCGCGATTTTATAATTGCGGGCCAGAACCATGTCATAACAGCGTTTCAGCAGTATTCTGGAGTCGATATCTTTGAAAGTGGGATCGCTATCCGCAAAGTGTTGACCGATATCGCCCATGGCCAAAGCACCCAGTAAGCCGTCACATATACTGTGAATCAAGACATCGGCATCAGAGTGGCCCAGAAGTCCGGTGTGATGGGGGATGTGTACACCGCCAAGGATCAGCTTGCGCCCTTCCACGAGACGGTGAACATCATAACCAAATCCTATTCTCATTTTTCTAATCCACCGTTATAGATTTTGATACGTTTTTGGGTACATCAGGATGCACACCGTGGTCTTTCACACCCAGCAGATCCAGCTTCTTCATCTTGCGGATGCTCATACGCAATGCCAAAAGCTGCAACACGATCGTGGCAGAGAAACAGGTCATCAGGCTATCACCGGTTTTGGGTAACATTATGTAGCTCCAACCGTAATAAGCGCCTTCTTTGGGATTTTGCGAGGCGTTCTTGAGCAGATTATCGTTCTCTTCGGCTATTACGTAGGTATTGGCACCGCGGATTTTGTGAGTATTGATCTGCGAAATAGTGAGGTTTACGTCTCTGGGATCCGGTCCGGTTACATAGACCAGAGGGTAATTGCGATACAGAGTCTCAAAGAAATCCTGATCCTGGACGGTTTCCTTGAATATCTTCGTGCCTTCAGCAGACAAGTTGAAGGGCATATTATGCGTAAAGACAAAGTCTGCCAAGGCTTTCAGCAGATCCTTACGCTCACTCTGCGCAATGTTCATTGTTTCAGCCTTCTCATCGATATTATCGATCATATTGCTGAATCCGCGGATGAAGCTGCGCACGTGTTTCACCCCGAATACGGTGTTTTTGCCTAAGATGGTATTGGGTCCGTGTTTAAACTCGCTGGCTTCACGGCCTTCGGCGTGATTCAGAACGGTTTCCCTTATCTTCAGTGCTCCCTCCATCGCCACACCGCTTATCTTGGTAGCGAGTATGTGCAACGAGGGCTCCATATAGATCTTGCCGGCCATATTGTCGATCATATCGTCAGTCTTATCCACAGTCTCTTTCAGCAGAGAAGGAATGTCGTTCAGGGATTTGTATCTTCTTTGCAAATCTGCATTGCGCTTATCATATTCTTCCTTGGGTATATCTTTAGCTATTGCATTCAGCTTCATATCTGCCGCTCTTATGGCCAGATAGTAGAACAGAGTGATCTGATTCATGAAGCTCTTGGTAGCGGGAACTGCTATCTCCGGTCCACAAAGAATCGGGATCGCCACATCGCTTTTTTCTTGACCCAGAGTGCTGTTCATATTGTTTACCAATACTACTTTACGGACATTCAGGTCGTTCGAGTCGATGTCATTGAATATATCGATCAGGTCTTTTGTCTCGCCGCTTTGCGATACGCCGATGATCAGGTCGTTGTTCTTGATGCAATTCGAATACTCACCGCGGAAATCTCCGGGCAAGATGGGAATCATCTCTATGCCGGCAATTTCATTGAAGAAAAGAGCAGCAATCTTGGTGGCATGAAAAGAGGTTCCACAAGCGATGGAATAGGCATTGCGATTGCAAGAGATGGTGTTTTTCACCAGATCTAGGAAGTCTTGCACACTGTGTTCAAATTCAGAAACCGAGATCTGCTCCGATATACTGTCCAATGCTTTGGCGATCACCAGTCGCTTTCGGTCAAACTCATTGCCCAGCAGCTCTATGAACACATTCTTTTCATTCGAAAAGAAGTATTTCTTATCAAAATCCTCTTTCACCGCAACGTCAAATATCGCTTTATAGCTTTGCTGGGCATGTTCTAGAAATGATGCCACTTCTTTTGAAGCGCAAAGCTTGTCGAAACGGACTTGTTTATCCTCCAGGCTCGATGTGCCCACGATCTCCAGCATGGCATTGCTCAGATACTCTCTCACTCCCGCTTGAGTGATGGCTTCCAGCATATATTTGCCGCTATTCGATCCGCCACTGAAGAGTTTGATCAGTTTGCCAGTAGACTCACTTTGGGCATAGATTTCTTGCTCCATGAAGTATTCAAAATCCGGCAAAAGCTCCACATCTTCCGCTCTCAGTTTGGAATACACGGGCTTTACATCAATCATGTCACCGGTAGAGTAGCACTCATCGGGCTGTCCCAAGCGCTTGAACTTGAGGTTTTTCTGAGCGTAGACCTGATAGTGTGAACTCGTATATTCTATAAATTCACCCTCTCTTAAATTTACTAACATCTTGGTGAAGCGTAAGATAGCCGTCAGATCCGATGATGCCAGAGCAAAGGGCATGTCATCCACTTCACCCACCCCAAAATAGAGGCTGGATCCGGCTTTGATGGCCCAGGATGTTTCAGTCTCAGGATCCACAATCACGGCGGCGTAGGAGCCGATCATCTTTTCTGCGGTAAGGATAATAGCTCTGCGCATGCATGCTTTACGCTCTTCCGCATCGCTTGTGTTTTTGGCTTTGTTCATCTCGATATCAAAGTAATGTTCCACACTGTGCACCAACATCTCGCCATCGTTGTCGGAAAGCACTGTGTGACCTTCTTTGGTGAGGAACACTTTGAGTTCACGAGTGTTTGTGATGTTGCCATTATGCGCGCCGAAAATGTGCCTTTTGCACCTAACTACATGCGGTTGGGCATTGGTCTGATCCACATAACCGAAAGTAGCCCAGCGCACTTGCCCACAAAAGATTTTCCCGGCTTGCTTCTCGATTCCCAGGGTTTTTACCAGAGTAGAGGGCGCACCCACATCTTTTAGTAGTGTGATCTCTTTATCCCCATTCAGAAAAGCCCCGCCGGTGCTGTCGTAGCCTCGGTATTCCAGTGCTTTCAGCAGTTGAGACGCATATTTGCCCAAGTTTACGGACACCTTGGGTAAAGCCATACCCAGCACACCACATCCCAGGCCCGGAACTGGCACGCTAAAACGAAGCTCAAGATTACTAAGTTTGCTCAATATTCTACGTAGCATAGTATTCCCTTTATATAATGATATGTTTATCGATGATCAGATGCGCCAGAGTGAGATCCCACTCATCGGTGATCTTGATATTCAGATCTCCGGTAAGATGGTAGCGCACTTTTATTCCAAAGTGTTCCGCCAGGGCAGCGTCATCCGTACTTATATAGCCATCGTTATAGGCTTTTATATAGCTGTCCCGGATCAGTTTGAAATCAAATACCTGAGGGGTAAAGACTTGTACCAGACGGTCTCGCACCAGGGTGTGTTCCAAATAGTCACCGGAAACTTGTTTGATCGTGTTTTTCAACCTGGCGGCGGGCACTACTGCTTTTTCTTTGAGGGCGATTTTGTGCAATACCTCGATCAATTCTATACTGATGAAAGGACGCACCGCGTCGTGGATAAAGACCAGAGCAGTATCTTCCGGACACTGCTGCAAAGCGCCAAACACGCTATCTTGCCGCTCCAGGCCGCCAGTCATCACCAAATAAGGTTTCGATGCAGTGTCAAAGTACTGCTGAATAAGGCTTTCACAATACTCAATATCTTCCTCGGGCGCGGTTACGATTATGTTTGAGATCAGAGGGGAATTGAAAAAGGGGCCCAAAGTACGAATCAATATGGGGATGCCATCCAGATTACGATACTGTTTCTTGATATCTCCGCCCATTCTGGATCCGGAACCGGCGCCGGTGATGATGGCTGTGCTGGAAATCAGGCTATCCATTTGAAAAACACTCCTCTTGGCTTACGTTCGGCGTACAGTTTCCCTTCGTTGTTCAATTCACGCAAGACTTTGGATATTTCGTTGATGTGGATGTTCAGCATTGCTGCCAGATCCTCTGCGGTTGAAGGTCTGCGCTTGATTGTATCCCGGATGAGATCCACGAGATCCGCGTCCAAACTCTTCATTCCGGTCTGATACTTGATTTTCGCGATGATCTCCACCGGCATGGGCAGTCTTTCGCGCAGATAGTTGCGAATCTCGATCAGTCTTTTGGGATCGGCTGCTTCCACCCATTCTTCAGCTCCCGGGCGATCCAGAGAATTCACCTGCACCAGATCCGGCGATATTTGCGATATGGCATCGCGCAATAGCGCCAGTTCTTGCTCTGTATCCGTGATGCCCTGGATGATAAATACTTCCAGCCAGATCTCGCCAGAATAAACCTGCCTCAGCCTCACCAATCCTGCGATAAGGTCTTCCACCTTCAAATCCGGATGGGGGCGGTTCACTCTTTGATACACTTCCGAGCTCGCCGCGTCCAGAGATGGCAGGATCACATCGCAAGGGATAATCTCCTGCAAGATATCATCGTTGTTCAGCAGCGTTCCATTGGTGAGCAATGCCAATTTATACTGTGGATATTTATCCTTGATGTAGCGGATGATTTCTTTGATCGAGCTGTTCAGAGTAGGCTCTCCGGCACCTGAAAAAGTGATGTAATCCAAATGTGGTTGAGGGAACAGGAAACTATCCAATTCATCCAGTATTTCGCGGGGAGGGAAGAATTCTTGCCGTGCCGTGACCAGATGTGTGGTATTCTGAATCTCGCAATACACGCAATTCAGGGGGCAGTATTTGTATGGAACCAAATCCACTCCCAACGATATCCCCAGCCTGCGTGAGCTAACGGGGCCAAACAAGTGCTTGTACTTCATAGTTTAGAAGGTGGTTCCAAATTGCAGATGCGGCTCCCAGGTGCGGCTGTCCACGCCATAGGCATAGTCAAATCCGATGAGGCCAAAGGGACTCCTGATGCGGATACCTGCACCCAAGCCCTTCTTCAGGTTCATGAAGTTGAAGTCTCGCAGATGATTATAGCTTTCTCCAGCATCAAAAAAAGTGACCGCGATGATCTGGTCTCCAGCGATGGGATAGCCCAATTCCGTGGAGAAGATGATGGCTCTGGTTCCTCCCCCCACGGGGCCCACGGAGCGATCCGGATAACCTCGGATGCCATCGACACCGGTGCCGCCCAGATAGAACTTTTCGTCCGGCGGCGCGTCATCGGAATCTCCATAGGGGGTGATGTAGGAGAAGCGCCATTTGGACCGCAGAGTCAGCTTTTTCCAGGCTTCAGAATACCAGTTCACCTGAGCGATTTGCTTGAAATAGTCAAAATCGCCCATCAGCAGACCACCGGCCAGCTCTGAGAACAAGGTGATTTGCGATCCTTTGGTGGGGAAGAATATGTTGTCTCTGGTGTCGCGACTGAGGCTGAAATTGATCGCTGATGTATAGCGCCAGCCCAATTGATCCAGCTCGATCAAGGTAGCGTTTGCAGTACTGTCTGCCATAATGGAATTCATGCTGGTGATATTGTATTTTTTGCTATAGAAAGAGTAGCCTATAAAAGCTCTGGTTCTGTCTACCCAGGGTACGGGTTGGCCCAGTCTTACCGCTCCGCCACGTGTGTATATTTCATAGTAGAAGGAGGTCCAGCTTCTGCGTGTGTAATACAGGTTTGTGCCCAAAAGGATATCTGTATCGTAAAAATTGGGATTGGTAAAGTTAAATTCAAAGTTTTGCGTGTTGCCACCAAAATCCCAAGTCAGACCTGCGCTCCAGTTGTTTCCAAAGAGGTTATTTTGCGATAGTGAAAGTTGACCGACAATCTTGTCCAGAGAGTTGTAGCCCACACCGCCGTTTGCCACACCGCTGGATTTGTCTATCACATCTATTTGCAAGTCGATATCGCCATTGTTGTTAATTCTGTCATAATCCAGCTTGATATCCGGCTCAAAGAAGCCCAGATTATATATATTTTGCTGGCTGCGAATCACTTGAGTCTGACGATAATAGTCTCCGGGAGCTATTTCCAATTGACGCCGCAGGACCTTTTCTTTGGTGCGTTCATTGCCGGTGATGTGGATCTGACGAATCTTGGCGCGAGTGTTTTCCACGATCTGAAGTACCACATTCAAAGTATCGACCTGGCGCACATAGTTGTTGCGGATATCTGCGTAAATAAAACCTTCATCAAAATACATGGCATACACTTTTGCCATCTGCGAGTCGAATTTCTCCTGATCGAAGGTGTCACCCGCGTGCATACTAAAGTTTTGCATGATGGCATCTTCTTCAAAATGCTCGTTACCCTGGATGTCGATCTTGCCAAAGTGATATTGGTTGCTTTCACTGATGGTGATTACCAATTCATGATAGCGATCAGATATCTGTTGCAGTTCATGTGGCCCCACATTCACATCTATAAAGCCGTTTTTCTTGTAGAAATTGGTAAGAGATGTCAGGTCGCCATTGAACTTTTCCTGATCAAAGCGTCCGGAGCGTAAAAATCCTTTAGGCTTGGTTTTCATGCGACGGATCAGTTCTTTATCTTCAAAGCTGTCGTTGCCGATGAAAGTGATCTGTTTCAATACGATGCGACCACCTTCATCCACTCTCAACGTGAGGGCAATCTTGTGACCGGGCAGTTCTTGCTCCAGCACCTCTATCTTCGCGTTTCCAAAACCTTTACCGGTATATTCTGCCTGGAGTTTGTTCAGAAGTTCGCTTTTCAGGTTTCCACTCCAATAGGAGCCTACGCGTAGATTTACCAGTTCTTCAACCTTCTCTTTTTTTACGACCTTGAAACCCTGGTAATTGATGGAACTAACTGCCGGGTTTTCTACCACTTGCACTATCAAATTGATACCGGTGCGATAGGGCTCTGAGTGAATCTGGATATCAGAAAATACTCCCATGCGATACAGATTGCGTATGGAACGAGCTACAGATTCTTGATCTAAAGGATCTCCCACGCGCATACTCATCGCAGATGTAACCAGTTCCGGGGATATATTTTGAGTACCTTCCACCCGGATTTCATATATGGTTTCTCCCGCGCCCCAAAGGCTGGCAAAGAGCGCAAGTATCACTATTATAAGCAAGTTATGCTTGAACCGTTTAAGCATTTTACCTCCACTTGTACAGTACCTTACTACATCTTTGAAAGCCGCAATTTAGTAAAGTCTTTTTTTTGGGGAAACTGAAGAAAATGCTTTGTGATTTGCCGCTGGTAGCCCACAGAATAGCTGTGAAACTCTACCGGGACCCCGGCCTTTAGACCCAAAACTCACTCTGCTCCTTTTCGGGGAATCGATGACACCACACGAAATAGCATGTTGGTGTATCTCGTTTCTTTCACCCCAAAAACTCACGATGTTCGTTTTTGGGGATCCCGAACTTTTTACCCCAAAAACTCACCTTGTTCGTCCTTGGTGCGAAGCTGGCGCGTTGGCGGAATAACCTGTGGCTATCGAACGGTGCTGCATATAAACAGTCGTCCCGATGGGACTCTGAGGGTTATTTACCGGTTCTGCAAGACCTTCTGAACCGGGTGCTACGACTAGCTCCGGTTATTATTTCATGGGCGCTAGTTTTGCCGTTTTATGGTACTCAGGTGCCAATGGTACTTTGGTACTTTGGTGCTTAAGACCACAGAAATCTCCCAATTTCACCCTGTATTCACGGCGTTTATCACTTCTTAATCAAGCCTTCATCAAGCGTTAA
>DHSO01000044.1:0-31825 GCA_002410505.1 Cloacimonetes bacterium UBA5284 | reverse complement strand
TCATCAAGCGTTAATAATTAACGCTTGATTAACGCTTGATGACCACTTGATTAACACTGTCTACAGAGCTGACAGTGAGATTGAAAATTGGATTTCTTTGAGATAAAATTTGGGATTAAATGCCGGATTCAATTGGGATTCCATGGATGTTAACCGGTGTTCTATCGGCGGTTCTGGCCTTAGGCGTCCGTGGCTACCCTGCAATTTATTGGCCCCGAGGTTTAGGCCGATATGGCAACCGGAAATCAGTTCACAGAAACAGACTGGGAGCATCCTGCGCGTTATCCGGGATGAAACGAGCGGGAGCGATTGCCGGAAAAGCTCGCAGCGTGATGTGAACAACCGGGCTGATGTGACCGAAGTGCCGCGAGATATAGCTGTGATCAAAAAAGTTACAGCGGCCAACAGATTGTGCGGGTGGAGCAGCTCGACTCTTTACAGGCTACATTTATATCTTGATTTAATTTCGATAAATGCTCTTTAAAGCAGCAGGATACTCTATAATTAACTGGTTAAATCGCTCCCTGTACCAATTGTCCAAATACTGGTTTTGAGCCTCTGTAAGTGCCTGATGCAGCAATTTTTCTTTTTGTAACTGCCAGGCCCGCTCATTGTGGATGCTGCGTTCCTGAACCCAAGCCAGATAGTAGTATCCATTGTGCTCGATCAACGGAGTAAAGGCGTGTTTCGGACTGCCCAAAATTGTACGTTTCAGAATGTCCACATCGCCGATTCCCTCGATGTCGGTATCCAGATTGATGTCTTTGGCTTCCACGATCGAAAAGCCTTCTTGTTTGGCGGCATCGATATACTGCTCATATTCATGTTGGAGAAGAAATTGATGCACAGTATCTTTCAGTGCGGCTTTGCGTTTTTCCGCTCTGGCCTGAAGCTGCAATAGATCACGCTCTGTCTCGAAGGGAAGGTAATACTCTTCTGCTTCTGCGATTACCTGGATCACGAAATAATCTCCAAAGGGATTTTTGTATAGCGGAAGCACATCTCCCGGGCGGGCAGCGAACACGCTGGCAATCAGTTCTTTATCTTTGCCTATACCACGGATTATCTCATCCTGAGCCGAAAAGTAATGCGTTTCACGCGGCTCATATGCTAGTTCACGGGCGGCAGATGCCAGACCTTTCTGAACTGCCGCGGCATGGAGATCTCTGCTGTTTTGCTCTATCTCAATCAGGCGATCGGCGCTGGATCTGGAGCTCTCGCCTTTCAGCCACACATACAGAAGCTTTCTGCCCTTTTCACGGCGATAATTCTCCCGGTTCTGTTCGTAAAGAACGCGGGCATCTGTGCTGTCGGCTGTGATGTGTCCCAGCTTGTTATAATCGAAAACGATAATTCTGGCATCAGCCCTGCTGCCCTGTTGTATCCAGTCTTTTTTCACTTGCAAGCTGTCGATTGTGGCTTTGCTTTTCAAGTGATTCACCAGTTTCCTGTAAGCAAAGACCTCCCTGCTGAAGTTCAACATGGATTCTTTAAAAGCAGGGTTTTGCCGCAGCGCCTGGCGATACTTTTCGATGTCAAAGCTGCCATCGCTTTGAAAATCCGGGATGTTTAGCATTCCCTGAGGCGGGTTGTTGGATATCTCTTGCTCCAATTCTGCCTCACTCACCTGAATCATGCCCTCGGCAACGGCAGAATTGTAGATGTGCATTCCGATCAATTCATCAAAGTATTGGGCAAACAGCGCCAACGAGTCACGAGCACTTATATCCCCCGGATCCAGATAGGTGAGATAGGCTTCAAAGCCTTCCTCCAATTCGCTTTCATCAAAATGTCGGTTGCCGATGCGAGCGCTGGGTTGCGCGGATAGAGTGAGCGCCAAAACGAGCAGTATGGTGATCAGGAGATATTTATACATGGTATTATCCTTCATTATTTCTATTCTTTCTACTCGGCAACACATAAAATCCTGCGGGATATGTCAAGCACAAAGACGAATTTTGGCATTCCCCCTTTTTTAAAACCAGCCTTATCTTCAATTGCCAAAGATCTCGTCTTTCCTCGATGCTATGCCTTCGTCTATACTGAACGATCATGCTTAGGCAGGTGTTCAAAACATCGCTGATCCGATAAATGGTCTTCAGTAGGAGTAAAGTATCTGGGCATCTACTATGCCTATATGTGTATAGGTAAGCTATTTATCCACACAATTGCCCAATTTTTGGGAGAATGCCTTGAATTTAACCCAGATAAGGCTATGGAGTTCAATCCTCCTACCCTATCTATCACAATTACTAGTTGTTAGGAGGGGGATTGGACTTCATAACCGGGATAAAACCATGACAGTCACTTGAAGTCCATTTGGCTTATTAAACTAATGCTGCATTGGAGATTAGAGATAGCCAAATGAACTCCAATTGCATCAATCGGATTTCACTTTAGACATCCTGTGTCATACAAATTGCAGGTCGGAAAAAGCTTCTCAAGATTTTTGCCGGGCGGGGCTTGCCCTATGTTTAAAGGAGTGCCGAAGGCGATATCATCCCGTTGTAATCGGGTGTACACGCGATGATAACGCCTTTATATCGCCTTCGGCACAGCTTAATCTTCAGGGCAAGACATGGGTCAGCCGGCTTTTTATTGTCCAAAAACGAGCCGGGGGGATCTGAATAGTGAAAAAGAACTTGACAAGAATAATGAGATGAAAAAAAAGGTTGATTGGTCGCTTGGCCTTACATAGATTGTGAGTAACGAGGGATATCAGTGCCCTCAAAAAACCTGAGAAACAATGAGTTGGAATTTACACCAACATTTGGGACTCAACACTCAACCAATAAAATCAAAGGAGAAGACATGTTTTTACATAAGCTAATGAATTTATCTGGGATAGTAATCTTATGTTCGTGCATACTTACTGGTTGCTCAGACCTTGTCGACAATAGTGAGCTAAGCGACATAAAACAAGTACCGTATACTCTGACAGCTCATGAGTATATAATGAAAGAGTACTTTTCTCGATACTCACGTGATCATTATAAAGATGTATTACTACAGAACGAGAGTTATTTTTTAAAAGATGGGAAATTTGATGCAGAACTATCCACAGAATTTGTGATAGAGAACTTGTATCTTTTTGCAGATTCTTTATTATATGAAACCATAGTTAATGAGGCAATAGAAATATTCTCTATCGAAAATGTAGATGATTATACGATAGCATTTACGGAAGACGCAAAGAAATATTTGCTTGACTACAAGAATGAGTATAGCGGAATAAATGCTTTTCAGTTTAGACGAGCTGACAATTACGCCATGCTTTACAGTTACGCAACAAGTAATATAGATGACCTAAGCGACTACGAAAAAGAACATTATGTTGCTTTGTTTGATATGATTGAAGACAACAATTCGCTCGAGAGCATTATTCAATACCTGAATGATACGATGAAAGATCAGAATTTTTCTTCTGATTACGCAGAAATAGTTCAATTTGCATATAATACTTCAAGGTTCTACGCTACAGAAGGTGCTAATTTGTATGGTATTACGGGAGGTTTTGGATATTTTGCTGGTTTATGGGCTCTAGGTTATGGGATAGGTTGGGACATCGGTGGTTTGACTCATGGACGGAACTTGGGAGATGCAGCTTTCGGCTCCATAACTCAATGTTCAGTTATCGGGATTATTGGAGCAATGGATGAATATATTGATTCTTTTACCTTTGATATTGATTCAATGTAAGGAGTTAGATTGTGAAAAGAAATTTTCGATATGATTATCTGATTTTTCCATGTTCAATATTTTGGGGCATTACCACAATTCTTCAGGTGACAAGTCCTCATCCATATAGAGGGCTTATTGGCAATATAGTTATGGTGATAGGACTGCTATCCTACCATATATATGCGATGGCATATCGTAAAAAGACACTTTTGTTCGATCCGAACAAGAATAATCACAGTCTTAACTGGATTGTTTTCATTCTTCTCACAGCTATCTTACTGATTATGTTTGGACTTCTTGGCAGGGTAGTAGCCCTGTCCCTTTAGCTCCACAGGAATCAATCCGTCGCGCTCAAGCGCGCTACCTGTCCTCTGATCTGCTTGCTTTTCTTAGATTGCCTCTATGGGATCCCTAAGGCATATTCTGCCAGTTGTCTCGCCTGCAGAGTCCGAAGTGGTAGGTGTCGGATTGCAACCGTCTCGCCAGCAGAGCACGTGAGTGCTCCCTTTTGCTCCGGTATCGTTAAAACGTTAGAGCACCCCTGCATCTAATCTCCTTGTAAGGGATTACAATTTCTTCGAAGAGTTCTTTGCCCTTCTTCACCAATATAACCGTCTTCCCGGTTCTTATGTATCGTGATTTAGGTTTTCAATCCACTCTGATGCTGGTTTTATCAAGTCCTCGTTAGGAATATAATCGGCTGACAAATTCCGCTTGCAGATTTCGGTGAGCGGAATTGCAGATTTCACTGATCTTTATAGATGGTTTATAATAATAGAAGTCTCGAAGCCAAGATTTCCCAACCGTAAAAAAGGAATTGACAAAATCCTAAGGCTGCACATTATGAACTTATGTTCAATTGGACATCTTGATTTATCGACAAAGTAAGCATAGATTAACTATAGATAAACCCTGTCAGGAGGTAATGTGAAACGATATGATGTGATCATCCTCGGAGGCGGACCCTCGGGAATCATCACTGGAGTAACCGGTATCAAACAGAATCCCGGAAAAAAGTTTTTGATGCTGAAGGAAGAAGAAAAGGGATTGATACCCTGTGGCATACCTTATGTGCTGCATGACCTAAATGATGTGGATAAAAACGCAATGGGGCCTACTCCATTTATCGAGGCAGGCGGCGAAGTATTAGTAGATCCTGTAATATCGATTGATTTTGAAACAAAAACCCTCAAAACCAGATCTGAGGCAGAATACGCTTATGATAAACTTGTTTTTGCCACGGCTCCGGTATCGGCGATGATGGGGAATTCGATCTCCACACCTATGTTTTCTTTGATCCATTCTTCCCATTTGATGTGAGAGAATACTTGGTCCACACTCATTCCAACTAGCTCGCAATTGAGCGCGCGAAATTCTTTATAGAGGTTTTGAAAAGCGACAAACTCTGTTGTGCAGACGGGAGTAAAATCAGCCGGATGACTGAATAATACGAACCATTTGCCTGCCAAATCGTTGGGCAGAGTCATTGTGCCACGCGTAGTGAGCACTTTCAATTCCGGGAATTTATCCCCGAGTAAAGGCATTCCTTGTAATTCCATACTATTTCTCCTTATTATTAGTTTGCTATCAGATAGTATAATGTGCTTTTATTTGCCGGCAAACAAATAAAACCCGAAAGCGGGCTTCTTTTGTCACCTGCTTTCGGGAGAGAAGCTGTATAGATAATACTATGGTGTGTCTTTTTGAACTCCGGCTTTTTCGGTGCTTTTTCCGGCTTTTAGGTCCATTGTCCTTTCCGGAGTCATAATCAGACTTAGTTTGTTTTGCTGGTAATCCAAATATTTCTGGGCGGTTTTGCTGATGAGTTTCTTATCTATCTTGTCATATAGTTTTGGATATTTCAGGAATGAGTCCGTATTTTCGCGGCCAAAGGTGTTTTCCACCATCCGGTTCAGCCAATAGCGGTTGTTCATCATGTTTTCTTCAAAACGCTTTTGTAACACGGCTTTTGCGTTGCTGACGTAGCGTTCGTCGAAGCGGCCAGAGCGCAGGCTGTCCACGGTGGCAAAGATGGCTTCATTCAGTTCATCTACGCGGGCGGGATCGCAAGCCATGTAGATCGTGATGCTGTATCCTTCCTTGGGAAAATCTCGATAGTCCTGCCATGCTTGGATGGCATACACGCCACTCAGGTTTTCACGGATGTTTTCTCTGAGCTTTTCATTCAGCACCATCAAGGTGGCAGACATTGCAACCCGGTTGGCATCGTTTAGCTTGATCTTGCCGTTAATGCTGTGAGCTACATGGGCACTTTCGCTGCTGCCTTTTTGGAAACGTATCTCTTTGACGGTGTCGGAGTAGCGCAATCCGGCGTCCACTTTTTGATCTTTACGACGCGCCTTGGGCAGGCTTGCCAGATACGTGTTCACATAGCCTTCCAGTTCCTTCGTGTCGAAATTTCCCACGATGAAGAACACAAAGTCTGAGAAGTCCGCGAAGCGATCTTGATGGACGTTTTGCAATAGCTCCAGAGTCAGGTTGTCAAAATGTTCCGCTTTGAGCATATCTGCCATGGGGTGGTGATTTGTGCTGTAGGCGTTCAGCGAATCGAAGAAAGCATACTCAGGATTTCCGGATCTGTTTTCCAGCATGGGTTTGGTTCGGTTTATAAAGGAACTGAGGCTGGTGGCGTCAAAGCGGGGATTGGTGCCCAATTGATGGACCAGTTGAAATAGAGTTTCCAAGTCTTTGGGCGAAGCCTGACCTTCAAAGCCTTCGTCGTAAAAGTTGATGTTCACGTTTGCCTGGGCGATTTTTCCTGCCATGAGGTGGGAGAGTGCGATGGCATCAAAATTTCCCAAGCCGCTTTGGTCCAGATAGGAGCTAAGAATCTTGGCGGCTCTGGCTTCGTCCAGCTCATAGCGGGAATAGCCGCCGATGCTTTTTGCGCTTAGCAAAACCTCGTCTTGCTTGAAGTCTGTCTGTTTGGCATAGATCTTGATGCCATTGGATAGTGTCCATACTTCGATGCCACTTTTTGGCAATTTTTTGCGCTTGATGATCTGCCCAGATTGCGGGAGCTCTGCCATCAGGGGTTCGTTGATTTCGATACCTTCGTAGGGAGAGATTTCAGATTGCATCACTTCACTATAAACTGCTAACAGATCGGCTTCGGTGGGGTGCAGCATGCCTTCTTTGTCCGTGGAAGTATAGCTGATGGTCAGGTTTTCGGGAGTAATGAGATCATCGATCACCTGATTTACAGATTTCAAATCTATACCGGGCAGCATCTGAGAAGCGAGTTCCATCTCCTGCTGCGCGCTCATATTGGCGTTGTTGTGGATCAAAGATCCAAACATAGACCACACGATCGTACCGGAATCCCGCGTGATGCTTTGTACCGCGGAGCGTTCCAGGTTGCGCATAACTCTTACTTTGGCGCGATCCAGCTCAGCCGGTAGAAAGCCGTGGCGGCGGATGCGTTCTGCTTCTGTGAGTAGAGTGCGCAATGCTTCACTGTTTCTTCCGGTTCCGGTGATGGCGGAAAGTTCTGTGCTGGAAAGGCCTTTTAGCATGGATCCGCTGTAGGCATAAGCGCGGCTGAAGGGTGGATCTTCCAGATTGGTAAGCTCTTCCAGGCGAAAATTTAGCATATCGAAAAAGAGCGTTTCTTTCAGGCTTTCAAAAAAGTCGCCAACAGTCTGTATCGAACTGTGTTCGCGAGACCAGGATGCGCTGATTGAGGAATAGGGATATTCGGGATCTGTGGCTACCACCGCGCGGGCCTCAGGATAGTTCGGCACCTGAAATACTTCGCGGGGACGGGGATTCTCTTTTGCGGGGATGTCGCCGAAATATCTTTCTACCAATTCTAGGGCATCTTCCCGGGGAAGATCGCCGACCACAAGCACGCTTTGCAGATCCGGTCGATACCAGTCTTCATAAAAGCGCAGAATGTCGTCGCGAGTGAAGTTGTTCAGTACCTCATAAGTTCCGATGGGGCTGCGTTCTGCATAGCGGCTGCCGGCAAAGCGGACTTTCGAAACAGCGTCCGATATCCGGCTGTCTGCACCCTGACCCATGCGCCATTCTTCGATGATCACGCCCCGTTCCCGTTCCAGTTCTTCTTCGGTGAAACTCACTTGATGCGCCATATCGGAAAGGATCAAAAAGCCCTTTTCCAACTGCTCACGGTTGTCAGTAGGTATTTTTAACTGATACATGGTGAAGTCGTAGCTGGTCATGGCATTCAAGCCATTGGCAAAGCCCATGCCGATACTTGCCAGATAATCCACTACTTCGCTCTTGCCGAAGTTCTGAGTGCCGTTGAAAGCCATGTGCTCCGTAAAATGAGCCAGGCCCTTCTGGTCTTCATCTTCCAGGATGCTGCCGGCATCTACGAACAAGCGCAATTCTGCCCGATTGGCGGGTTTGGGGTTTTGCATGATGTAGTAGCGAATTCCGTTATCCAGGCTGCCACTAAGAATGTCAGGATCTTGGGGAAGAGCTATGCCGGCTACTTGCTCCGGTAATTGAGCAAAGGCCAAACTAAAGGTGAGGCATAATATCGAAAGCCAGAAGACCTTCATTTGGTATCTCCTTCAATAAATTCGGGACTTATAGTTATTACAAACTGATCGTCCACATCCAGTATATTATCGATGTCTCCGAAGGTATATGGAGTCGCATCGTCTTCATTTACAATTACATCTACCTGGAAGTAGAAGGGGTCTGTAGAATGGGCTACCACGGGGGGAACTCTGATCCACGCTTCCGCGCCGGGTTGAATGTCAAAAAGATTGCCGTATGGGCTTACATAATAGTAGTTAACCATTTTTTTCGTGATTTCCACTCGGGCGATCGGAGTATCCAGGTCATTAACGATCTTGATTCCGGCACGGTTTGGATCTATGAATGCGTTCAGGGTCTTGCCCGCTTCAAACACAACTCTTGTGGTATCTTGCTGGGGTTTGGTGACTTCTCCAATCAGGCTGTATGTTTCACCTTTCAAAAGAACGGGAACAGTTTTCTTCACGGTTCCTGTAAGGAAATTTTGGGTATCGGTATCTACGTCGATTATGAGTTCTTCGCCACCGGGGATGGATACGATATCGGAACCTTCCAATGCAGTATACACTGGATGGGATGTGCGGTTTATTACTCTGAATTTTGCTCCTGATTCACAAGCACTAAGCAAGATCAGGATTGCCAGGAAAAGACATATTGTTGCCATGCGCATGATCCATCTCTCCATATTGTTATATTTTAGCCAAGTTCCTGAGATGATGGGCGGGTGTCAAGCAAAACCTCATGCTGTGACCTCAGGAGGGTAGCATATGCGGTTCGTATGCCACGTATGGTGAAGCGCAAAAAGCTCATCCTCTTAAGCGATCTCCTGCATTTGGCTCGAGAGTGGGGGAGCTGCTAATCTACGCAGACCCTGATGCTTTGGGCGAGGCGGCGATCCAATACATAACGGGCATCACCCACCGAAACGATTATGTTCGGTTCATCCGCTTCATTGCGGAAGATCATGATCCGGGCGCCGATGTATATTCCACGCTCTATTGTTTTAAGGTCGTTGTTGCAAGATACAGTACCGGATACTCCCTCGGTGAGTTCGCTCATCGGCATGCAATCACCCCTTTGGCAGGGGCAATGCCTTCTGCTCTGAAAAAAACGGCGTCCCCACTGTCTCATTCTACGCTGTGCGTTCATGTTTCTTTCCTATATGTTTCAAATTTATGTATATCAAGAATAATATCACCAGTCCGGTTATCAGCCAGTATGGAGACGCAGCACTGAACGCGGCGCTTTGGTAAAACAGCATTGCCACGATCCAGGCCAGAAGGTTCAGATACAAGAAGGTGAAGAGTGTCCACTTACCACCGTGTTCCTTGAACAGCATTGCCAGAGATGCCACGCATGGAGAATAAAGTACTACAAACAGCAGATAAGCAAGGGCGGCAATCGGGCTGCCAAAGCGATCATGAATGTTGTTGCCAAGAGATGCGGAGGCCTGCTCGCTCTCACTGGGCTCCATGTTCAACTCTCCTGTGCTGTAAAGGCTTTGCATGGTACCCACGATGGCTTCCTTGGCAAAAAGCCCCGTGATCACCGCCACCGATGCTGCCCAATTCTCGCTTTGAATACCGATGGGCTGCAGGATAGGTGTGATGATATGGCCGCCTACTTGCAGGATGCTCACTTTCTCGCGTTCCGGGCTAAAGATATTTGGCACCATAATCACGCTGAGGACGTTGATGATGACGATCACGATCAGGATGGTCTTGCCGGCGCGAATAATGAAATCCTTCAAGCGGAACCATGTATGCAGCATAGTTCCGTTAAAAGTGGGCACATGATAGGGAGGCAATTCCATCACGAAATTGCCCGGCTCGGATTTGAAGACTGTGTTCTTCAGCAAAAGCCCCGTCAACATCGCCATCACTATGCCAAAGAAATAGAGGCCAAAGATAACTATATCTGCCCTTTGCGGGAAGAAAATCATGGCCAGAAAGGTGTATACGGGCAGCTTCGCTCCACAACTCATGAAGGGAGTAAGCAGCGAAGCAAACAAACGATCGCGGGGATTCTCCAAAGTGCGCGTAGCCATGATGGCCGGAACTGTGCAGCCAAAACCAACCAGGAGGGGGATGAAGGCTTTGCCGGGCAAACCGATTCTACGCATGAATTTATCCGCAATAAAGGCAGCCCGCGCCATGTAACCGCTGTCTTCCAGAATGGATAAACTGATGTAAATAAAGAATATCGGCGGGATAAAAGTGCCGATGGTAACGATGCCTCCACCCAGAGCGTCCGATAGCAGGTATTTCAGCCAGTATGGTGTGTGCAGCATCTGTAAGAGTCCGCCCAGACCATCAAAGAACAAAAGTGAAAGTCCGCCTTCGATGAGTCCGATCACGGGTTCGCTGGCTTTCACGGCTATCAGAAATACAAGATACATTACCACAAAAAAGAAGGGCAGACCCAGAAATCCCGATAGCAGCACTTTGTCCACGCTGTCCGAAAAGGTGCGATTGCCGGGGCGACGGCGCTTTACTACGTCCTTTACGAGGCCACGGATGAAGCCGTAACGATCGTCCGCAATCACCGCAGATGAAGCTTGGCCACGGTGTCTCTCTATGGCCTTCACCTCTTTTTCCACTGCGATTCGGTCTTCCTCAGAAAGCTGAAAAGTTAATTCCGGATCCCCTTCTATCAGCTTTACCGCTTGCCAGCGAGTCTTTTGAACAGCCCAGTAGATGTCTTGTGCCAGGGGCTTGTCCAGTGTAGAATTGTTCAACTTGCCATCGCGCAGGATACCGTTCCAAATATTTTCCAGATGCGTTTCCACGATGGGATCATAAAAAATCTGGGCGGGAACGGGGGGATGGGCCAAGGCAAGGTCGATTTCCCGCATCAGTTCATCCAGGGGAAATCTTTTATTCAAAGCCAGGGACATCACTTTAAAGCCCAAGTGCCCGCCCAGATGCTCCAGATCTATTTTCAAGCCGTTACGTTCGGCGATATCCGGCATCGAAAGACACATCAGGATGGGCGCGCCCAATTCCATGAGTTGGATGGTGAGATACAGGTTGCGTTCCAGGTTGGAAGCATCCACGATGTTAATGATCAAATCCGGTTTGTTATTCAGGATGAAGTTCCGCGCTACCAATTCATCTGGCGTTCCCCCGGAAAGAGAATAAATGCCGGGAAGATCAACTATCTCGTATTTGCTGTCCTTGTGAGAGATGTTGCCGCTTTTGTGCTCTACCGTAACTCCGGGCCAGTTCCCAACGGTCTGTCGGGAGCCGGTAAGCGCATTAAAGAGAGTGGTTTTGCCCACATTGGGATTGCCGGCGAGGGCGATAACAGGGTTATTAATGAGACTCATTATCAGAATTCCTGCACTTCCAACAAAGACCTGTTACATTGATGGTTACCTGGTCCAAGGCAAAATTTA
Organism: Cloacimonetes bacterium UBA5284; assembly: GCA_002410505.1. Lineage (GTDB taxonomy): Bacteria > Cloacimonadota > Cloacimonadia > Cloacimonadales > Cloacimonadaceae > UBA5456. The sequence continues at coordinate 20,217 of DHSO01000044.1, read as the reverse complement.
TGGATTTTGCTTCCTTATGTAATTGCGGCATTATCGAACTGAGGTCGGTTTCTGCTACGCTCTTGCATTTGTCACAAATCCAATGGACATGTTTGGGGTGTCCCAGGATGTGTTCAAAGCGTTCCCTGCCATCAGTGCGGACTGCGGCTTGAATGAGCCCCGCTTCCGCCAGTAGCGGTAGAGTGCGGTAAACCGTGGCCAAAGACACATTTGCTCCGCGAATCATGTGATGCAGGGTCTCGGCGTCAAAATGCTCGTGCACTTTGAAGACCGCATCCAGAATCAAGCTTCTGCTCTTTGTCAGCTTAAGCCCTGTCTTTTCAAGGAATTGGCGGAAAACAGCTTCGTAATCGTTCATTAGTTAATCCTTATTGAGAATCATTTGCAACAAACTCTGGGAATAGGACTCTGCTGTCAAGCACAATTTTGCGGGGAATCTACAGTGTAAAGGATAAATTACAATACTTCAATAAGATATAGATGCATTTTTAAACTCTCAACCCTATAAAACCTCACTGAAAAATCAAATCCAATCACCAAAACTTCAAATCGCGGAAATCAGGTTATAATCGGGGTATTCCGGGCCGGTAGTTTGTATCACCGTTTCTGCAAATATCATCACAGAAACTTCGATGGGATTCCAAGCTGAGAATCTGTTGATTCGTTTCCCGTCTATCAAGAGCTCGAGGTCCTTGAGGAAGTGTTTGCGCTTGACCAGACGATTAACTATCTCTTGATCGGCGAAAGTAATGGTCTGCTTCCATGATGGGCTCACGCGCATTGACGGTGCCACAATAATTGTTTTATAATATATTAAGAGTTAGATGAGTATGCTTTTATTGATTTCGTTAGAAAGCAATGTAGTCTTGAATATGTATATGTTTTGGCATTTGCAGATTTCGGTGACCCAATTTGCAGATTTCAGTGACTCTTTTCAACTATTAGAATAACCCGGCACACCCGGTAGGACAGCTCACTAAATACTTGACACATTCTGCTGCTTGATGCATCTATCCTCTACCGAGGTATTACAGTGAAAGATGTCATCATAATTGCGATATTTGTCAGTATCGTTTTAGGAACCGGATTTTATGTCTACGGCACTTTGCATGCCCCTATCGCAAGCTCTGCCGATTCGACGGATCCCATCCTAATTGATTCTGATCCCATCCAAACATCGGTACCCGATACGCTTATTACCGTGATCTGCAAAGGCAAAGAGCGCTATACTCTACATCCCAAGGCAAGGTATCGGTTAAATGGCCGGATAGTTAGCTATAAAAGATACTACAAGGGCTATTTTCATCACTTGTCTCCCTGGGATTACGCCACGCTGTGGGGAGATATCGATCGGTACCTGCCGTATCTCAAGTTCGATCAAATCTTCCGCTTCTGCCTGTTCAAAACCAAGCATCCCGAAAAAGTGGATATAGCCTACATCGAAAGGCACATGGCAAATAATCATCTTATACCCGCCACCCAAAACATCCGCAGAGCTATGGGGAAAGTCAAAAAATCCGATTTGGTACGTATCGAAGGCTTTTTGGTGAATGTGACAGGAGTAGATGCTAAAAACCGCGTAATCAATTGGAAAACTAGCACTACGCGGGAAGATACAGGAAACGGGGCTTGCGAGATTATCTATGTAAGCAAACTGCGGCTAAATAACAATATCTACGAATAAGTATTCATAATTGGAATGCCATACTACATTACATCGTAATACCAACCCACATGCCCATTACAACTGCTTTGATCCCGGATAGTAGCGCCCTTTCTGTAGATCATATCGTGATGGTCTGCCATCGCCGGGATTTTTTCCTATTAATAATATTCTCACTTTCTCAATGCTTTTCGTATCCCTGAAGCAGCTACCACATTGCTAATCAATTCCCGGGTTCAATCCATGCTACGATGCTGAAGCATTTGAAGTACCTGTCTGATCCATTGATCATATACTTGCGGTCGTACTTAACCGACTTTGGTACTTCCCTTAAACTCATCTCATGGCCGTTTATTATCAGCTTCTTGCACCTGTAGCACTTTTCCGGGAATGTGAGAATTTCACTTGCATACTTTGCCTGGTTTGTTTTTGTCGAGCATCAAACATGGTCGATTCCTTATTGCGATTTTACTGTATGAACAATTTTTCGGAGTCGTTTTTTTTGTAAGCAAAAGAATATGACATTGTGTGTATTTATATAAGTGTGCCACATAATGATAGTTGATTGGATTAAAGCTAATATTCCACTGCGTTTTGAGGAGGTAGACTTGCAAATACTTACGATTTAAGCTGTTACCGATTGCCGGAAAACTGTGCAATGTGCAGTTAGCTAACTGAGGTCTAATTTTTCAAAGAAAAATGCCCTAATTAGCACTCTGATTGCCTTCAATATCAGGACTCTCAATAGTTTCGGGGGGATGCGTACTTTGTGACAAAGTCCTTCCCCTTTGCCTTAAGCTGTGCCGATCTATATATAAAGCCGTTATCATCCCATGAGCACGGCTTGATAATGGGATAATATCGACTTCGGCACAGCTTCAGGCACAGGGGGAGCAACAACGTAGAGGAAATCGTGTTTATTTGTGGGCAAAAAGAAAACTTGGGAAACACCGGGTGGTGTTCCCGCGTATCGGAGGGTGTTCATTATGGGGCATTCACGTTGATAGGCAGATTTCCTGTCTTTCGTATCAAAGCTCTTGTCAAAGGCAATGCTTTCCAAATGGGTTGTCGAATTTTGCCAAACACCCTATGGCAGGATGGCAAATCTTGCGGATTCTGTCCCCACCTTGCTGAACTTACCATTACATAGGATTTCATTTTTCTCTTGACTCTCAGTATACAGCCTGTGTAATAGGCTGATGATAAATAGAACAGCGAACATTCGAAGTCTGAAGGGGGCTATATGTTGCAACCAAGTTGGATAGAATTGGACGCCAAAGCTCTCAAAAAGAACATCCGCTATCTGCAAAAAAGGATTGGGAAGGATGCCGAATTTACATCTGTGATAAAGGGTAATGCGTACGGCCACGGCATCGAAGAGTTTACTCCCCTGGCAGAATCCGCCGGTGTGCGGCACTTTGCGGTGTATGATGCGTATGAAGCCTACAGGGCACTGCAGGTGAAACGCCGCGACAGCCATTTGATCATACTGGGAATGTTGGATGATGATCAGATGGACTGGGTGATAGATCAGGAAATCGCTTTCTATATATTCTCTATTGAGAGACTGCAAAACGCGATAGCTGCGGCTCGAAAAGTAAAGAAAAAAGCCAGGATACATTTAGAGCTGGAGACGGGAATGTATCGTACCGGCTTGGATGAAGAGAGCCTGCCTCAGATAATCTCGTTGATCAAGAAGAACAGTCGCTATCTGTTTCTGGAAGGTATATGCACTCACTTGGCAGGGGCGGAAAGCATTGCCAATTTCTCCCGCATCCAAGATCAGCTGGCTTGCTTCACGAGCCTACGCAAGTATCTCAAAAAGCAGGGACTTCTCCCTCAGTATTATCACAGCGCGTGTTCTGCCGCAGCCTTGACATACTCAAACACAATCATGGATTTAGTCCGTTTTGGCATCGCACAATACGGCTTCTGGCCATCCATGGAGACCAAGATGAAAAACCTGCTTTCGGAGGATTCCAAATTTACCAGGGATCCCCTGAAGACTGTGCTTAGCTGGAAAAGCAGGGTGATGAGCGTGAAGCACGTGGAACGGGGGAATTTCGTGAATTACGGGAATTCATTTTTAGCAACCAAAAACATGCGTCTTGCCGCCATCCCGATTGGTTACTACCACGGTTATAACCGCAGTCTCAGCAACTACGGACATGTGCTGATTCACGGCAAAAGAGCTGCCGTGGTAGGGATGGTAAATATGAACATGTTTATGGTGAATGTGACGCATTTACCTTCTGTGAAGACAGGTGACGAAGTGGTCTTGATCGGTAAACAGGGAGATATGCAGATAACGGTAGCTTCATTTTCGGAACTCAGTAACATGGTAAACTACGAGCTTCTGGCCCGCCTACCATATCAAATTCCACGGATAGTGATGGGAGACTAGGCTTCCTTATAGGCTTCCCAGCTGATGAAATCCTGAGCCAGACGTGTGAAGCCGGTTTTTTGATAGACTCTGGCAGTGGCAAGGCTATCAGAAAATAAGTACAGGTGGTTTTGGCTGATCCCCTTGTGATACAATACCAGATTGTGGATCATGGTGGCAGCATAGCCTTTACCGCGAAATTTCTCGCGGGTGAAGACGTCAGATATCCTGCTGTAGCCGGCGAAAATGCTTACCGAGGCCAGCGCTGCCAATTCGCCATCGTGATATCCGCCCAAAAGATGATAGGAGGGATGCAGCAAGTGGCGTTCCACCACGCGGATAGTCCAGTCTCCGCCATACTCCAGCGCTATGGTTTCCATGATGTCGATATCGAGTTCATTGATGCGCTCGATTATCAAGCCTTCCGCCGGTTTTACACTGCTTTCGTGATCGTGCAAAAAGTACAAATGTTCTTTGATCTCCATTTTGAAGCCGTGCTGCGAGAGCGGGGTCGAAACTCTTTCCAATTCATTGTTTTGCAGCGAACTGAAGATGCAGGGATGGATGCCTTTGGCCTTGTAGAAGGCTTCGATGTTGCGCAAGCTGCTTTCGATGCCAAATAAATCTGTGATCACGGCGTGATTACTCTCTTTGGAAGTTTTATTGCCTTCGTTCCAAAAGAGCAGGCCGTAGTCTTTTTGCATCATGCTTGCGAAGCGCTGGGGATAATGCAATTCCGTTTCTTTCATACGGTTCATGTTGAAGGGTATCGACATATCTCTACTCCTTGCAATTTATTCTGCATATATCCAAATGATAGTCTGAATAGAGTTTAAGTCAAGTTATTTTAGTGCCCGCTCAATCCTTCGATCTTGACATAGGCTTTATACAGCAGGCGCCCTCCGATGAAGCCGAAAAGTGCTTGTACCAGATTGGGCGGCAAATCTGCCAGAGCGGCAGCTTTACCAAAGCTGGGCATAAACCAGGTACCCACAAAGTAGATGAGCACCATCAAAATGCCACCCATGATCGGCCAAATGAAGCGCATCCGGCCAGAGCTGTCTTTTCCCAAACCGGCAAAGAAGCCCAGGCTGCCTTTGGCAACCAGAGTGATGGGTGCAAACAGCGGAAAACCGATGATATCTGCCATAGCAGAGCCTATCGCCCCGGCCACCATACCGGAGCGTTTGCCCCCATACAATCCGCAAAACACTATCACCACATCCCCAAAATTGAAATATCCGCCTCCGGGAACCGGTATCCGGATCAAGAGTGTACTGGCCATCACTAGCACAGTGAAGCCAACCGTGATATACCATTTCATCGTTTCTCCTTATGACACGTAGCGATCAGATTGTCGATGCGCTCACCCTTATATTTGGCTTCTGCCATGATGTACAAGATCAATGCCAGGGTAGAACTCAGGCCGGTTTTAAAGCGATCTTTCAGTCCTTTGTTGTCCTGCGCGCGCACTGTTGGGATCAGCTCTTGCCAATACTTCAGTTGATGATACGAATTTGCTGCAGCTTCATAGAGGATTTTGCCCAGTATGAGGTACTTCAAGCGATGAATACCGGCTCCCGAACTAAGAAGCTTATCCACAGATACAAATGCAAAACACAGCCGAAAAGCCAGCACTGCATTCACCAAAAGCAAAGCGCGGGGCAAACCATAGTTAATCCAATATTGTAAGGCTCCCTTGCCCTCAGGATCGATGCCCAATAGTATAAAAATGGCGTAAACCACTATCAGCATGGCAATAAATGGCAGCAAGAGCCGGAGCTCCTGGATGAGCTTTTTGCTGCCCAATACCAAGAGGGTCAGCACGATTAACGTGACTAGGCATATCGTTTGCAATGCCACATTATGAAACCAGATCACTGCGAATGCCAGGCTCCAGATCCCAAAGAGAATAGAAGCAAAGGTCAATCTGCGCATGGCTTGTCCCCTGCAGATGTCAGCTCCGATTCATATGCGGATGTCGGTCGGAATTCCAATATATGATGGCTTTCATATTTATGGTCGTGAGAGCTGTAGATGAGGCATACAGGACGCTTAAGCCCTTCAGGAATAATAAGATTGCGGGCTTCATCGGCAATCACTACTAGGGCTTTGTCGTCCTTCAGAGAAGCCAGATCATAGCACAGCAAGTCCCACACATCGCTTTCATCGGCCACTCTTCTTTCCGGATAGTGCATTGCAGCCCAAGCTCTCATTGCATACAGTTGCATGTGCATTTGCTGCTGCAAGACAATCAGATGCAGGTCGTTACGATCCTTGATGGCAGGTAGCAGGACGCGATTTATAAAGCTGCTTTTACCACTACCGTTGTTTCCTTTCAGATAGTAGCTTCCCGGGCAGTGGAAATGGATATCGTCACTGATATCCAAACAAAAGCCGGGCCAGATCTGCAGGCGGGAACGCGGAATCGTGATCATAAAAGTACTTCTTCGATGATCTCTTTTGCGCCGGAATAGATCAGTTCTTGCAGGGCGGCTGAATTGTGGGGGTCCAGATATCGCTTGAGATTGATAAATCGAATCCGCGGTGCGGGGGAATGGATGGCCAAAAGTGCCATCAGAATCACTTTTTGTCCGCCGGATAGCTCCTGTAGAGAGCTGCTTTCGTCCAAATCCTTGTTGCAAAGCTGTTTGAACTGAGTGAACATCTGCGCCAGCGAATGCGTGGGGATATTGTACAGCAAAAGCTCATCCCGCAGTTTGTCTGTGCAGACGAGGGGATGTTCCGCATCGGCAATCAGATAACTAATCTCTCTTTTCATGAGATGCATTGCCACAAAAGAGCTTCTTTCTGTCAAGGCTTTGCTTGCAAAGCTTTTATGCGTGAAGGCCGGGTTTGTACGGGGCAGATGAAGGTATCTTTATGCAGTGTCCCGGTAGTATGGTCTGCTTGCGATCGGGAGTTTGCATAGTGCAAAATATGAAAAACGAAAAAGCATTGACAAAATCTCTTGATATCAGAGTATGGAATATTAGAAAGATATATTGGAGAACCAGATGGATTTTCGCATCTATGAGTATCTTAGCGTATTCATAATGTCGTGGCTCTTTGTTTATGGCCTCACACCGTTCATAATGAAGCTGGCCAATAAAATAAACTTTGTGGACAAGCCTGAAGCGCGCAAGATCCACTTGAAAAGTGTGCCTTTAATGGGGGGAGTGAGTGTGGCTTTGGGTTTTGTCCTGCTCTGTGTTTACGATGTAGCCATTTCTCCCGGTCGCTATTTTGACCGTCCCATGATCGGATATCTGGCGGGCTCGGTGTTGATCGTTCTGATCGGGTTGATTGACGATCGCCGCGGGATGCAGCCCTTTGTGAAGATGCTTGGTCAGATCGTGGTGGCACTCATATTTATCCTTACCAATTTCAGCTTCGATGAGCTGAGCATGATGTTTGGCTCTGTCTTTATCACTCTGCCGCTCATGCTCTTATGGATGGTTGGTTTGATGAACGCGTTCAATTTTTTGGACAATATGGATGGCATCATCAGCGGGATGGCAGGCATTTTGGGGCTTGGGTTCTTTGCCTTTGCGCTTACCAACACCACCAGCTCAAATCAGGAAGCCATGGCCCTGATCGCTCTAATATCTCTCAGTTTTGCCGGTTCTTCGATCGGCTTTTTGCCTTTCAATTTCAATCCTGCCAGAATCTTTCTGGGAGATGCAGGCAGCATGTTTATCGGATACTTCCTGTCTTCGATGGGAATCCTGATGGCGCGTTATGCCGGCATCAAATACAACGATAAATTGTTCTATCTGCTTCCGGTGCTGCTGCTTAGTTATTCCATCTTTGATATCTCACTGGTCAGCTATACCCGGCGCAGAGACGGCAGACACGTAATGCAGGGTGGCAAGGACCACTCCACTCACCGGATCAACAATGTTCTGGGCTCCGTAAAGGTCACTGCAGCGGTCATTTATACCATCAATGTCTTGATTGTGCTTACTTCTATCATCATCTTCAAGATCGGAAGCCGGGAGTTACTGGTGATCAGCACATTGCTGTTTGCGGCGTTCTTTCTGGTATTTGGCCGCAAGCTGGATCAGGTACCGATAGTAATACCGGCAAATCAACGGAAAGTAAAATGATGGAAATTCGCATATTGGGTGCCGGTTCCGGCATGCCGGACAAGGATCTTCACAGCTCTTCAGTATTGGTGCAATCCGAGGGAAAGACCTTTTTGCTGGATTGTGGTGATGGATGTTCTTACAGCCTCACAAAGCTGGACCTGGATCCCGATGCCCTGGATGCGGTGATTATCACACACTACCATCCCGACCATGTGGCGGGCGTGTTTTTGCTGATCCAGATGCTGTATCTGGCGGGGCGCGAAAAGGTATTACCAATATATCTGCCGGAGCGTGAACAGGATTTTGGCGATGTCTTGAAGATGTTTTACACTTTCTCTGAGAAGTTCAATTTTGAGCTCCGGCTAAAGCCCATGACTTCTCTTACGGAGGATTATCCTCAGATGCGCTATGCTTTGAATGACCATCTACAGGGCTATGGCGAGATCATCGCAAAACATGCTCTCAAAAACCGGCAATGCGCATTTTCGATCAGAATAAACTCTAAGGCCGGAGATTTTGTGTATAGCTCGGACATCTCCAGCACAGACAGTATAGCGGACTTTGTTGAAGGAGCGCACACACTGTTGTTGGACGCGGGGCATCCGGCGGCAGAGCAGGTCTGGAAAATGGCAAATAGGGGTCTGAAAAGGATCCTGCTCACTCACAGACCTAATGAGCAGATTAGGCAAGCTTTGGCGCAGAAACCTGATAATCAATTTGAAGAAGCCCGGGAGGGCAGCATATACAGGATCTGAGGATCCGGAGTATATTGCGGGGAATCTATATGTATAAAGCACACAAATCAGCAATTTTGAGACCGGCATTGATGCTGTTAGTCCCTTTATTGCTGCTGATTTCCGCCTGCGAGATCAATCGCTTAAGCAGCGCGGAAGATTTATATGAAAACGGTCTCTATGTAGGAGCCATCGATGAACTGGATGCCCTGATCAAGACGGGTAGAAACGGAGCAATCGTTACCAGGGCAGAGCTTACGCGCAGCAATAGCTATCTGGAACTGGGCAAAACCGCTGTGGAAAGGGATAACCGACCTCTGGCGATCCGCTTTTTGAAGCTGGCAAATTCCGAAGCGGCAGATCTGGAACTGGCAGAATTGTATTACAAGATGGGCGATGAAGCTTATGAGGCAGACGACAAAGAATTGTCTTTGAGATATATGAACGACATCATGCGGGAGATACCACAATCTCCCTTGGTGCCGCAAGTTTTGCTGCGCCGGATGAACATCAATCTTGGTGAATACCAGGATCGCGATTCCAGCTGGGAAGATTACAAGTTTCTTTACAACAGTTTTCCGGGTAATCCCTATGAAATCCAAGCGCGCTATATCGTGATGCAATTCATCGATAGCAAGGTGGATTATGCTCAGCGCTTGCTGGATGGAGATTATTATACCGATGCGCTGAAGGAACTCTTTGAGCTATCGCAATATCCGGTTGTAGACGGGTCCAGGATCAACGCATTGATCTCGGACGTGTATCAGGCGCAGGCAGAAGAGTACATTGACGCTCAGGACTATATGGAAGCCGACCGCCTGTTTCGCATCGCGGTGCAATACAATCCCGCAAAGCAAGCTGAGATCAACGCGCGCCTGGAAGCCATAACGATGCTTTATGTGCAAAAAGGTGACGCTCTGGCAAAAGAGCGCGATTTTGAAGAAGCTTTGGTGCATTATAACAAGACCTTCGAGATTATCCCGGATTACGCTCCGGCTTTGGCGGCTATCGCAAGGATGAATCAACAGCAAGAAGACATAGGTCTGGCAAAACAGATGTATAGCGAAGGCCTGAAAGCAGAAGCCACTCAGAAACACGCCGATGCCCAGGAACTATACAGTCAGGCATATCAGTTGGATCCTTTACCGGAATATCGTAGCCGGGTCCAGTCCATGCAAAACTTGCTGGCAGCAGAACGTGATCCCGTGGGCTTCGCGCGTAAGATATTGCGTGAATACCGTTCCGGAATGTTGATAAACCGCGTGGCGGCAAAGCGTAACGAAGTATTAAAAACCCACAATCCAAACGAGATACGCGATAGCGGATGGAAGATATTGCTCTCCACCGGGCAATACAAATACGAAGCCCGCTACGATTTACTAACCCCCACAGATACTTTTCTCTATGTGTGGCAGATCAATCTGAGAGATCGCTCTGTGATCCCTTTGAACAAAATTTCTGAAGCTCTGATGCAATAGGTGGGGAAGTGATAGATATGAGATTTTTTTTGAGATACATCATGCTGCTGGTTCTGGCTCTGGGGATATCCTTGGGCAATGCCCAGAGTTTCGACTTGCAAGCCTTTGCCGACAGTACAAAATACGGTTGGAACGACTATCTGGAACGTGCCCAATATCGCGAAGATCTAACGCTTCGGCAGAATAAACTGCAGCTCTATGAATTGGAGGCCGTACCTTTTGGCGGAAACGTGCTGAAAAGCGCAGTAATACCGGGTTGGGGTCAATTTGCCACCAAACACAATAGCAGGGCTACCGTGATCTTGAGCGCGGAATTGATTTCTGTGATCAGCGCGGTGTACTTTTATAACAAAGCCAGCACAAATTATGATCACTACAAAAACGCCACTCAGATAGATGAGATCAACCATTATTGGGGAGAAGTGGAGACACCCTATCACTATTCTCTGATGATGGTAGGCCTGGCGGGCGTGATATGGCTGTACAATATGTACGATGTAGTAATGAGTACAAACGAATACAATGAAAACCTGTGGCAAGACATCATGACTAGGAGCAATTCTCCTCTACAAGTGGGCCCAAACGGAATTGAACTGAGGTTTTAGGCAATGAAACATATATATATTATATTACCCTTGATTGTATCCTTCCTGCTTGCCGGATGTGGCATCAAGCGCGATAATCCCCTGGATCCTCATTCCAGCTCAATACTGGAGCCTGCCTATGTGACCGGATTGACTTTGCTTTCTCAAGGCTCAGGATCGGACACCAGAATAATTAATATTACTTGGAACAGCAATAGTGCCGCTAATACAGACGGCTACTTTGTGAACCGGAGCATGGGATACAACAATGCCTACGCCATCATCGATACGGTGTGGCATGTTGATCAAGTACCCGTTCAAAGCTATATCCACAGCAGTGCAAACGATCCCAGCGTGGCTCCGGGTGAGTATTGGTATAAAGTTTCAGCTTTCAAGGACTATCCCGCGGGAAGGCTTGAAGGGCGCCGAAGCGAGCCCAAGCCGGTGATTGTAAGACCTTGATGATAGACTTCCACCGGGATCTGAACGAACCTCAACGCGAGGTGGTCTCGGATGTGGATCATCCGATCCTGGTACTGGCGGGTGCCGGTAGCGGCAAGACGCGATGCATTATCTATCGCGCGGCGTACCTGATCCATGAACGGAATGTGCCGCCCTGGAAGCTCTTGATCGTAACCTTCACAAACAAAGCAGCACGGGAGTTGCAGGATCGTCTGGAACACCTTTTACACATTCCTATGCGCTCGTTGTGGGTGGGTACCTTTCACTCCATCTGCCTCAGAATCCTGCGCTACGAATCCAGCTCTCTGCCTTACAACGCAAATTTCAGCATCTATGCCGACGACGAGCAGAAATCCGTATTGAAAAAGATCTATAAAGAGCATGGCTACGATGTGCAAAAGTATCCCATCAACAAAGTATTGGCGAGGATCGGGCGCTACAAAAACCGATTGATGTTGCCTGAAGATATCGACATTGCAGAGACCAAACACAATCCTTTCCTCGGTGGTTTTTTGCAGATATACCGCCACTATCAACAAGCTCTACTGATGAATCAAGCCATGGATTTTGATGATATCCTGCTCCATACGGCCCGGCTCTTGCGAGAAAACAGCTCGGTTCGGGCTAAGTATCAGGATATCTTCCAATACATCATGATCGACGAATATCAGGATACAAACAAGGCACAATTTGAGATCATCCATCAGTTGGCCTTGGTGCATCAAAGAGTGTGCGTGGTGGGAGACGACGATCAGGCCATATACAGCTTTCGCGGGGCTACACTGCGCAATATACTGGAGTTTGAAAGAGATTACCGCGATGTACGCACCATCAGGCTGGAACAGAATTATCGCAGCACCACTGCGATTCTGGATCTGGCAAACCGGGTGATCAAACAAAACAAACAGCGCCATCCCAAAGAGCTGTTCAGCGAACTGGGAGAGGGGATGAAACCGGTTTTGAATGTGTATTCCGATGCCAATGTGGAAGCGGAGCAAATCGCCCTGGATATCTCCCGGCAGTGGAGCCTGGGCAAAAATCTGCGCGATATTGCGATATTGTACCGGACAAACGCGCAATCCCGCCTCTTTGAAAATGCGCTGATGCAAAGAAAGATTCCCTATAGCATCGTGGGCAGTTTGAACTTTTATCAGCGCAAGGAAATCAAAGACTTGCTTGCATATTTGAATTGTTTGGGCAATCCTGCCGATAACGAGAGTCTGTTGCGCATCATCAACGAACCACCGCGGGGCATCGGACAGACCACGGTTAATCGCCTGCTCGGTTTTGCTGCCAAAACTCGGATTAGCCTGTTCAGCGCCGTACAAAATCAAGTCGCTATCAAGGAGATGAACTCCGGTGCCCACAAGCGAGTTGCAGAATTCTGTGGGATCATCGAAGAGTGGCGGGCAATGTCCACCAGACTTCCGGTAGCGGATCTGGTAAAAGAGATCGTGGAAGAGCTGGGCCTGGTGAGTCTATACCGCAAAAGCAGCGATCCCAAGGATATAGCCCGAGCCGAGAACCTCATAGAGTTTGTGGCTTCAGTCAATGAATTTGCCGAGCGTTTTGCCATCGACAACGAACGGGCGGCTCTTCTGGAGGATTTTTTGCCCTATGTGGCGTTGCAAACTGATCTGGATAAAGTATCTGAAGAATTGGACAGTGTGCGTTTGATGACTCTACACAATGCCAAAGGGCTGGAGTTTGTTGTCGTATATCTTGCCGGCTTGGAGGATGAACTTTTACCTCACCGCATGAGTATGGATACCATCGAGGAAATCGAAGAAGAACGCCGCCTCTTTTATGTGGGCATTACTCGTGCCAAGCGTGAATTGATCCTCAGTTTGGCCGAAGCGCGAAGATTGTACGATACCTATAGTTTCACGCAGCCCAGCATGTTTCTGGACAATCTGGAAGACGTTCTGGACAGTCCCGGACACATCGCTGCTCCGGCGCAAAGCTCCTATCGTAAGCCCAAAAATAAAATCAGGGAGAGCCAGAAACACTTCAAAATCGGGCAACGGGTATGGCACAAAGAATACAAGCAGGGTGTAGTGCTGTCTGTAGATGGTATGGGCAGGGATGCCGTAGTTACGGTGTCTTTCAAAAATGGCAAGCTGATCAAGATAGTGGGTAGTTTTCTACAGACGGAATCCGTTACATAGGGGCTGGCAAAAGGCACAAAATGCCATATATCAGTGGATGAGGGTGAGCATGCCAAAGAAGTGACAAGCACTGCCCGCAAGCACGAAGAGATGCCACACGGCATGATGATAGAGCATCTTTTTGGCTACATAGAATATTACCCCAAAAGAATATGCCAGGCCACCTAATAGCATCCAGGTGAGGAACATGGGCGGAACGCTTTCCATAAGCGGATTGATGGCAATCACAATGATCCAGCCCATCAGCAGATAGACAAGCAGGGATACCCATTTCAGCTTCTTCATGGCAAAAATTTTCAGGATAATGCCCAATAGAGTAAGCCCCCAGATTACACCAAACAGAGCCCAACCCCAACCCCCGCGCATAGTTCCGATGGTTACCGGTGTGTAGGTTCCGGCAATCAATAGAAAGATGGAGGAGTGATCCAGAATCCGGAAGAACCGCTTCACATAGGGTTGAGGGAAAGAGTGGTAAAGAGCGGAAGATAGAAAAAGGATGATCATGGTGGCGCCGTAAATGCTGAATGAGACCACTTTCCAGGTATCGCTGATGCGGGCGGCAAATACTACCAAGATTACCAAAGCTGCAATCGATAGCCCTACTCCGATACCGTGAGTGATGGCATTTGCCACCTCTTCCGGCCGGCTCTGCGGAGCGCTGAGTGGGATGCGATCCAGAAAGCGTTCTCTTGTCTTTTCCATCAACGGTATAGCTGTGTAATCTTTGCTTCCAGTTCTTCCGGAACAAGATCGTGGATGCTTTCGGCTTTAGCGATGCGGGCGCGGATCTCGGATGAGGATACCGGGCATAGGGGCATATCCAGAATAGTGTGTGTGATCTGAGACAACACATCGCAGGGCATAGCGCAATCCGGACGAGGCAGGATGATAAAATGCAGGTTTTGCTTCAACCATTCAAAATCGTGCCATTCGGGCAGTTTCTTCAGATTGTCGGCACCTATTATGAAGGCAAATGCCTGATCAGGGTACATAGCGACGAGCTTTTTCACCAAGTCGCTGGTATATCCGCTTTCGCCGCGTTCTGCATCCCACACTTCGATGGGAGTGCGGAAGTCCTCGGCGGGTTGAATGGTAAAATTGAGTGGAGTGAAATGATCGACAGCTTCTTGTGCGAGGCTCAGCCTGTGGTCATAATCCAGTACGATGCTTTCACCTTTGAAGTTGTGATTGAAGCTGGGCACCAGAATGATCTTGTGTACGGGGCTAAGGCTCAAAACTTCTTTGGCAAGATACAGATGACCATTGTGAATGGGATCGAAGCTCCCTCCCAAAATGGCATAAGCACCTTTCAATTGAACCCTGTATGGCATATTCAGTTAAATTTCCGATCCAGTTTGCGGGCTTCCGCGGAACCGGGATACTTGCTTTTCAGCTTGTTAAAAGCAGCGTCGGCTGCTTCTCTGTTTTGTTGATGCAGATGCAGAAGCGCAGAATAATATAGTGATTTACGATCCAAGCTGTCTGTATTGCCCAGTTCGATCACTTCTTCAAAATACATCAGAGCCGCGCTGTAATCCTTCATCTTGTAATAGATATAGCCATTTTGGTATTTCTTTTCGATCAGTTTGTACTGGGCGCGACGGATGTAATTGAGGGCATCTTCATAGCGCGCGTCATTGGGAAAGCGCTCCAGAAAATTGCGGAAAGCATCAATAGCCGAAAGGGTTCGTTCCTGATCATAAGCGGGTTTCAGGGAGTCTTCGAAGAAACATACCGCCACTCTGTAATAGGCATCTGCCACGTTTATGTGATCCGGGAATCCATCGATGAATTGCTGATACTTCAATCTGGCATCTGTAAATTTGTTCATGGCATAGTAGCTATCTGCCAGTCTGATAGTCGCGTATGCGGTGGCGGCAGATTTACGTTCAAAAGATATATCGTCGTATATGGTGGCGGCCTTGCTGTATTTGCCATTAGCGTAGTATTCATCTGCCAGCGCCAGTCGTTCTTCGGTGCTCAGATTGGGTTTATTTCTGCTGCAAGCGCCAAAGGCCAACAGAATAAGCAGAAACACACTTAGGTATCTTCTCATGAAAGGTCCTTTATTCGATAGTCCATAGTAAAAATATGATCGATGCCACCGCGGTGCTTGCGATAAGAGGCTCAAACCATTTCAAGCGCGGGGCGGAAATGCTGCTGTCAATATTATCCTGCGGAGCAAAGTCGTAATGATCGATGCTGAGCAAGCGATATTCAGGCAGTTGTATCTGTTTGGTGATAAAACTATATACGGGAATGCGTTCACTACGATAGCTCAGAAAGCTCTTACGCTCCACAACCTGCCATTTCAGATTGAGCTCCACACTTATCAGTATCGCTGAATTGATCCCGTAATCGCTCAATTTACCGTTTTCCATATTCGTGTTATCCGGATCAAACAATGCCCGGCTCTTAGCTTCTCTGAGGTCAAAAGAACGCTCTAACAGAGTATCCCTCAGGCACTGAGACAAGGCGGGCGTCCATTCTCCGCAGCGGATATCCAAAAACACGGGCATATCTGAATCCAGCAATCCTGCTATATGAGCGGCGATCTGCCCAGCTTCTTCATGCAGCTTTTCCGCCCATGCCACAGAGACACAGGCAGAAAAGAGCATGATTATCAGGATTATCCGGATAAAACGGGATTCAGTCACTATTTACTTATTGCAATTGCTTCAACAGCTTCTCGGCAATATCCATCTCGGTATAATCCGGATAATTGCTTTTCAGCTTGTTAAATTCTGTTCTTGCCGCTTGATGGTCTCCCATGTTCATGTGGCACATCCCGATCTTGAGCTGAGAATCTGCCACCTTCCAGGATTTGGGCTGTTCGCTGATCACTTTGCGAAATTCGCGTAAAGCTGAATTGAAGTCGCCTTGAGCGTAGTAGCTTTCGCCTTTCCAGTAGATGGCGTTGCCCACATAAAGGCTATTGGGATACTTTGCCATAAAAGCATCGAGCTTTCTGATGGCTTCTTTGAAATTGCCTTGGTAATATTCGTTTCTGGCGGATTCATACTCTGGTTTCTCACTGGCGGAGTTTGCCTGAGAGGCAGCATGCAGTCCGCTACCGGAGAGATTATTGATCTGCTGTCTCAGGGCGGCAAGTTCAGCCTCGAGACTGTCGATATCTCTGGCATTTTGCTCCATCTTCTTTGTATCTGGAGACATCGCTGCTGCTTGCTCCGGGGTGAGACCCTGTGTGCTGAGAGCATTCATTCTGGCCTCCAGATCGCGGATCATGTTTACGATTTCGCGATCCGACGCAGCTACCAATTCGCTAAGTCCATCCAGCGCTACAGCCATTTCTCCCACTTCAGCGATGATGGCTCTCATGTCTTCTTCGTTCTGTTTAAATTGGTTTTGCACATAGCTCTCATCCAGAGTGGTACCGGCCTGGCCATCGCCTCTTCTGCTCTGCATGATTTCTTTGCGTAGAACTACCAATTCTTCGTTGTTCTGGGCCATAGCTTCCTGCAATTGATCGATATCGCTTTGCTGTTCTCTTACGGCTTTGTTGCTTACACAGCCACTAACCAGAATCAGCACGAGCGTGATCAATAATAGTTGTTTCATAGTGTTCTCCTTTTTTCTAATGCGTTGTTATCTACTTTCAAAAAAGGCTTTGTAGCCCTTGTATGTAGAATATAAATCTGCTTTTGAGCACAGCTCATAGAGTGAATGCATGCCCATCAGGCCCACTCCACAATCGATCACTTCAGCACCCAGATTTGCCAGTATATAGGCTATGGTGCCGCCGCCGCCTTCATCCACTTTGCCCAGCTCTCCCATCTGCCAGTACACTCCGGCTTCAGTGAAGATATTTAGTACTTTTGCGGTGAATTCGGAACTGGCATCGTTGCAGGCATATTTACCACCGCTGCCAGTGAATTTTGACACGCCGATACCATGGTTAAATATAACGGCATTCTGTTTTTCGTGGACATTGGGATAGTTGGGATCCACCACTGCGGTTACGTCAGCGCTCAGGATCTGGGCGTTTATGAAAGCTTTGCGCAGGTTGACGCTGGAGTTATCTTCCCCTTTATATGCCATGAGATCGCTCACGAAATCTTGGATAAAGATGGAATGAGCACCGGTAGCGCCTTGGCTCCCCACTTCTTCTTTATCCGACAAATACACTATCTGGGTACGTTTTGGTTTTTTATCTTTTGCATCCAGCAGAGCAGTCAGCGCGGTATAGGCACAAATGCGGTCATCCTGCCCGTAGCCTACCACCATGGAATTGTCGATGCCCGCATCGCGGGATTTTACCGCCGGGACCAAGTACAATTCAGCAGAGATAAAATCCACTTCCTTGATGCCGTACATTTTGTTCAATACTTTCAAGGCGTAAGCTTTTGCTGCTTCTTTTTCTTCGGTACCGGGCTCAACCATGCCGCTGAATACAAGGTTCATTTTGGATGCATCAATGGCATCACCGATGTTTTTGGTATATTGCTCTTTCCGAGCCAGATGCGGTAGCAGATCCGGGATGATGAATACAGGTTCGTCTTCTTTTTCACCCAGGCTGATCTCCAGCACTGTACCATCGCTTTTCACAATTACGCCGTGCAGGGCGAGGGGAGTGGACACCCATTGATATTTCTTGATGCCGCCATAGTAGTGGGTGCGCATGCAAGCCATCTGGGATTGACCGTCTTCATAGAGGGGATTTTGTTTCAAATCCACCCTGGGAGCGTCGATATGAGACGCCACCATGTTGAATCCTCTGGAGATGGGCTCGCTGCCTAACACAGCTATTGCCATGGTTTTTCCACGAAAGATGCCATAGACCTTGTTGTTGCCTTTTTTTCCGTAAATATCTGTGAATTTATGCTTCTTGAGCATGTTTTCCATCCATTTGGTGGCTTCCCGCTCAGTCTTTGCTTCATTCAGGAATTGTTTGTAGGCCACAGAGTAATCCATGGCAGCTTTCTGATCACTTTTGGAAGCTTCTTTCCAGAAGTTTTTCCGTTCGTATTTTAGTTCGTTTTTGTCCTTTTTTTGCTTCATTTTTTCTCCGTTTATCTTTTTATATTATACTCAAAATCTTAATGTGGCGCTCGCCCATGGGAGCTTTGATCAGGGCTATTTCGCCGGGTTTCTTGCCCAAAAGGCCTTTGCCGATGGGAGAGACTACCGAAACCACCTGCATAGAAGTCTCATCTTCATAAAAATTCAATTCCGCCGCGCCTACCACTTTGAAGCTTATCTCTTCAGAGGTCGATTCATCTCGGGTTTTGCAGCTGCTGCCAAAACGAACAGCATCTTTGGGAAAGCTCGAAGGATCCACCACTTTCAACTGGGCGGATCTGCGGCGCAGATAGTCTATTTCGGAGTCGATGGCGCGCTGGCGTTCTTTGGCCGCTTTATATTCGGCGTTTTCGCTGAGATCGCCAAACTCTCTGGCGATCGCCACTGCTTTGATCACTTCCGGGCGTTCTGCCATCAATTCATTGATCCGTCTTTGCAGGCGTTCCATCCCCTGCACGGTTATAAAAACACTAAGGTCCACTAGGCTTTAGCTCCTTTTTTCCTGATCAACATTTTATGAGCGGAGAGGCCGGCTTTTTTCACTCTGGCATTTCCACTTTTGGTCCAAAGCTCTACCGGGGCTTCCAATGCTGCATCATAATCTACGATCGAAGCGCAGAGCAGCTCCACAATCTGCGGATCACGCGAGATGCCAAATTCCTTCCACACCTCAAGATATGAATCTTGGGAAAGCTTGGCTACGGTCTTGAGAAATTGCACATGCATGCTCTGTAAATCTCCCAGAGGATATACCCATAGATTTTGCAGATGCTTCATGATGTCTGCCATCAGGTCTTCGCGGCGCTTGATCAGCTTTATTGCCAGATTGAGTGCCGCTTTGCTAATGTCTTGATTGTTGCTTTTGGTCCAGTCATACAATTTATGCAAATACTTTTCCGAGTGCTTGCGCAACAAAGGCAGCATTACTTTGTCCAGCAGAGAGTTTATCTGAGACGCATCTGCCTCCCGCATCATTTCTTCCATCAGCGGAATGTAGATTTCAGGGCTCTTATGGGTCAGCTTTGACATAATTGTGCCAAAGGCGATCTTGCCATAATCTCCCTTATTTTCCCACAAGTGTTTGTAAAATGGGATGTAATCTTTGTGCTTGCGTTTGAGGCGTTGCACGATCACATTGCTCACGAAGCTGACCACTTCAGAGGGGATCTTACCATTGACGCGCTCGGGGTAGGCAATAAAGATTATCTCAAAATCATAATCATGATTTGGGAGTTTGTGCTCCAGGTAATCCTCCGTATCCAATGTCAGCCTTTCTTTCCAGTCTATGGTAAGCATCTATATCTCCTATATATACAATATTTTTCAACTTATTGCATTTGCTAATGGCGTCAATATACTGTCAAGTAAAAACTGCCTGTATTATTTTGGTGAGGGCTTTGATAGCACAGGATGCCACGATCTCACCCATACCCCAGGTCAGTTTTATATACTTTATGCTTGCCCACTGTTTTTGCTTGCGGGATGCGCGCGCGAGCTTAGTATATCAATTGGAAAGCATATGAAGAAAAAGACCGTTGAACAATATACCCGCTGAACCCGTGAGAGTGAATCCATGCCAATTTTACGCAATCTTTAGCAGAAATCTATCATTTT
>DHSO01000046.1 GCA_002410505.1 Cloacimonetes bacterium UBA5284 | reverse complement strand
GGCAGATGAAGAGACTAAAAAAACTGTTAGAAAAGCTCTCATCATCTCGGAGAAAAAGGCTAAAAAGAACGGGAAGACGTTAAATAAAAGCTTATTTTCAGAGGCTGGTTATGGATAAGACAGAGAAGACAGGAGAAGACGGGAAGGCGGGAAGGCGGGAAGGCTTTTGTAGAATGCCACAGTGGCCTTGGGAGAAGGCCGGGGAGGGCTCCGGCTGCCTCTTCGCGATTTATGCTCTGTCCGCGATATCGCCTCGAATGTGCTGCAGCCTTTGTATGCTCGCTAAGTGCGTGTTTGAATCAGCATTGTAGTTTGTCGTTTCATAGATCCTATTGAGCTATCTTTTAAGGAGATGCCTTTTCTGTAGAGCCCGGGCCGGAAGAGTTTTGGTTTGCAGATTGCACAGATACAGGCGCAGATGATGGCAGGGTACTGGCAGCAGGCTTTGAGCCTAATAGATGCTAAAGATCTGAGCCCAGGCCTCCAGCCATTCTTTTGTATTTTCCTTTATCAGCGAGTGTTCCAGGTCTGAATTCAGCAGCCAGGGTGACAGGGGCACGCGGCTAAAACTGGGAGGCAGCAGTGTTTTCCGATTTGCGGGGAAAAGGCCCAGCTTGTAGATCACCATTTTTTGAGATGATTCTCGCAGCATGAAATCGACAAAAGCGCTTGCTAATTCAGGATTTTGGGCTTTGGACATAATTGCGAGACATTCCGAATACAAGTAACTGCCTTCACTGAAGACTTTAAAATCAAGTTTGCTGTCCTCATGCTTTTGTTCATTCTGCCAGGCGGACAGAGTAATCAGACCGGGCATCATGGTGCATTCTCCGCTATTGACTGCTGTCAGAGCTTCGGCCACACTCGCGTAGTTTCGGAAAACATTTTTGCGTAAAGCGCGGAGCATCTGTTGATATCCGTCCTTGCCAAATAGCGCAATACTCCAGTGCAGCATGGCTCTTCCGGTACCGCTGCGTGAGGGATCCACCAGCGCCATCTGATTCAAATATCTGTCATCTTGCAATTCGCCGAAAGACTTTGGTGCTTCGTTCAGCAAGGCGCTGTTGTACAACAAACCCATATAGGAAAAGCCGTAGGGAATCATACGATACTGGTTCTCCTCCACACAATCTCGGTTCAAGTCGTCGACAGCTCTCGGAATATAAGGGCTAAAATGCTCGATCTCTTCCAATGACGCCGAGAAAACAGAAGGAATGCCCAAAGCGACATCAATGCTATCGGCATCCGTGAATATACTGTCCGTCAGTGCTGCATGATCCTCGTAGAGTTTTAGAATAACCTTGCATTTGAATTCTTTCTCGAAATCCTGGATAATGGTGGCTTCCAGACCCGAGCTGCGGAATTCTGCTGTAGCAGCTAGCCTGATGGTATTCGATGTAGTGGTGTTTCGGAGTGGATATTGCTTATTCTCTGGTTTGGAACAAGCAAACAGGGATAGCAGCAATAGCGCGGCAAGAATGGCGCTTACATAGATCCGAACAGTATCCATGCTACGATAAAATCCATGATCAGTATGGCTACGGAGCCGTAAACCACCGTTTGCGTGGTTGATCTGCCCACACCTTCGGCGCCTCCATAGCTGCGATCGCCGAAGTAACAGGCCAGCGAGGTGATGATGAACCCGAATACTATGGATTTTAGCAAACCGCTCCACAGATCAAAAGGCTCAAAATATGCTCGCATACCAGTGAAAAATGTGTGATAGTGCAGGCCATATCTCAGATAAGAAAAATACCAGGCACAGAGGATGCTGATGGCATTGGCGAATATGGTGATCAGCGGAAAGGCGACCACTCCGGCGAGGATACGCGGCATATACAAAAACTCATGCGGATTCACGCTCATACTGTGCAGAGCGTCAATCTGTTCACTTACCTTCATAGAGCCAATCTCAGCTGCCATCGCGGCTCCGATCTTGCCGGTAAGCACCAGACCGGTGAGCACCGGAGCCAGCTCCACCATGGTTGATTTACCGATCAGTACACTCAACAGATTCAAAGGGATATATCCTTTGGATTGATATACTGCCTGCAAAGCGGTAACCAAACCGGTAAATGCGGCGGTGAGCATGATGAGGAACAGGGAATCATAGCCGATGCGTTTGAACTGAATCAAAAATTCCAGACGACGGCGTGGCAGGGCTTTCAGGCCTCGCAGACTACGCCCTATAAAGATGCTATACTCTCCTATCCCCGCAAACAGATCTGCCCACATATCAGCGTTCTTCACTCAGATCCAGAGACCTGAAGAGAGTGTATTCCTTGTCGAAGCCCAAATCCACACTTCCGGTGGAGCCATGACGATTTTTGCCGATGATAATCTCGGCGATACCGGGTTTTTCGGTCTTTTCCGGATAGTAGTATTCATCGCGATAGATAAACATTACCAGGTCAGCGTCTTGTTCGATGGCTCCGGATTCACGCAAGTCTGCCAATCGGGGGCGTTTGTCTTCACGGTTTTCCAGCATACGGTTCAATTGAGACAGTGCAATCACGGGGATCTTCATGTCTTTCGCCAGCACTTTCAAGGAGCGGGAAATCTCTGAGATCTCCTGCTGACGGTTATCACGCTCTTTGGACAGGCCCATCAACTGCAGGTAGTCGATCATAATGAGATCGAGTCCACCCACTTCTACGGCCAGGCGTCGGGTTTTCGCACGGATATCCAGGGGTGTATTTGTGCCCGATTCGTCGATGTAAATGTGTTTTGTGCCAAGCACTTCGGATGCCTGCATGATGCGGATCAGCTTCTCTTCGTTCATGCCATAACCCTTTAACATACTGTCCATATTAACTTCTGAAGCAGATGAGAACATTCTCATAATCACTTCATCCGCGGCCATTTCCATAGTAAACAGGGCTACTTTCTTTTTCAGGTTCACCGCAGCGTGGGAGGCGATATTTAGGGCAAGGGAGGTTTTCCCCATCGCGGGACGCGCAGCTATGATGATAAATTGACCGGGACGAAAACCTCCGGTGAGACGGTCGAGATCGCTAAAGCCACTGCCGATGCCCGTAACCGGCTTTTTGGTGGAAGCAATCTGGTCGATATTGTGCAATACCTCGGTAGTGATCTGATCTATCCTTACAAAGCCTTGATGCTGGGGCAATTCCGCGATGGAAAAGATGGCTTGCTCAGCTTCATCAACCACCGTTTTAACTGGTGCTGTGGAGCTGTAACACGATTCGATAATGCCATTGCAGGCAACGATTAAGTGCCTCAGTAGTGCTTGCTCGGTTACGATATTTATGTGATAATCGAAATTCGCACTGGAGACCACAATATCTGCCATCTCGTTCAAATATGGCACTCCGCCCACTTTTTCCAGATGATTGTTGCGTTCAAGTCTGTTTATCAGAGTGAGGACGTCGATCTCGATGCCATCGTTGAAGAGCTCGCAAATGGTTCTGAAAATCAGCTTGTGCGCAGGTCTGGCAAAATACGGTTCTTGGAGTTGTTCAATACCCTTGCTCACCACATCGGCATCGATAATCATAGCAGAGAGCACTGCGGCTTCGGCGTTAATGTCTGCCGGAAGCTTGCGTTCAGAAATGCTGCTTTGTTCGCTGTTATCCTTTCTTTTTGGCATAATCTCCCTCTAGCTGAATCTTTGCTTTAGGGCTTTGTCCACGGCCGGAGGGACGAAGTCGTGAAGATCCGCGCCAAGTTCGGCCAGTTGGCGGATCATTGAAGAGGAAAGATACATATACCGCAAGCTCGGCACCAAAAAGATGGTCTCGATCTCCGGCTTCAGTTTTGTATTCGTCAAAGCCAGAGATAGCTCATACTCAAAGTCTGACACGGCGCGCAGACCACGAATCATCACATTGGAATCTTGCTCGTGGGCAAAATCCACCACCAATCCCGAAAAGCTAAGCACTCTTACGTTGGGCAGAAGCAAAGCGGATTCTGTGCAAAGCCTTACTCGCTCTTCCAGATTGAAGTAAGTCTGCTTGGCGGTGTAGTCCGCGATGGCGAGAATAACTTCGTCAAACATCCGCGATGCCTTTTCCAGTATGTTTAAATGACCCAAAGTAATGGGGTCGAAGGTTCCGGGGTAGATCGCTTTCATTGCCGACCCTTGAGAATTTCTTCCAATTCGTCGATCTCTTTGGGTATGTTCTGGCTCAGCACGCAATAACCTTCTTCGATCACCAGTACATCGTCTTCGATGCGCACTCCGATGCTCTCCTCAGGTATGTAGATGCCAGGTTCCACCGTGATCACGTTCCCAGGCTCCAGGATAGCTTCTCTGCCGCCAACATCGTGAGTATCCATGCCCAGGAAGTGACTGACGCCATGCATATAATACTTTGTGACTTCAGCAGCATGTTTGATCAACCCAAGCTCAATCAATTCGCCGGCGATCAAATCGCGTGCTTTAACTTGCAATTCGCTCAGTTTGACACCCGGAGCTATCATTTCGATTATCTCTTTCTGTACTCGCAAAACGGCACTGTAAACCTGATTTTGACGCTCGGTAAAGGTTCCGTTGACCGGAAATGTGCGGCTGATATCTGCAGAATAGTTCATGTAAGAAGCTCCCACATCCATCAATACGAGATCATTGGAGGCAATCTGGCACTCATTCTTTTCATAATGCAGGGTAGTGGCATTCACGCCGGAAGCGATGATCGGAGCAAACCCCCAATGTTTCAGTCCGCTGCGTTGAATACGATAAAAGAGAAGCGCTTCCAGTTCATACTCCATCATACCGGCGCCGGCGGTCTCCAAGATGTCGATGATGCCTTTTCCGGTAACATCAATGGCCCGTTGAAGCTGCATAATCTCCCAATCATCTTTTACTTTGCGCAGAGGGCTGATAACTTCTGTGACACACTGAATGGCGATTTGAGGATAGCGCTCACGGACCGGTTGCAAACGGAACATCGCATATGAAATGGGCGCGTTCAGCTCTTGTTGGCCGATGTTTGAATAGATGCGGTTTATCATCGGGCAAAACATGGAAAGCATAGCTTCAAATTCGTCCAGATAGATAACATTGTTGATGCCGCTCCGCTCTCTGGCTTCCTCTACTTCCAGCTTTTTGCCTTCCCATACTACGCGTTCGGGATCATTGCGCTGGATAAACAAGTATTCCCGGTTTCCATTGCCACTTTTGAATCCGAAATAGATGGCATTGGGAGCATTCAATCCCGTCAAATACAGAAAATTGTTGTCTTGTTTAAACTTCTCCAGCTTTGCTTCACGCTCGGCAAAGAGGATTACAGCATCCAGCTCTTTCAGCGAGTTAAGTAGTTTCTCGCGACGTGGGATCACAATCTCTTGCTTCATCATAAACTCCATATTGCTAAATTCTTATTTATGAGAGTCATTTTTTTGTGCAGTGTGCCATATGTCCAGCAATTTCCTTGCGGACAGATTTGGGTATCTAGGAATAGCTGCTATCTGCAGTGCTTTTTCTCTGTTGTGGCCTAAATATCCCAGAATACTTCTACTTGTTGCAGGCAGAGAAAGTCCTTCTGCAAGAATCTAAATAAGCTCAAAAACTGCTTTGGCCTCAGCTCAAAATAGTATGCTCCGGCAGGTGTCACTTCATCGTCGTATAGAGGAAAGATGTCGGTAGTCCCACGCTCCCGGTACTCCAATCTCAGCGGAATACTGCTTGTGGAACCTGAGCTTTTTTTGAGCTTCAAGCTCGCATCCAGACTCATATTGGACTTACTTGTCTCATAATAGATTCTTATCTTTATGATCCCGGTACTGTGACCCTCCGTGTGCAAATCTAGGGCAAGAACATCACCCGCAGATAGTGTGCAATATCCTTCGTTACGCTCATCTGAATATAGCTTGGAGGCAAAGATTCCGCTTACTCCTTCCGCGATGCCTCGAGCGTTGACGCCCTGCACGTTTTGGTTGATAAAATCTATGACTGTAACAGACTGAAGCTTACCCTGATTAGCGGTTGTCCGCGCTTCGCTGAGTCCGGGACTGAGTGCTGAACATAGAATACCAACGAGACAGCATATCCATCTGTGAGAGTTTCCCACCTGAACCTCCCTGTTCTTATGGGGCTTATCTGAGACTTAGCCAGAGATCGGATGTTTTAACCCGGATCCGGCTTACCGGTATCTCAGCTTCTGATATATGATGTGCAACCATCATTTGATAAGAATAGGCACATTCAAACCTACTCTGGTGTCAAGAATATTTATGAGCATTTTCGGATATACATAGCATATTTGTGGAGATGCATCAACATAAGGGGAATTTGTCGGCTGTAAAAACCGTGATGGAACTAATGGCGCTATGTTCTTGGAAAGGGATCAGGGATTGATGCCGCTGAATAGGTAGGTCCTGGTAAGATCCAGTACTATCTCCTGCGCGCTGATATAAAAGATATTGCCGTGTCTATCCTTGATCCTCAGATCATAGAAACCGGGGCTGAGACTGATATGAAAGTCTTCGTGCGCCTCCAGATCTGTCTGTAAGACATTTTCACCCCAAGTGTTTTGTCCGGCGGGACTCACGCGGATTTCCCCGATATCCCTATCCGAGCTGTTTTGCAGCCTCAAAGCTCCACAGTTTGGCTCCAGACTCATATAGTTTCCGCCTGCTACATTCATGTCGATAAAGATTTGGCCGGGCAGGATATGATGACCATGGTAATGGATGAGCATAGTGCGAGGAGAAGGATAGCTGAGGGTGCTTGAACCCTTGGCGGGGATATGGTATTCCGGCCCGTTTTCCACTGATACCCAGGCCTCAGCGGAGCTGTTGTTTCTGACTTCCAATACCGATTCATGAAAACAGGCGCCAATGATCAGCATCATCAGCGCCATAAGAATCAATGTGATTCGCTTCATCAGAAATACCTTATTCGGCTGCCGCCTTTGCTTTCCCGCGCACCGGTTTGATGAAGGTATATACGGGATCGGCTTTTTCTGCCACCACTTCTTTGGTGATGCGGCATGCCTGTATATCGGCACGATCCGGGATGTCGTACATTATCCGTAACATAAAGCGTTCCATGATGGAGCGCAGTCCCCGGGCTCCCGTTTTTTGAGACAGCGCAATTCCGGCAATCTCCTTCAGCGCTTCGGTATCAAAACCCAATTGAACTCCATCCATCTCAAAAAGCTTTACATACTGTTTGCAGATGGCGTTTTTGGGCTCGGTAAGGATGTCGATCAAGGCTTCTTCGCTAAGCTCGTGCAGAGTACAGATCACCGGCATACGGCCGATCAGCTCCGGGATCAGACCATATCGAAGCAGATCCTGCGGACCGGTGAGATCGAAGATATTCGTCTCATCCTGTTTGGTGCCCAGTTCCACATCGAACCCGATGGCTTTTTTGTCGGTACGTTCTTTGATGATCTTTTCCAGACCAAAGAATGCGCCACCCGCGATGAATAGTATGTTTTTGGTATCGATCTCGATGAATTCCTGTTGCGGATGCTTTCGACCGCCTTTGGGAGGAACATTTACTTTTGTACCCTCCAGGATTTTTAACAGCGCTTGCTGCACGCCTTCACCGGAAACGTCTCTGGTAATTGACGGAGTTTCGCTTTTGCGCGATATTTTGTCGATCTCATCTATATACACGATGCCTCTTTCGGCACGTTCAACATCGTAATCCGCATTTTGCAACAAGCGTACCAGAATGTTTTCCACATCTTCACCCACATATCCAGCTTCGGTGAGGGTGGTGGCATCGCTGATGGCAAAAGGAACTTTGAGGAAGCGGGCCAGAGTCTGTGCGATGAGGGTTTTACCGCTGCCAGTGGGACCGATCATGAGTATATTGCTTTTCTCCAATTCGATCTCATCCGAACTGCTCTGCCGAAAAATCCGCTTGTAGTGGTTGTACACTGCCACCGCGATGATCTCCTTGGCACCTTCCTGACCGATCACGTATTGATCGAGATAGCTCTTGATCTGGCTGGGTAGCGGCATTTGAAAGTCTTCGGCTTCCTTTTCCGGACTGTTCGTGTTCACGATGGTGTGACACATCTCGATACATTCGTCGCAGATGTTTCCCGCAATGCCTCGAATCAGGTTTTTCACATCATCTTCACTGCGCCCGCAAAAGGAACAGCTTAGGTTTTTATTCTTATCCAAACTATTTCTCCTGTTTATCGTCTCTACGCGCCAAAACCTCGTCTATCAAGCCGTATGCCATGGCTTCTTTCGCGCTCAGGAAATAATCCCGATCCGTATCCACGGCTATTTGATCGATGGATTTGCCGGTATGATGGTGCAGAATCTCATTCATTCTACCACGCAGATACAGGATTTCCTTCGCTTGAATTTCGATGTCCGCCGCACGACCCTGAGTGCCGCCCCAAGGTTGATGTATCATGATCCGGCTATTGGGCAGAGCCGTACGTTTGCCCTTGGCCCCCGCTGCCAGTAACACGGCAGCCATGGAAGCAGCCATGCCGATGCAGATAGTGGAAACCGCAGGCTTGATGTATTGCATGGTATCGTAGATTGCCAATCCGCTGCTGATGCTGCCTCCGGGACTATTGATATACATATAGATATCCTTGGTGGCGTCTTCGCCTTCCAGATGCAGCAATTGTGCGACCACAGTATTGGCCATAGTGTCGTCGATCCCACCACCTACAAATACGATGCGATCCTTCAATAGACGGCTGTAGATGTCGTAAGCACGCTCTCCGCGGCCCACTTGTTCGATCACCATTGGGATATAGTTCATATTGTTTTACTCCGATTTGGCTTCGTTTTCTTCCTGATTAACTGCAACCGTCTCAGCATCCGTAGTTTCTTCCGGAGCTGCTTCGGGTTCAGGTATGAAGAAATTGGCAGTTTCAGCCAGCTTACGCAGTATGTAGAAGTTTTTCACACCATTTTTGAATTCATTGCTGGCAATCTCGTCTTTATGCTTATCTTTATAGGCATCCACAGTGTGGTCGGCAAGGATGGCTTCGTGTTTCACATAATCCTCAAACATATCGTCTGTGATTTCGATCTCCATCTGTGTGCGCAGTTGATTTAAAATGTACATGGTAATCATTTCCTGGGATATCTGCATGCGATATTGATACTCCAGGAATTGATGGTACTGTTTATTCGGATGGTTCTGAGCTTCCTGCTGAGCAAGATAACCGATGGTTTTGACGGGCAGATCGAACTTGTTATCCACATAGAGTTTGTTCACGATGGCATAATTTGCCACGTCGATATTTTTGTGTTCGTTTGCCAGCTTCATATCTGCAGAAATCTTGGCGCGCATCGCTGCCATATCATCAAATTCCATGTCTTTGGCAAAGTCATCATTGAGCTGGGGATATTGCATCCTCTCTATGGAATTGACCATTATTTTCACGGCAAACTGAGCTTCGTTGTCCAGCTTTAATGAGCTGTCTCTGGACACCAATTTGATATCCATACCGCTTAGTTCTGTTTCGATAGTATCACCTATCTTCTTGCCGATCAATTCCGGTAAAGCCCGGTGTTCGGGATAGGAGCCCGCAAAAAATGAAGCGTTCTTGGTAATCACATTTTCCTGCAGGCTAAAGCTAAGCTCCACTTGCACATGGTCATTTTCGACAGCTTCGTCGGCATCAATCACAGTACCATTTTCATTCTTCAGGTCTTCCAGATATTTATCGACTTCGCTGTCCAGAGTGATGGGATTATGGGGCACATCAAGATTATCCAATTGCTTAAATTCGATAGACGGCTCATGCTCGATTTCGATCTTGATCTGCATATCACTGCCTTTTTCCCACTGCGTTTCTTTCACGTCTGGAAACAGCAGATAATTGATATCATGTTCTTTGGCGGCTGCCTCAAAGTAGTCGTTCACACTGTCTTTTATAAAATGGTCTTTCAACAAAGCGCCATGAGTTCTTTCAATCAGGCTTAGCGGAGCTTTTCCCTTTCTGAATCCTGGCACATCCACCTGTTTGGCTGCTTTGCGCAGATACTTTTCCCAAGCTTTGACAGCGTCATCTGCCGGTATGGTGATATTGATCTCTTTTGTTACAGCGTTGATAGCATTAAATTCTACCTGCATTTATTCTCCTTAGTAAAAAATCCAATCTTTTGGTGCGAAAGAGGGGACTCGAACCCCTACAGGAGTGAACCTACTGGATCCTAAGTCCAGCGCGTCTGCCAATTCCGCCACTTTCGCAATTGACTTATAGTATACTTATTTATATATGAAATGCCAGTTTTTTACAGGGCATTGTTCTGTCAAGCTTTGCATTAGCTTTTCGCCTATGAACCCCTACAAGTGAATGCGAGCCGGAAACAGATGTGGCTAATCCCAATTACCGCATGGTCCTAAAAGCTATAGAACCCCATAACCGGGAAAGCTTGCTGATCCGGACAGGGAAACCTGAAAAAATCGACGCTGAGGCGCAGAACAGCCCGATAGCTAAAGCAGCTGTAGGTTGTCTATCAACCGGGTTTTACCCACATAAACGGCGATCAGCATACGGCTTTGTTCATCGATTATGTCTGCCTTGCTGAGATC
This sequence comes from Cloacimonetes bacterium UBA5284, assembly GCA_002410505.1. Taxonomy (GTDB): domain Bacteria; phylum Cloacimonadota; class Cloacimonadia; order Cloacimonadales; family Cloacimonadaceae; genus UBA5456. The sequence continues at coordinate 54,872 of DHSO01000046.1, read as the reverse complement.
TGTGGCACTCACGATCTCCACATAGTCCACTTTCGCGCCTGATGCTGTAATATCGGCTTTGGCTGTAGCAATGAGCGCGGCCGCATCTCTGAAGCCGGCAGCTACTGCACTTCTGGCCTTGAATAAAGCTTGAGAAAGGCAGACTGCGATCTTTCGATCCGCAGAGTTCAAATACACATTGCGGCTGCTTTTTGCCAATCCATCGGATTCGCGGATAATGGGGCAACCAATTATACGTGTGCTGAGATTCAGGTCTCTATGCATTATAGTGAGAATGGTAAGTTGCTGGAAATCCTTCTCCCCCATATACATGAAATGTGGTTTCACGATATTCACTAGCTTCAGAACCACAGTGCAAACTCCCCGAAAATGGCCGGGACGGCTGGCACCACACAAGATGCCGGATAAGTCACTTACTTCTACCCAGGTGTGATAAGGTTTTGGGTACATCATATCCGGATCGGGAAAGAAGACATAATCCACGCCGTTCTGCTCCAAAAGAGCCAGATCCCGATCGAGGTCACGGGGATAGCTCTCCAGATCTTCGTTGGGGCCAAATTGGGCGGGATTCACAAAGATCGAGACTATGGTGATATCGCAATTCTTTGTGGACTCTGCAACTAAGCTCAAATGACCCTCATGCAGAAAGCCCATGGTGGGAACAAAGCCGATGCGTGCCTCTTGGGGATGTTGCAAAGCCAGCATCTGGGTGAGGGATTTTATGACTTGCATTTTTAGATAATGGAATCGATTCTGTTGTTCTCGTTCAGGATCAGGATGCGGGGTTTATGCGTAGCCAATTCGGCAGCGTCCAGCATCCCGTAATTGATCACGATGATTCTATCGCCTTCATGGGCCAGACGCGCGGCAGCACCGTTGATGCCAATCATGCCGCTGCCTCTTTCGCCTTTGATTATGTATGTGCTGAAGCGGTTGCCATTAGTGATGTTGAACACTTCAACGCGTTCAAACTCTTGCATTCCACTGGCTTCCAGCAACTCTTCGTCGATCTTGATGCTGCCATTGTAATTTATATCGCATTCCTTCACCGTGGCCCGATGAAGCTTTGATAACAGTATCTGCCTTAGCATTTTGGACTCCATTATTTGGTCTTTTATATCACATAAAACTGATAGGCGGCTTTTGTCAATGAAAATCGGGTTTTGCACACTCCCATTTGTTTTCAGGCTCTTTTGGTACTGGCGTCCAGCCCTGCTTACCGGATGTGTGGCGTTCGATTTTATTCGATTTGCAAAGCTCCTTCTGCCGGTCAATTGCATTTTCCCGAGGTGGATACTATAAGCGGATGTTTACCATCACTGAAAACTCCAATTTGCGTTCACCGGGACCGTTGTAGCTCTCACGTTGGATAAGACTTGATGTATTCTCAATACACCGCCCATGTTGTGGTATGGGAATAAAGCAAATACATATCAAACTACGGTCACCGGATTCCCACCGCCCATGTTGTGGTATGGGAATAAAGCCACTTAGCCCGGCAATATCATGTCATAACGAAGCAGACATTGCATCACAAGTGGCATAATACCACCTCTACATTTAATGGACAGATCAGCAATTGGCAATAGCCGTGATATGTTAATATCGCTCTATCAATCTACTTCCATTTGTATCCGCCCAGAGATCCACGCAGAGCGTAGTAGATGAATTGCAAGGGGAATACAAAGATTTGCGTGAAATACAGTATCCCCAGATGAGTCTTGTGAACCATAGCCAGGTGGCTTTGGGAAAGACCCAGTTCAAACAGGGATTTGAGTGTCACTACCCCCAGTATGATCATGTTTCCCGTTCCTAGCGTGAGCATAATGATAGCCGTGTAAAACAGCACAAAATAGCAAAAGACAAACGCAGACATGAGCTTCAAGTACCTGGGATGATAGCGAAATTTCGAGGCTCTGCGGATGTTTTTGTTATGACGTTTGGACACGCTCTTGCCCTCCACACTCACGACCTGCATGGCAGGGGCAGGATTGTAATATGCTTCCCGGGCAAAGGGCATCATCTTCATCAAGAGTAGGTCGTCGTCTCCGCTCAACAGGTGAGCAATCCCCTCAAAACCGCCCGCTTTATTAAACAGGGATTTGCGGTAAACCTGATTGCAGGCCATGGCTGTGATGGGCTTGCGTTCATAGATTCCCGCGCCTGCCAAAGCATAGTATACGCTACGTTCAAAATTGATCAGGCTCAGATTGCTCTCTCCCACTTCGGAGATAATGGTGCTATAGCCCAGGATGTAATCCGTTTGCGGGCTCATCTGGCGCGTAATCTCTTGCAACCAGGTCTCCGGCAAGATACAATCCGCGTCTGTAAAAGCCAGAACATCGTATTTTGCTGCATCAATGCCTTTTTGCAGAGCAGCTTTTTTGCCAACTATGCCCTCAAGGCTCTGTTGAAAATCCAGCACTCGAATGCCGAATTGACCGTCCCAGTTTTTCAGTACATCCAAGCTATCATCCGTGGAATGGTCATTAACGATGATTACTTCATAAGCCGCGTCGATGGGCAGCAATTGCGCCAGCGAGGTCAATAAACGAGGTAGATTGTGTGCTTCGTTTCTTGCCGCGATGATAACGCTAATGGGCTCGGACTCATGATTAAATGCTGCCTTGGGGGGCAAACTGCGTTTCATTGAGCGACCTATCCGGAGCAAAAACACCAGATAGACCAGGCTCAGGAGGGCGAAAACAATGGTAAATATCAGACCAACCTCGCTTCTGTTTGTTCTATAAAGGCCTTCAACTCCGGATTTTCCGCTTTGATGTCGTCTATGCTTTTACGCTTGATCTCCACTTTCGTGGGCGCATCTTTTTCTTCCAGCATCAAATTCACCCGCAGCGCCTTTCCAAACACATCGCTGATTATGCTTTCAACCCTTTCCAGATGGGATTTGATGGCATTAAAATTTGTGACTGAATCCAGCTTCAGGTTTATCACTGTATCTGTCATATTTTGAATTTGTGCACTTTTAAAGGCCAAGCCGGCCAATTGACTGCTCTTACGGATTCTCTGAGTAAGATCGTCCCAAATAGCCTTTAAGCTATCGATAGTCGCCTCGGGGCGCGGCATTTCCTTGGTTTTTTGCTCGCGTTCTTTCAGCTCGGATACCGGTGGACTCGTTTGGGCTATATGCCTCTGCTTTGGCTCCTGAACCCTTCCCGTGCCGGGTGCAGGAGGAGTGAAGCTTGTGTTCAAGGAGTTCCCACCTTGCTTAAGACTGTTTATCAATCTGCTGATGTCCTCTATCTCATCCAAACGGGACAGCTTTATCATAGTGGCCTCGATCAGCAAATAGGGGTTGTTACTCTGCCGTATGTCGAGACGGGTCTGCATCAATTGACTCATAATATACATCAGGTCGTTCTGACTGAACATGTTGGCAACCTCGGCAAAGAGCGGCAATTCCTCCGCGCTTACATCCTTGATCCCGATGCCCAATTTGCTGAGCAATACCAAACGTAAATACTCCATCATATTGGCGATGAATTCTTGCAAGTCCGTGCCCTCTTCAAAGATCTGGTGCAGGCTGATGATGAGCTTTTGCGCGTCGTGATCCTTGATGTGGCACATAAAGTCGTAGTAGAGCTGATTTGGGATCATACCAAAGATTTGCCGCACTTGGGCGATCTGAATATCATTGGCACAATAGCTGATAGTCTGATCCATCAGTGACAAAGCATCCCGCATACCGCCGTCGGCCTTGCGGGCAATCAGGTATAAGGATTCGTCATCTGCTTTGATGCCTTCCTGTTCGGCCAATTCACGCAACCGGGCTACGATGGCTTCGATGGGAATACGCTTGAAATCATAGCGTTGACAGCGGGATATGATGGTGGGCAATACTTTATGCGGTTCGGTGGTGGCAAAGATAAAGATCACATTTTCAGGAGGTTCTTCCAGAGTTTTCAACAGGGCGTTGAAAGCGTTTTTGGAGAGCATGTGAACTTCATCGATGATGTATATCTTGTATTTCGAACCGCTGGCGGCATACAAAAGCTCCTTTTGCAACTCCCGGATATCGTCCACACCGGTGTTGCTGGCTCCGTCGATTTCAATCACATCCGGAGATACTCCTGCTGTGATTTCCGTGCAATTTGTGCATACATTGCAGGGATGAGTGGTGGGACCATCTACGCAATTCAGGCTCTTTGCCATGATGCGTGCCAGCGAGGTCTTTCCTACTCCGCGGGGACCAGTAAACAGATAGGCGTGGGCGATGCGTCCGGACGAGATCGCGCTCTGCAGAATCTTGGTTACGTGGTCCTGTGCGTATACTTCAGAGAAGCTTTGCGGGCGATATTTGCGCGCAAGTACTATGTAGCTCATACTACCTCCACGTTCCACTCTTTTATCAAAGCGGATTTAGGCAAGCATTTTCTGCTGGACAAAATTCCAAGGGTCGCCAAAGCTTGAATTATTGAAACAAGATATAGATTCCCAAAGGAGGAAATCGATGAAGCTCGAAGGAAAAGTGGTCATTGCCCAGGGTGGCGGGCCTACCGCGGTTATAAATCAATCCATGGTGGGGGCGGCATTGGAATCCCGAAAATTTCCCCAAGTTACCAGAGTATATGGCGCTTTGTATGGAGTGCATGGCATTATTAATGAAGAATTTATTGATCTTACTCAAGAAACCACTCACAACTTGGAACAAGTGGCAAACACACCTTCCAGCGCTTTGCTTTCCACGCGCGACAAACCGGACGAAGCCTATTGCAAAGAGATATTTAAGGTACTAAAAGCCCACGATGTCCGCTATTTCTTCTACATCGGCGGAAATGATTCCTCAGATACAGTGCGCATAGTGAATGAGCAGGCTCAACTGGCAGAATATGAATTCCGTGCTATCCATATCCCAAAGACCATCGACAATGATCTTGTCCTTAGTGACCACACCCCCGGTTATGGTTCTGCTGCCAGATTTGTGGCATCAGCTTTCGCCGGAGTGAATCTGGATAACCGCGCCTTACCCGGAGTGTATATCGGGGTTGTAATGGGGCGTCATGCAGGCTTTTTAACTGCCGCATCCGCTTTAGGGCAAAAGTATCCCGACGACGGACCACATCTGATCTACATGCCCGAACGTCCTTTCAGCCGCGATTCATTCCTCAAAGACGTAAAAAAGGCCTATGATCACTATGGCCGTTGCATAGTAGCCGTTTCCGAGGGAATTGTGGATGAAGAGGGCAAGCCCATGATCTCCAAGCTCACCAAAAACGTCGAACGCGATGCTCATGGCAATGTGCAGCTATCCGGAACGGGGATGCTGGGCGATCTGCTGTGTGATCTGGTGAGAGATAAATTGAAGATAAAACGCGTTCGCAGCGATACTTTCGGCTATTTGCAGCGTTCTTTTCTGGGCTGTGTGTCCGATGTGGATCAACGCGAAGCCCGCGAAGTGGGCGAACGTGCCGCACATTATGCGCTATGGTACAATCTGGACGGATCAATCTCCATCCAGCGTACCGGCTACTACTCTGTAAATTACCAATTGGAAAAGCTCTCTGATGTAGCGCGAAAAACCCGTCATATGCCGGATAACTTCATTAATGCCGAAGGCAACAACGTTACGGACGACTTCCGCTATTACCTGCGTCCGCTTTTGGGATCCGGTTACCCGGTAAGTCATAGATTGCGCGCACCCAAGGTGAGCAAAGTGCTTAGAACAGAAGACTGATAAATCTATAGTAACAAGACCGGTTCGAAAGAGCCGGTTTTTTTATGCTTTGCCGCGAGTCCGGGGCTTTTCTCGCAACACACACATCGCGCCGGGCGGCAGTAGAATCCCCTCGGTAGACCGGTGAGGAGTTTTGTAGCCAAACACGATCTCTCCATTTACTGGCATCAGTTTGTCTTCATTGGCGAGATTTATGCCGCAATACAGGCATTCATCCTCATCATAGCGCCTATACACGAGCATCCGGGAACAACTCTTTGTAAAGCAGAATTCTCCCTCTCGCAGCAGCCTGTGTTCTTTTCTCAGCCGAATCGTAGCCTTATAAAATTCGCGCATCTCGATGGCTTTGGGATCCTCCTGCCAGGCCCAATTGAAAGGTCGACGATTATCCGGATCCTTGGCGCCATCCATATAGATTTCATCACCATAATAGATATGCGGGATCCCCACGAAGGTCATCTGAAAGAATATCGCTTGTTTCAAAGCTGTGATATTATCCTTGGCCAAGTGCCTGATCCGCAGGGTGTCATGCGAGCCCAAAAGGTTCATCATCACCCGGCTTGCGTGCGCCGGATAAGCAGTTAGCCCCTCCTCAATCTTCAGTTTAAACTCCTTGGCACTACACAATTTTTGCACAAAGAATTCCAAAACAGGATTCTTGAAATAGGCGTAGTTCATCACAGAATCAAAATACTGCTCAGCTATCCAGGCGCGGGCATTGTTCCAGATCTCACCCACTAGCCAGGCGTCCGGTTTCAAGCCTTTTATGCGCTCGCGAAACAGCTGCCAGAACCACCAGGGCACTTCATCCGGCACATCCAGACGAAAGCCGTCCATACCAATATCTGATATCCACCACGAAGCCGCGTCCAGGATATGATTCACCAAATCCCAATTGACCTCGGCGTTATTGATGTCTCGGATATAATTCTCATAAGGATGCTGCCGGGAAAGATCGTAGTTCAGATCCGGCATATCTTTGATGCCCCACCAGCATTGATAATATTCACGCGGTTGAAAATCCGGCGGCAGGGGATCCGGCAAGGGCCATTTGTGCCAATCGTACCAATGCCAATATGGTGAATCGGGACCCTTTTCAACGGTGTCTCTGAAGGCCCAAAACGCTTCCCCGCTGTGATTGAAAGCAACATCCAGAATGATTCTGATGCCTTTTTGATGGGCTAAAAGCACCAATTTTTTGAGCTCTTGCTCATTTCCAAAATGAGGATCAATGCGCTTAAAATGAGCCGCATCATATTTGTGATTGGACTTTGCTTCCCATAAAGGGTTAAAATAGATGAGGTTTATTCCTGTATCTACCAGATAATCAAGTTTTTGTACAACACCCTCTATGTCTCCACCATAGAAAGAATGCCAATCCGGAATTCCTTCTTCCTGCCAGGGGCTTTGTTTTAAAGTGCTAATATCGCTCCAATCCTTCACCAAGTGGAAATACTCCCGGTTGGGTCCCAGAATCTCACCTGGTTTTGGCTTGATATTGCTTGCTTGATAGTAGCTTTCGCTGAAGTCCTGATCATTATCGGGATTTCCGTTGCAAAAGCGATCCGGAAAGATCTGGTAAACCACGGAAGATTTTAGCCATTGTGGTATCTCAAAGACACGCCAAGACGAGGGATCAACCACAAGGGGCGTCGCGTCCTTCTTGCGTTGAACAAAACCTTCCATGCCCATATACACAGTTTTTTCCCGATGCCTTATGCAAACGTGAAAACGTCGCGGTTGCCGGATCTGAATCTGCCGGTGCCAGATCATCAAGCCGCTCTTGCGACCCAAAGGGAACATGGGCAATTTGGCATCAGAGAATTCGAACCATATCTCATCTGCCAGTCCCGCATACCAGCTGAAACGCAATTCCAAAGCAGCCACAGCAGGGCGGAAAGCATTGATGAAAGAGCGAGCATCCTGTTTGGCGGCAGCGTTCAGTGCTTCATCCCAATTTTGCGGAGCTTTCTCTTCTTCTACTACGATGATGGAATTGCTGCCACCATAGGGATCTGCTTCCTGCAGGCTGTTTGAGGGATCTGTCCTCCACACGCCGTCGATGATGTACTTATAGCTATAGCGCCCGGGTTTGAGGTCAAAATCGATCAGATACAGTCCCCCAAAGTCCTGCAATGACAGTATCTTCCAATGAGTGAAATCTCCGGCTATACCAACTTCGTATCTGCCTGCAGTTAAAGCCTGATAGCTGAATCTCACATGCATAGCTCAAACCTTCTTTTTGCGGCTCTTTTTGGGTTTGGAGTTCTTTGGAGAGATTGGTTCGCCCAAGGCAAGCATTTCTCGCTCGTAGTGTACTTTCAGGAATTGCCCGGTAGCACTTTCCTTGATCTCCATTATCTTCTCGGGACTTCCTTCAGCCAGTATTCTTCCGCCCTCATCTCCCCCTTCCGGGCCCAGATCGATGATCCAATCCGCGGATTTTATTACGTCCAGATTGTGCTCAATCACCACCACGGTATTGCCCATCGCCACCAATTTCTTCAGCACCTTCAAAAGCTTGTTGATGTCATCAAAATGCAAGCCGGTGGTGGGTTCATCCAAAAGATAGAGGGTATTACCCGTGGAGGGACGGCTCAGCTCCTTGGAAAGCTTGATCCGTTGCGCTTCTCCTCCGGACAGTGTGGTTGACGGTTGTCCCAGTTTGATATAATCCAAGCCTACCTCACGCAGAGTTTTAAGCTTCTTTTTGATGGATGGTATAGCGTCAAAGAATTCCACTGCTTCTTGCACATCCATATCCAAGATCTCTGCAATGTTTTTCCCTTTATAACGTACGTTTAAAGTCTCATTATTATAGCGTTTACCCTTACAAACCTCACATGTTACGTAAATATCGGCCATAAAATGCATTTCTATCTGGCGCACTCCGGCGCCTTCACATGCTTCACAGCGACCACCCTTTACATTGAAAGAGAAACGTCCCGGTTTGAAACCCCGCATCTTGGAAGCGGGCAATTCAGAAAACAGATTGCGGATGGGATCGAAGAGTTTGATGTAGGTACAGGGATTGCTTCGTGGCGTGCGGCCGATGGGCTGCTGATCGATGTTAATCACCTTGTCGATGTGCTCCACGCCTCTGATTTCTGTGCATTTACCCACCTTATGGTTGGAACGGAAAAAATGGTTGTTCAGATATGGTGAAAGGGTTTGATTGATCAGCGAGCTCTTGCCGCTGCCGGACACGCCGGTGATGCAGACAAACATTCCCAGCGGGATATGCGCATCTATCTCTTTGAGGTTATTGTGTTTGGCGCCCATAATGCTTAGCACTCGTGCGTCCGGCTTCATGCGTTTTTGGGGAATGGGAATGCTCATTCTTCCCGATAAATAGGCTCCGGTAAGGGATTCGGAATTGTTTTTGATATCTTCCAGTTTTCCTTGCGCCACGATCTGACCGCCATAGACTCCGGCGCGAGGGCCAAAATCAACTATCATATCCGCGCTGCGCATGGTATCTTCATCGTGTTCCACCACGATCACGCTGTTTCCCAAATCGCGCAATTGCAACAGCATACTCACCAATTTAGCGTTATCTCTTTGATGCAAACCGATGGAGGGCTCATCTAGGATATACATCACTCCCACCAATTGTGAGCCTATCTGACTGGCGAGCCTGATGCGCTGGGATTCACCCCCGGAAAGTGTGGGCGAACGCCGGTCCAGACACAGATAATGCAAGCCTACAGCCATCAAAAAGCCCAAGCGGGCTTGGATCTCTTTCAATACTTCTGCGGCGATAATCAATTGATTTCCACTCAGTTTCAGTTTATTGAAGAAATCATAGGCCTGGCTCACACTCATCGCCGTAATCTCGGCAATGGATTTATCTTGCACTTTCACGGCCAGAGAAGCCGCTTTCAGCTTGTTGCCGTTGCAATCTGGACAGGCCTTGTCGCTGATGAATTGCATATAATAGCGCCGCATATCGTCGGAAGTAGTTTCATGAAATCTGCGCTTCAATTGGTTCATCACACCTTCAAAACGCATCATTAATTCGCCCTTGCCACGCTCGTTTTGCCACCCAACTTTGAATTTCTTAGACCCCGAACCGTAGAGAATCAGTTGTTGTACGATCTCAGGGATATGTTTCCAAGGCACGTCAAGCTCGAAATTGTATGCTCTCGCGAGGTTTTGCACCATATTGAGGGTCCAACTGTCTTTCTTTGCCTCCAGTCTTCCCCAGGGCACCACAGCTCCGTCCATGATGCTGCGTTCCGGATCCGGCACTACCAATTTCTGATCAAACTCCAACCGGTATCCCAAGCCGTTGCATGAGGGGCAGGCCCCGATGGGACTGTTGAAAGAGAAACTCTGGGGACTCAATTCATCATAACCAATATTACATGTAGCGCAGGCGTTTTGAGCCGAGAGCAATTCTACCCGATCAAGATCAGGATAGTCGATTTTCACCAAAGCATCAGTGAGTTTGAGTGCCAGTTCCAAAGAATCTGCCATGCGAGCATGCACACCATCTTTGATCACAAGGCGATCCACCACAACATCGATATTGTGCTTGCTCTTTTTATCCAGCACGATCTCTTCATCCAGATTTCGCAGCACATTGTTGATCATAACTCGGACAAAGCCCTCAGATCGCAGCTGTTCCAGTTCGTCCTTATGTTCGCCTTTACGGTTTTGAACAATCGGTGCCAGGATCTGCAGCTTGCTTCCCGGTGGGTTTTGCATGAGGTGTTCCACCATCTGATCCACAGTCTGCGAGCCCACCGGCGCACCGCATTGATAGCAATGTTGCACCCCGACCCGAGCATAAAGAACACGCAGATAGTCGTAAATCTCGGTAACAGTACCCACTGTGGAACGTGGATTCTTGCTGCTGGCTTTTTGTTCGATGGATATAGCCGGAGACAGTCCTTCAATGAAATCCACCTTGGGCTTGTCCATCTGTCCCAGAAACTGCCTGGCATATGCGGAGAGTGATTCCACGTAACGCCTTTGACCTTCAGCATACAGCGTATCGAAGGCTAGAGAGCTTTTTCCGCTACCGGACACTCCGGTAAAAACCACCAGTTTGTCTCGAGGGATCTCCAAATCTATGTTTTTCAGGTTGTGCTCACCGGCACCTTTGATTATGATTTTCTTTAACAATTTTTTTACCTCTGAGAGCGCAGAAAATCCCAATGCCCTTCCTTTGTCAAATGAAAATGGTCTCACATTCCCCGGTAATTTATTCCGGCCGATCCAGATCCGGCATCTATCCTATCTTTATCTGATCTTTAACCCTCTTCCGTAGCAGCCTATTGGGTGGCTTGCACAGGAGCATTACCGAGCTTGGCCCGATGAAGCTGTGTCTGAGATTGTTACGGAACTGTGACATGTGCACAGCTAGAATGAGCTGGAATTGTGTTTGGAGTACATTTTGGGAATATGTACTTGGAAAAAGTCTTTGAATATGTCTTGGGAAAGCCCTTGGAAAATGAATCCTTGGATGAGTCCTTTCTCGGTCATTATTATCAGCTCCTTAGGGTGGATACTTTTAAGGGTGACACGCCAATGAGTCCTTGGAAGTCCTTGGATCCGAAATCAGAAATCACGAAATCAGAAGACCAAATTCCCAATCTCACTGTCAGCTCTGTAGACAGTGTTAATCAAGTGGTCATCAAGCGTTAATCAAGCGTTAATAATTAACGCTTGATGAAGGCTTGATTAAGAAGTGATAAACGACCTGAATACAGGGAGATATCAGCTGCTTTCTTTGGTCTTAAGATACATAAAGCTCTGATATATAGAGCTTTACGATATAATGTGATATTGGAACTAAGGTGTTTTAGGTAAATGTCGCAGCTGAGAGTAAATTATGAGTGCTGTTTTGGAGGGCTGCAGTTGATGGAATGCTTAGGCTTTGCCTTCGCTGTGCCATGATTGACGCCTCAGGAGAGGCGCAAGGTCGAGAACCTGCCGGTATCCGGAGTCCACGCAGAAATGCTCAGCCATTATTTGGGGGAACTATGAATGATGCTTTGTGAAGCTCCTGCCGTAGATTAGGCTCCGTATTCAAGATTTCCGAACTTGGCGCAATTCCTCAGCGATATTCGTATATCATCCAGCCGTCTTTGCCCATCGCGATATAAATATAGTCGTTTTCAAGGGCGACATCATACACGGGGAATGGTGGATAGAAGGTGTTCATATCCACAATGCGATTGGGAACCGAGATATCCAGGATCTTCACTCCACCCTGTCCTAAAGCCACGAAGAGGCGGTTATCTTTCACTGCCAAAGACTGGATGTCGTTGAACAGCCGCATCTGCCCCACCTGGATCGGTTTATTCACGTCTCTAATGGAGAGAACCAGCAAATCTTTTCCGGAAGCGATGTACACATACTCCCCATTTTTTACCAGATAGCGTGCGTCCGGTAGCTGGTAATTGGTGGCGATACTCAGCGGAAACTTCTGATCACTGATATCCACGGTCACCAGGCCAAAATCGTTTAAAGCATAGATGTAGGGGTACTCAGCTATAAAATCTCTCACACCCCATTTTTCCGCGAAGTTCGCCAATAGATCATTGCCCCCTCCGCTGCCGACATTTATGATATCAATGCCTCTATAACGATCTGCCACATATAATGTTGCGCCTTCTCTGGTAATCTTGTCTCCGATCAAAGTGTCTACAAAGTATATCTTTCCAAATTGATTCAAGGAATCTATAGCACTCAACACATTGGTAGGTTCACGACTGGACACATAGATGTAATTACCACTTTGGAAATTGACGTCTTCGATGCGGGCCAACGAGTTGTAGGATGTTTCGAGGCGTGGTTGCCAAGCATTGAAAGTGCTGTATATCCACAGTTGTTTTTGATTTCTGGTAAGCACTTGAGAATCGGAAACATCAATACTGTATGCTTCAGAATCCTTTACTATACCCAGAGGATAGAGAAAGCGATTGTCGATGGCGGCGCAGCTGATACTGATGAGTAACAGCAGAGACAGGATCATCGGGCGTTTCATTAAGACTCCTTAGGCCTGGCCTCTCCCTTTTAGCAAGCGAGAGACGATCTCGGAGGAATTGATCCCCTCGGCTTCAGCCGCAAAGGATACCAATATTCTGTGTTTCAATACAATCGGTGCTACCTGACGCACATCTTCTTCGGAGGGACTCAGCCTTCCCGCCAGAGCGGCAACGGCTTTGGCTCCCAGGATCAAGTATTGCGATGCTCGCGGTCCTGCTCCCCAGCTGACCCAACGTTTTATTTCCGGATCGGCATCGGAGCTGTTGGGACGTGTGCGCCGGGTTAGCTCAACGGCATATTTTAGCACATGCTCACTCACCGGAAGCAGACGGATCGCTTCCTGCAAGGCAATGATCCTTTCCGCATCCAGATGCGCTTTGATCTGCTGAATTGCTCCACCGGTAGTATTTTCCACTATTTTACACTCCTCCTCAAATGAGGGATAATCGATGTTTATATAGAACATGAAGCGGTCCAATTGCGCTTCCGGAAGGGGATAAGTGCCTTCCTGCTCAATCGGATTTTGGGTAGCCATCACAATGAAGGGTCTATCCAGCTCCCATGTCTTATTACCACTGGTGATAGTGTTTTCCTGCATAGCTTGTAACAAAGCGGATTGGGTTTTCGGTGGAGTGCGGTTGATTTCGTCTGCCAGAATAATGTTTGCAAACACAGGTCCTTTCAGGTATTCGAAGCCTCGTAGCCCCGTAGCAGAATCTGAGACCAGGATGTCTGAACCGGTAATATCCGAAGGCATAAGATCCGGAGTGAATTGAATACGTGAAAAGCTGAGCGATAGACTTTGCGCCAAAGAAGAGATCATCAGGGTTTTGGCCAAACCGGGAACGCCTTCGATAAGCACATGTCCATTGGCAAAAAGAGCGGTAAGTACATGGTCTATCACTTGTTCCTGGCCCACTATCACCTTGGCTATTTCGCTTTTTAATGCCTTTACTGCCAGGCTCAATTCCTCTATCCTCTGTATGCTGTTATCCATCTATTTTCTCTCCTTTGAAGATCATTTTCAGCACCTCAAAACCCGCATACGCAAAGGCAAATGCGCCTACGATGCCCATCAACAGGGCTGTGAGAATGTGCGCAAATGCCATAATCGCCGAAGCACTGGACTTTGTCAAATTAAATCCCAAACTAAAGATGATAATCATCATCCACTCGTTGCTGCCCAATTGCGCCGGAGGCTGAGGCAACGCATAACTCATATTGATCAGAGTGTAGCCAAATAGCACCATTAGAAAGCTGAATTCGATGCCAAAGGCTTCAAAGATCAGATAAAAATACAGGCCGTCCAAAAGAATCCCAATCATGGTAAGGATCACTGCCCATACCAGCTTAGCCGGTTTGTGCTCAAAAAGATTGAGCCCGTCCACAAACTGCTCCAAAAGCTCTTTCATCCGCGCTTTCAAGCTCTGGGGACTTAGCTTCACAAGTAGTGTCAACACCTTCAATACCAAGTCCTTGCGCCAGGCCGCCAGTAAGAGCAAACCCACGGAAAGAATGAAGACCAAAAGCAATATAGCCAATAGCACATTCAGCGCGGGATTCAGTTTGATGGTCAAAAAAGGAATCAAAAAGATCACACTGATAATGGCCAGAGTATCGAAAGTTTTGTCGATAAAAACCGAGGGTAGGCTTTGCGCCATGCCCAGATTGTGGTTCTTTTTGATAAACCAGCATTTGACCAATTCCCCCGCCCGGATGGGGATGATGTAATTCACAAGATTTCCCCCCATCGCGTAAAGCCAGGTGTCTCTAAGCGGTATTTTCATACTCTGTCGCAAGATGAGGTTCCAGCGCAAGGAACGCACAAAATACGCTCCCAAATAGCACAAGGATGCCCATATTACATAGAGCGGACGGATTCGGCTGAAATACTCTTTCAATTCTCCCAGTGGGATGTAGCTGAGCCAGAGGACGATAAGTCCTATTCCGATCAAGCTGCCAACTGTCAAAAAGACTTTATTACGCGTGTTCACTTGGCAAAGAGCATATAACGGTGATGCGCCCAGATGTGTTTAAAGCATCTGGGAGCCAGAAGTTCAAGGGCTTGAAAGCGCAGCATACGTGCAGCAAAGCCGGGATCTTGCCCCAGATAATATGGCATGATCGACAACGCTTTTTCTGCTGCAATTCCGGTGTGATCGTTATTGGATTCTCTGCCACTTAACGAGCGCAGATAGTCCTCTTTATTCATGCCGATATCCGGCCAGGGCGGGCAATCGATATAATCCTGTTTCCATAGGCTCCATCCTGCCTTTTGCATATACCAGATGATGCTTTGTGGATCGATGTGATTCGGACGAAGCTGAGGATACAAATCGGGACTGTATCCCTTCAATTGTCCCTTGTAGCCTATACCGCTGCGATTCGGAACGCAGATCAGGATATGTTCCCGCGTTACTCTACACAGTTCGGCGATAAATACAGCAAGATCCTCTACAAACCACATCGCGGAGAAATTGAAAGCGAAATCCAGGGCTTGATCCGGATAATCCAGGCTGCGATAGCCGGGATTGCATCTGATTTCCATGTTCAGCTTCAGCTTTTTCCAGCTTGCTTTGATCATCTCAATCCGTTCCGGATCGTGATCCTCCAGATACACTTCGCATCCCGCCTGAGCCAGAGGGACAAGATTGATCCCGCTAATCCCGGTAAAGCCAAAGCAGGGACTCTCAAGGGCACTATGATAACCATATGATTTATAGAGTTTTAAAAGCAGCTTATTTATTATGATTCTCTCATAAGAGGAACCAAGTCCCTCATGAGCAATCGGATAGTAGTTTCGCCAGCCATTGATGATGGGAATTGCCATCAGTTCCTCCGGTAGTCATCGATAGTAATACGAATATCCGGAATGGTATAATGGGGCTTGATCCCCAAGGTCTCCATACTAGCATAATATTGTTGCACGTCGTAAAACCAGCTTTTGGAGATCAGTTCAAACCTGCTGACAAAAAGTTCATTCTTCATCCGGCGCGAAAGTTTCTCTCCCAATGAGAAGAAAAAACGGTCCACACTGAGGATAGCAGGATAGTTTTTGCCATGAAGTTGCCGCGAGATGAAATTCACCAACGCTTGAAGTTGCACCGGTTCCCGATCTGCCACATTCCATGCCAAACCGGTTTGAAAATCGTGTTGCAGGCACCATTTGAAGGCTTCAACCAGAGCTTCGATGTGGCACAAATGCAGCCAGATGCGTTTATTGATGAGCGGGAAGTGATATTTGTCCACCATTTTCACCAGTTGATAGGGAAAGCCCTTGTCTTTGGTCCCATAGGTGATGCTGGGACGGATGATAGCAGCATGCAGGCCATGGAGAATAGCCTTTCCGATTACCTTTTCCGCCTCAATCTTTGTATAATGATAGTAGTTATCCGGGTTGCGCGTGGTCTGAGCATTGGCGGGTAATTCGTTGGGGATGGCTCCAAATACTCCTACAGAGCTGCAGAAGATCAGCCTGGCATTGTGTTTCAGGCAATAATCCACCATTTGTTCGGTACTGCTTACATTGCTGCGGTAATAGTTATCTCTGGTGGCTTTACGCCCGCCTCTGAGAGCTCCGATGTGGATCAGGGTATCAAAGTTTGAATCTGCCAGATAGTCTCGCAGACCCGCTGTATCTGCCAAATCAAGCTCTTTTATATTTACTTTTCTTTCCAATCCCACCCGCCGTTCGGGTGATGTTCCCGGCCTGATGACAGCATGTATGTCATGGCCCAGCGGCAGTATCCCTTCCAAAACCGCTCTGCCGATGAAGCCAGTGATTCCGGTGATGAGCACTTTAGCCAAAGATACTCTCCAGGATGCCCTTGCGGCGTTTGCCTTTGGGGCGCTGCACATAAACGTATGTATAGGGGATTTTATCGTCGTTGCCAATGGCCGCTGGGAAGTCCTTGCAGAGCAGATTTGCCGTATGTTCGTCGATGCGTTCGGATATCATCCGATGAGCTTCAAAGAGTGCGACGTAATCCCCTCTCACATGGTCGTCCGAGGCCACAAAATGACTCCAGCCATTCTCTAAAATCACCCACGCAGTTTGCCGCACCTTTTCGCCATAATATCCTAAAAGCGCACCGGCATTGGTCTGGATATATAGATTTTTGTCCACCAGATCTCTGGCCCTGGAAGGCTTCTTCATGATGCTCACATAGCGCTCTGCATGAGCCAGAATTGGCTTGTATCCCGCTTTCAACATAGGATACACATTACTGTAAAAATCTCCGGGGAGTCCGTTTAGTTCGCTTTCTATGAGCAGGTATTTGCTATTGCTAAGGCAGAGATTTTTTTCCTGAATGTCTGTGATGATGCCCGGCTGCACAAAGACCTCAAAACCACTTTGCAAATCCAGCCCCAAACCCGCGTTCCGGGCAGAACCCTGCAGAGCCGCCAGCTTTGCGTCGTATTCTTCCCGGCTGTATTGATAATGACCCCGAAAATAATGAGAAGTAAGATATACCCTTTCTATGCCTCCCGCTTCCATGATTTTCAGCTGCTCCAGACTTTTGTCTGTATCCTTGGAGCCGTCATCAATATTTGGCAATATATGACAGTGAATATCGATCATGACCGTATCAGGGCAGCTTCTCACTGATCATCTGGATGAATTCCATCAGCACGGCATTATTGGGATAAGGTTTTATGCTGCGAGAACAATCTTCCAAAAGAGTCTCTACTTGTTTGCGAGCTTTGTCAAAGCCCATAAGTCCGGTATAACTTGCCTTTGATACAGGTACAAATTCTTCATTAAAATCCAGCCCGTCACTGCCGCGGGCATAGTCTTTTTCGATGTCTTCGATCATCTGATATGCCATACCCAGATTGATGGCATAAGTGCTCATGATCTGGCGGGTGTTTTCGTCGCTGCCTGCCAGGATGCTGGCAATCTCTGCCGCAGCTTGTAAGAGTGAACCTACCTTTTTCATGTCTATATATCGCAATGTATTGATCTTCATTACCTTACGTTTGCTGGCAAGATCTATTGCCTGACCTCCGATGAGGCCATAACTTTTGGTATTGATACACAGATTGCGAATGGCCAGATTAGCTTTTTTGGCATCCTTAATCTCGCCCATCAGCTCGAAACCGAGAGTATAGAGGGCATCCGCTGCCAATATAGCCACCGCGTTGCCATATTCCTGATGAATCGCGGGCAATCCGCGGCGCTCTTTCTTGTTCATTAAAGCGGGAAGATCGTCGTGCACCATGGCAGCGTTATGGATCAATTCCACGGCGCAAGCAGCTTTCACCACATCCGGCAGCTGTTTGTTGTTCTTTTTCAGCCCGGTCAACATTTCGTAGATTGCGATCAAGAGCAGAGGGCGCCATCGTTTACCACCCGGTATCACTGCCTTCAGCATCGCCTCTTTCAATTGCCCCGCGTAGCGTTTATCAAATTTCAGGGCCATGTGTAAACCCTCGTCGATCATCTGCATTCGCGTTTCAAAATACTTCTGTAACAGCAATGTCTTCTCCCTTGTCATAGCGTAAAATATGCGTTTCTCACCTGACGCTATCGACTATATCCATTACCGAAGATCTGTCAAGAGGATTCTGCTCTAATAGCACTCAATGTGTGGAAATCCGGTAACATCGGTATGTAACATCGCTGAATAATCAAACCCATCGCTAAGACTGAGTCCCGGCCACTCCCCCGCAATTGCGATGCTCTTTGCTGATCACAATAAAGATGTACGAGCCATGATCAGGACAATAATCTGCTATGCGGCGTACTGAGAACGTATGCAATGAGAGCAGTGCCATAGAAGGGACAAATGTCCGGGATCAACAGTGCAATTACTGTGCGATGAGCAGTGTGCCCGCTATGGACTATTATGGCAAGGGACTGGATGAGCTCATGTTTCTTATTGTTTTACACTTATCGCCGGTACCGCCGCTTTTATATAGTAAAAAGCCTTATCTTCAATAGTGCTTTCGAGATAGAAAGTGTTGTTCGTTACTTCGATCAATTCGAAGGGCCCATCCGGACTGCTGGAACGGTATACGTGGTATTCCTGGGCATCGCTTATTGCTTGCCAGCTTATGGATATCCCGTTCATATCTGCCATAATCATCGGCTCGGGAACATCCAACTCATAAACTACATAGTTTACAATCATCAGCACATCATCGCTCGTTTCCAGATTTCCGTCGGATAGTGTGAAAGTGATCGTTTCCTCACCATACCAATCGCTGTTGGGACTGAAGCTAACCACATAGCCCTGGATGCTTACTGTGACATTACTGTTTCCGGATACTCCCAGTGTTGTTACATCTCCGTCGGGATCGCTGATATAAGCTGTGAAATCCAGCAACAGATAGCCATTCATATCCATACTGATGCTATCCGGCAGGTTGAGCAACGGAGCGTGATTGGGATTGTAAGTATTTACAACTAATGGAATCCTCACAAAGGGATTGTCCGGATCGTTGCAGCTGATATCTACTGCTTGAAAGACCTCACTCTCTTCGATATCGGCATGAATGCCAAGACTTATTGATGCTCGGCCTCCGGGGGCCAAGCTGCCCTCAACCGGGGAATAGGAACCATTGATTGTATACAAGAGAGATGAACCGGGTGCCCGCGCTATAGTGTAAATGAGAGGGATATTACCATTGTTTTCGATTTGAATTCCCTCGGTAGCGGACTCTCCAAAGGCTATGTCCACTTCGATAAAGTTCGGATAATGCTGGAGAACAGCTTGCACACCGATTGCGCTCAGTTGGAGGCTGAGAGCCGCGTCGGCAGCGTTGCTTACGATCTGAATTGTAGCGTTATATTCACCCATCTCCGCTGCATAAAACGAGACAGTGAAGGTCCGGCTATCTCCTCCGGGGATACTGAATGCCAGACTCGAGGGTTGAAGCCGGGAATATTCTCTTGCCTCCGGGCTATCCTGCTTTGCGCTGATCCTGTGTCCTTCAATTCTGTCTTCAGAAACGCTGAACAGGATGTGATTCCAGATCAATTCTCCCTCCAGAGTATCATTGCCGGGATTTGAAATCGTGAAACTGCTATCGGCACTTTCTCCCACGGGAACCATGCCAAAATCCAGACTTGTGCTACTGATTTGAATCAAAGGAGCTTTCACATTAAACGCTATTGCAATGTTGAAATTGGCGTAGTCGGGATCATTTGAAGTGCCGGATATTGTAGCACTGTAGCTGCCCACAGGCAGACTCACGCTGCTGAAAGCAATCTCGATTTGCTGCGCGCTGCCTCCACTTACGATGACGTTGTTTACAGACTCTCCCCCATTCAGTTCCAGCCAGGATACGCTGCTGTCCTTAGCTATACTATAATCCAATGTCATATTACCCGCGTTTGAGATAGTAAGAGTACGCGTGCTCTCTTCACCCGGCCCAAGATCCACACTGAAAGCATTGTCACTCAGCACCAGCTCCGGTTTTCCGCCCTGACCACTGAGAGCTATGCTCCGGGGCATTCCTTCGGCATTGTGGGTGATTTCCAGATCTCCCAAGTAGGCCTGAACTGCCGTGGGACTAAAGGAAACAAATAGCTCCAGACTTTCTCCGGGATCTACGCTATATGTTATTGTGTTTCTGGATGCTGCACCGCTTAAACGGGAAAGAGAGAGCCCTTCTTTCCGGTTTGCCCTGCTATCCGCACTAACACTGTAGCCGGTGGGTACAGTGATGGATCCGCTCAACGGCGCATTGCCCGGGTTTGAGATCGTGAATGAAGAGCTTTGAGCAGTATTTATCAATACAGTGCCAAAATCAATAGCAGTGTGGCTTACTTCGATCCGTGGAATCTGCATCATATATTGTGTAGAAAGCCGGATGTTGGGACGTTTTGAAGTTGTGGATCCGCCTGAGAACACATTTGTTTGATCGCTGCCATCATTTCTCACATAGCGGTATCCGTTTGAGAGAGTGCTGTATTTTACCCTGCCGGTATATGACCAATTCTGAAGCAAGCTAAAGGCTGTATCTACTACGAGATTGTCGACGCCATTCCAGCTGAAGGGCGGATCCAGCACCAGCATATCGTATCCTCCGGCATCAGGCATATAAGCAGCGTTTGTATAAACCGTTTGCATGCCCGCAGCGCTCTGCCAGTTGGCTGCATTGACGTCTGCACTGTGTTTCATCCGGATGATGAAGTTTGGCAAAGCAGATTCAGGTTCTTCGCTCACGTCAAAGCCGATCCGGCTGATCTCAATGGGACCGCTTATTCCGGCAGCATTGAGCTCTGCTGCCGTATAGACGGATTGACCATGCAAGCTCTTATAATATGAATTGATCGGGCATGCTTCATCAGTATCATTGCTGCCGCTACCACTTCCGATGTTGTAGTCCGCAGTGATCATGCCGGGACAAATCGTGATGGAATTTGAGGGCGCGGATTCCACTGCCGGAGAGCCGTATAAAGCTGTTACATAGTATGTATAGCTTATTCCAGTCACGACTGTGGCATCAGTATATGCAGTGGAGGGGCTGAAGGCTAAAAACACATCGTCACGATAGATGTTGAAACCGCTTATATTGTCACTCAAAACCGAGTTCCAGCTAAGGTTTACCGATCCCGGGACAGCACTGCCGCTCAGGTTTGTAGGGGGAAATGTTTGGTTGATTTCCGGGAACACAATGTGATCCAGCCAGGCACTATCCTCGCCATAATCTACCGAACTGTCTTTGCTGTAAGTCCATCTGAAAGTGTGTTCACCGCTTGCCACTGCTATGTTGTGAATAGTCCAATCTATATCTCCGGACCACTGTGCTTGCAAGCTGTCATCGATGTAAAAGCTCAAGAAGTCATAGCCATTTTCCGAGCTAACTTTGTAAGAAAATGAGAGATCGCCGGCTGTGCTAACATCGAGGTTGATCGAGAGGCTACTAGTTCCGTAATCTCCTATGTCTCCGGCTTGCGCGGCGTAGGAGCCGCAGTAGTGCTGATTGTTTTGCACTGTCCAAGCGGATGCTGAGCCGGTAATCCAGGGAAGAGCAGATAAGTCCCCGCTCTCAAAGCCTTCGTCGGCAGGGGTGATCAGCGAGATCTGGATCGTGTTGTTTGCTGTATTTGAAGAATTGTCTGTAGCAAGGGCTGTGATCGTGTAGCTACCGGCAGAGTAAGCGGATGTATCCCAAGTCCATGCATAGGGATAGCTGCTATCGGTATACTTCAGTACTCCATCCACATAAAATTTCACATTGCTGATGCTGCCATCAGAATCCGTGGCGTTTACGCTGATTGGGATCTGGCTATTTAATTCATGTAACGAGCCATCAACTGGATGCTCTATATGGCAGCGAGGAATTCCCAATTCCAGAATGAGCAGGGCGCTGTTTGCGTTTAATAGCCCGTATCCGGTGAAGCGATCCCAGCCGGCTCCACCGTCCACAGTCATATCCGTGCAGGTGCTAACCATTGTCTCACGCACTTGCGCAGGGCTGAGATTGGGGTCATTTGAAATCAGTAATGCTGCTATTCCCGCCGCATATGGTGTGGCGCAGGAAGTTCCATTGAACCACATATAATAATCGCTGTTAATGCTGTATCCGTTGCCGGTTCCGGTAATATCTGTTGTAGGAAGGATAGTAGGCGCCATCACATCGACAGCGTTGGGGTTGTCTTGAATACTCACTCCGTAGTTTGAGCCCCACCAATTTTCCCCATCGGAAGAAGTCTCACTTTTTCTTTCACCGCTTGGGCTTGCGGCTCCGACGCTAATCACTTTGTTGTGATTGGAGGGATAGGCTATAGTGGGATCGTCCCTGTTCGCAGTGGCAGCCAGCAGGGTTACTCCATGACTGTAAGCATATTCCAGGGCAGTATCTGTGCTGGGAGATTCACCTTCAGCCATGCCTCCTTCCGCGCCAAAACTCATGCTAGCCACATCCACATTGTTATCGGCACAATGGTAGAGGGCGTTTTCGATGTAAGTAAAGTACATATCGCCGGCAGAATCGGCTATTTTCAGAGGCATCACGCTGCAGCCACCGGCTACGCCGGTGATACCGAGGGCGTTGTTCGCCATTCCCGCGGCTATTCCAGAGCAAGCAGTACCGTGACCGGGATCCGCACAATCGTCCATGGGATTGCTGTCGTTATCCCCATAATCGTATCCCGCAACCAGTCGCAGGTCAGGATGAGCTGTATCCACACCAGTATCGATGATACCTATTACTACCGAGCTAAGACCATAGCCTTGAGATAGATCCCAAGCCGCTTGCATATCAGTATCGAAGCCAATGATCCCTACTCCGGGCCCGGTGTGCCCGCTTGCAGTATAAGCAGGCAATTGCGCAGTGTTGTTGTGCCCCCAGTTGCTGGCATAATAGGGATCGTTTGGTATGGCTGTGCTATAGGCAATATATTCCGGTATGGCCTTTTCTATGTAGCTGCTTCCCTTGAACTTTAAGATGGCCGCGGATACATCGATGGCTTTGTTATACTTTACCAGGAACCAGCGATCAACTCCGTGTTTACGTTCAAACTCTTTATCTTTCAAAGAGATGTGAGCCCGGATAATCTTTGCATTGCCCAGTTCACTTTTGATTTCATCCAATTCAGGCAGCCCGAAACTCTCACTTTCTGCATAAAGACCCCGGGGTAGATTGCTGCGCTGGAGCGCGGTTTCGGAAAGCTGCAATTTCACGATATTGGGAGCATATAGCGGACGTTTTATGGATTTGCCCAAAATCGCATTGGCAGATAAAATAGCCGACAAAATACAAAACAATACCAACATAAGAGTTCTTTTCATACCAGTACCTCAACGCTGTCGATTGATTTTTTTTGCAAACTAGTTAAGAGGGCAAAATCTGTCAATTAATCTTATTGCCTCTCTCGGGGATCGGGAACACACCGATCCGGTCCCGCAAAGCGTTTAGCGCTATCAGATGTATCTTCCCGGAGCAATAATTCCTCCCTCATCAAGGATAAAAACCAAATACAATGCTTGACTAATGCGCTCTATCAGAATTTATGAACACCGCTCGTAGAAGCAAAAGGATAATAATGCGTAAAATAAAGAACTTAGCCATCATCGCCCACGTCGATCATGGAAAAACTACTCTAGTCGATGCCATGTTACGGCAGGCAGGGGTTTTTCGAAACAACGAGAAATTGATCCAGCGGGTGATGGATTCCAACGACATCGAAAAAGAACGCGGTATCACTATATTTTCGAAGAATGCCTCTCTCATCTATCACAACTACAAAATCAATCTGGTAGATACTCCCGGTCACTCAGATTTCGGCGGTGAAGTGCAGCGCATCATGAAGATGGTGGATAGTGTGCTGCTACTGGTGGATGCCTTTGAAGGCCCCATGCCGCAAACCAAGTATGTGTTGCGAAACGCCCTGTCTTTGGGACTGAAGCCCATCGTTGTGATCAACAAGATAGACCGCCCCAATGCCCGTGCCCACGATGTCCTGGATATGATTTTCGAGCTCTTTCTGGAACTGAATGCTTCCAGTGAACAGCTTGATTTCCCTGTAATCTATGCCTCCGGTAAAGATGCCTACGCCATAAATGAACTTGGCGAGCAACCCGTAGATATTTTTCCCCTGTTGGACATGATAATACGCGAAGTACCGGACGCACAGGGTGATCCCAAGCTCCCCTTTCAGATGCTGGTATCCGCCATCGAATACGACAATTATGTGGGCAAGATGGGCACCGGCAAGATTCACAGCGGCATCGTTCACACCGGTGATACGATGATGCTGTTGGGGCGCAATGGAAAACAGCTTCAATACAAAATCACCGAACTCTATACTTACGAAGGTCTACGCAAAAAAGCTGTAGCAAGTGCCAGAGCCGGCGACATCATCACCATCGCGGGCATGGAACTGATCGACATCGGCGAAACAGTGTCCGCCCCGGATTGCCTTGTACCCTTGCAGGGTATCAGCATCGACGAACCTACCATAGCTGTGGAATTCATCATCAACGATTCTCCCTTCATGGGCAAAAGCGGTAAATGGATCAGCTCCGGAAAGATATGGGAACGCCTGCAAAGAGAATTGCAGACCAATGTGTCCCTTCTGGTAGAAAAAACCGATTCTGCAGATACATTCACCGTGAAAGGCAGAGGCGAATTGCAACTATCGATCCTGATGGAAAACATGCGCCGGGAAGGCTATGAATTCCAGATTTCTAAACCCCGTGTTCTCTATAAAGAGGTTGATGGCAAGCTTTTGGAACCTATCGAATTGGCAACTGTGGACGTAGCGGAAGAATTTGTCGGCATGGTGATAGACATGATGGGGCGCCGCAAGGGAGAATTGATCAACATGAACCCTCCCTTGGAAGGATACTCCCGCCTCGAATTCAAGATTCCCGCCCGCGGTCTGATCGGCTGCCGCAACGAGTTTATGACCATTAGCCGGGGAACCGGAACCATGTGCCAGTGCTTTCTGGATTATGAGCCCCATAAAGGTGAAATCTCGGGAAACTCTCATGGCTCGATGATAGCCATGGAAAACGGAATCGCCACAGCCTATTCATTGAATAGCTTTCAAGCCAGAGGGACCTTTTTTATACACCCCAATACCGAAGTATATGCCGGCATGGTGGTAGGCCAACACAGTAAAGATAAAGACCTGGTTATAAATGTATGCCGGGGCAAGAAACTAACCAATAACCGCGCCGCGGGCAAAGATGACGCCATCAAACTGATTCCCCCGCGCATCTTTAGTCTGGAACAGGCCATGGAATACATCGGTGAAGACGAACTGCTGGAGATAACGCCAGACCATATCCGCCTACGCAAAAAAATCCTTCACCATACAGATCGAAAACGTCACGAATACGCGGAACCATAGAGCCTTCCAAGCATAGAATTAGCCGTCAACAGCTATAGCAAACATTTTCAAGGTAATCATCAATACCTCGAGCATAGGCGTGATACTCAAGTTTCCAAGACCGCATAAAGCCCCTTCCGGCTGTTTATTACACTTAGTATTCATTTCCCATCACTTATTATACTGCACATTAGATTTTTCTCTGCCAACGCCCTTGCTTTCAATCTTATTGAATAAAATGCTGCATAGATATTTCAATATTAGTACTTGACATGAATGTTGTTTTGTATATACTAGTATCATAAAGCTTGTGGAATACTTCAGCGAAGATATCTAAGTAACGCTTTTTGAAGTATTTAAGTACCGCTTTTTGAATTATTTAAGCCAAAAATTCATCTCATTGGGAGAATATAATAAAAACAATAGTATCTGCTTGTTTAGTAGCTCTGTTTGTATATAGTTCTATTTTAGTACCCGCCTTCGCCTTTAGTGGCGGCTCCGGGACAGCGGTCGATCCCTATCAGATATCCAACATCAAGGATCTCTGGGATGTTCGCACTGATTTATCGAAATATTATAAACAAACCGCTGATGATATTGATATCGCGGTTACCAATCCAGACATATTGACAAACTGGGAAGCAAGTAACTCATATAGCGAGGGAGCAGTTAGAAAGCATCCCACAGATGGCTATGCCAATTATTGTATAACAGCCCATACTTCCAGCGATACATTCGATACAGCCAACTGGACGAAGATGTGGGAAGCAGTCAAAGGCTGGGAACCAATAGGGACAGAATCAAATCCCTTCACCGGAGTGTATGACGGGGATGGCAAAACCATCTCCAATCTCTATATCAATCGCAAAGCGACTACTCCATCCGGAGCCTATTTCAGTGATGGTGAGGATAACATCGGCCTCTTTGGTCTGGTTCAGGAAGGCACAACAGCAGACGCAGCTATTTACAACCTTGGCATCATCAACCCTGTTGTCAGCGGAAGACGCGCAACGGGCAGCCTGGTAGGCAAAGTATTGGTATCTTCTGTTGCAACTACCGGGTCTTGATATCTCGTTGTTATGCCCATGCCGATAGCGGCAGTGCCACAGTTAGTGGATTGGGAGCCACGGGTGGACTGGTGGGCGCAAACAACAGCGTGCGCAAAAAACAAGTACCCATGATCCGATTCTGTTGGGCTGAAGTAAACGTTAGCTCTACGCATCCCAACCATAGCGGAATCAACCCCGCTGATAACGGCAATCCCTATAACATCAAATATGGCGGTATCGTGGGCTGCAACGAAAATGGGACAACTTTCGACAGCCATGCTTCCGGAAACATTAGCGAGGGCGATCGAGTAGGCGGACTTGCAGGTTGTACCATTGATGGTGCGATCATCCGCTGTTGGGCAGCGGCAAATGTCAGTCAAGGAATATCTTCGACTGCCTGGGAGGGTGGCATCGGTGGTCTCACCGGTCGAGTTGATGGTAAACTTCCCCCGGTCTGGGCGGGTTCCAAAGCAGTGGTTCTGTCCTAAACAGCTACTACGACAATGGATTTAGCATAAACTCGGCGGGGGGACCGATCCAAACTATTGGCTCCACCAGCTCCAATGCCATGCTAAACATTCTAAGTACATATGTGAACTGGGATTTTGTCAATACCTGGGTATGGAATGCAGAAAACCCCGGATATCCCTATCTGAGCGGGAATACACCTTTTTTGTATCACTACAAAACCTTTAGCTCCGGAAATTGGTCAAACACCGGCAACTGGCAACGCTCACTGGAAAAGAACGTAGCACCCTATAGTGCCACAACTATCTATCCGGGATTCACAAACTCCAATAGCATCATCGTGGATACGGATATGACATTGGATGTTACCAGGGATTTGGATCAGATGACTATCAACGCCGGGAAATCGCTTACCACAAATTCCGACACCCGGATGACCATCGAAAATGGAAGAGACACCGACCTGGAAAACAATGGTACTTTAACCATGAATGGCTTGATGGAAGTAGGGCAAAGCGCAGAGTTCGTAAATAACGGTGCCATCGAGCTCAATGGCTATCTGGTAAACTCCGGCACTATCACTTGGGGTGCTGGAAGTTCCATGACTTGCTCTCCCACATCAATCCTGGCATTCAACGCGGCGGAGGCACAAGCCACCGGTAACGGATTCCCTGATGAGATCAGCAACCTCGAGATCGACAACTCTTACGGGCTCACCTTTACTGAACCATTCACCATCAACGGTTCACTGATCATGGTAAAAGGCAGTTACAGCGGCTCTTTTTACACTGACGGTTATCAGGCAGCAGCTACAAGTTTCCTAGAGATCGGCGAAAACGACAAGTTGATCTCAGACTTTAGCGCCACCAGCATCGCCAGCCCGGATCTGTACCCGGATTTTGTGGGTAGAGAATGGATCATCAGCGGCTATATTGATGATAGCACAGAAGCCAATCCCAAAAAAACATTGAGTTTCTATTGGACTGCTGCTGATGATAAGTCCTTTGATTGGACTGAGATTACTCCTGCTTTGTATGTAGGTATTTCCACCACGGGGATCACCGGCACTTTTACCAATAATGATGGCATCGGTAAACTGGTGGTAAGCTATACCTTCCCGGATGCGAGCAAAAATGCTGCGAAAGAGACTTTCAAGATAGGTCTCAATGAGGAGGGTGGGACACTGCCGGTGGAGCTTTCCGCGTTCACGATATCCCTTACGCCGCAAAATGAAGTTAAATTGCAATGGGCTACTCAATCAGAGACAAATGTGATGGGCTTTCAGATATATCGCGCCACCGTTAATGATTTGGAGCAATCTCAGAAGATCAGTTCAATGATATCTGCCACCAACACATCCCAGATGCAAAACTACCTTTGGATAGACAAGGAAAACCTGGCTTCAGGGCGTTACTATTATTGGTTGGAAAGTGTGGATTATGACGGCAGCAGCTATTACTATGGCCCAGTAAACATCTTTCTGGAGGATCATTCCGCCGATATCTCCACCATCCCACCGGTTAGCTGCATCAGCAAAAACTTCCCAAATCCATTCAATCCGGACACCAGCATCATCTACGGCCTGGGCAAAGCCGGGCCGGTTTCACTGGAAGTATACAATATCCGCGGTCAAAGAGTGCGGAAGCTGGTGGATGCCGAACAGCAAGAAGGCTGGTACAAATTGATCTGGGATGGCAGCGACGACAGACAGCAAAGCCTTCCCAGCGGAGTGTATTATCTGCGCTTGAATGCTGAAGGCAAACACTATCTACGCAAAACTACCCTGATGAAATAAGCAATTATGCGCCAATCCCGGGGGCTATCAAGCTTCCGGGATTTTTTTACTGTTTGATTTTGAAGAAGGTACCTCGTTCCATCTCGATCGCGGTGATACGATTGTTTTCCAGCAGCACGCTGAGGTATTTATTCAGCTCATTTTTGTGCAAAGACAGAATCTGACAGAGATCTGCGTCCGTGGAGGGACGCCGGGTGATGGTATCGAGGATCTGCTGTTCAATGCTTACATTGAAGCTGGGAATTGTTTTACGGCTTTGCGGATTGGCGATGATTTCAACCTTAAGTGGTTTAAAGTAATCGACTATACGCAAAAGGCTATCCCGCGGCATTGCTTTCACCCCATCTTCTGTACCGGGACGATCCAGACTGTTCAATTGCACAATGGCCGGAGCGATGCTCAGTAGTTCAGATCTGATCAACTGCAATTCCTCCGGAGAATCATTCAAACCGGGAACGAGAAACACTTCCATTAGAATCTTGCCCGGAAACTCTGCCCTCAGATCTTTCAATCCCTGAATTACTTTTTTATTGTCCAACCCAGCCTTGGGTCGGTTAATCCTCAGGAATATATCTTGGGAAACGGCATCGAGATCCGGCAAGATCAAATCCGCGCGCATCACTTCTCGGCGGAGTGATCTATCCCAAAACAGAGTACCATTGCTGAGCACGGCTACTTTATAAACAGGATAATGATCCTTAACATGGTTTATTACTCTGCCCAAACCGCTGTTCAGAGTTGGCTCTCCCTGCCCTGAAAAGGTGATAAAATCCAAGTTCGGCTTGGTGGCCAAAAATTCATCCAATTCTGCTAGTACATCATTGATGGGAACGTATTCCTTACGCTCCAAGGTCAGTAGATCGGTTTTGCCTACTTCACAGTATACACAATTGAGACTGCAGACTTTGTGAGGGACCAGATCCACACCCAAAGAAATGCCCAAACGTCTGGAAGGAACGGGTCCAAAAAGGTATTTCATGTTTTCTCCTTATTCTTGTGATCGATCTTCAATATAGCTGCCATCGGGGAGCATCGCATCTGCGTGTGGAATGCCGCGATTCTCCAGTCTGTAGCGCTCACATTCTGACCAGGAACCCAAACAGTAGTGATCTGTCCAGAAGTATTTGAGAAGTTTTGCCTGAGTATAGCTTCGAATCGGACACATATAGAACCATCTGCATGGCTTCAGGTGAAAGGCTCGATAATAATTCTGTTCAGCATGATAGCGATATTCCGGGTGATGGATCAGGGATGTAGGATGACTGAGTGGCATCACAATAAAATCCCGGCACACAAATGCTTTGCCGATCAAGCCCGGGTATTCTGATTTTGTGAAGCGACCGATCCCTCTGCTTTCAAAAATATATTTGCTGGCATAGTAACCCAAGGGCGTCACGATTTTTGGTCTTACATAGCTAAGCTCTTGCTCCAAATACTGCGAACAAGCTACTATTTCTGCTTGTTTTGGTCTTCGGTTTTGAGGCAGTTTACATTTAAGTAAATTGCTCATATAAAAATCATCTGTGCCTGCATCAATGGCCGCAATCATCGACCAAAACACATCACCGCTGGGTCCGGCAAACATTTTACCCCTCAGATCCTCGGTTTCTCCCGGTGCCTGGGCGATCAAAAATATCTCTGCCCGCGGATTCCCTTCTCCGGGTAGAACGCGGGTTCGAGTTTCACAGAGTGAGCAGGCACGGCAATCTTTTAGCCCTTTGATCATCTTAATATCCAAAATTTCGAGGAGGCAAAATACTTACCTCCTCGATTTTTCGATATGCTATGCTAAATGCAAATCAGCTATTATCCTCTTTGCACAATTGCTCATTCAGCCATTGTAACTGCTTTTCCAATTCGGCTTTTTGCGCTTGCATATCATCTTTTGTGTAGTTATATACCGGTTCACGATACGCGTAGTTATATTGTGGGGCATTTACCCCGCCACGATAGCGATATCCCAAACCTCCACCAAAACCGCGTCCTCTGCCACGACCGAAGCCGCGACCGGATAAAACGCCGTCAAAACGACCGCAGGGACCTAGTCCTCTTCCGGGACGTCCGTCGCCAAAGGGTCCTGTTCCATCGAATCCGGGCATTGTTACCTCCTTTGTATTGATTTTCTGTTTATTAAGTATCTAATGGCATCCATAAATAGGGATACCCCGATATTAGCATAACCGCGAGTGCCGGTAATCCCGGTGCCCGGCGTGTTCATATTCGATCTGCGGGGAGTGAAACAATTGCCCATCCCCCTACCGGGGCGACCATTTCCGTAAGGTCCAGTTCCGTCACGATTTGGCATTATATCCTCCTTGTAATAATGTGTAAGTCCCAGCCTGTTTAATGCATTCGCACGTATTCTGAAAGCCAGTGCGCCAGTTTTTACAGTGCTGAACGCAAATTCGCTAATATTCACAATTTATGCACTGGTCATCAGGCTTAAGGACCGGCATGCTTGTGAACATATGTTCAAATTATTCAGGGCTCGGATTGTGTCAACCTTTTTTATCGTGTTCCATCCTTTTTTTTTGCAGGATTAATTATAAAGAGTCAATGAAAATTGCAAATCGGGTTGCAAACCCTCACTTAAAACTTCAAATTGCTCTCACTTGGACAATTGAAGGTATCACATTGCTAACAAATACGATATGGTCAGACTTATCTGCTTTGTTGGACTTGGACATTCCTTTATTATCTAACTCTTTTTATCACCAAAACTTCAAATCACCCACCGTTTATTGAGGGACTTGGACATTCACTTAGATTATCAGAAAACTTGCGTCATATACACAATAAAATGACCTGAAAGAAGTTAGCAATTTTTGAACAATCGACTTATATAGCTCATCATCTTTTGGACTTGGACATTTGAAGTTTTGGTGATTGGATTTGAAGTTTTCAGTGAGGGTTTATAGTTTTTTTAGATGGAGCATATCACTTTTTAGGACTGACTACAGCTAAGTGCTTGCAAAATCAATTGTCACATATCCAGAATGGCTCGAATCTCCGCGTGAATGCCGAGTGCACCAGCCCAGATTGCTATTCTTCAGTGCAAAATACCTCTTGCCCCCTCTACTAGCACGGACGCCATGCGAAACCCACGTGAACCCCACCCGAACTGTATTCAGGTGGAGTCCAGGTGGATTCCGGGTGGAATCCGTGCTGGTAGTGGGGTAGCTAGAATCCTCATACAAATTCGAAGACCGCCAAAAAATCCAGCATGGGGCGTAGCCTCATACCAAAAGGGGGTGGTGGGTGGGTATAGCTAATATCAAATCAAACCCGGAAAATCCATGTCTCATGTATAAAACGATTCCTATGTATGTGCAACGGTCTTAAAGATTGGCCTTGCTCCTGCCTGTTCAGCTAGAAGAGTGCTGGCTCGATCGCACTGCACTGAGGATCGATCCTGGAAGAGGGGATTGCGTGTAGTATGGAAAGTGATACAGTCCTGGATGCTTTCATCTGCATACAAAAAGGAGCAAGCCGGGGCTTGCTCCTGGATATACGGGCTATATATCTACTATTTCTTTACACTGAAAGAATAGATACTGCGTTGATTGGATTGGACTTTCCAGCCCAGCATGAGATCGGCAATGGCTTCAGTTTGTTTATCGCTGAGGTTGCCCATCAGATCACTCACGTTCGCGGCTTGGATTTTGCCGTTATTGATGAAGAGATCCACCTTTACTGAGGCTTGTTTGGTATCCTTGAGAGCGTTTTCGATCATGGATCTGAATTCGTCTTCGAGGGATACAGGGATGCCAAACTGGGTGGTGCTGTAAGAAGTGTCCTTATCGACAGTTCTGACCACGCGAGTTTGTTTGCCAGCTTCGCGGAATTCGCGGTCCCAATCTTCTTCCTGATCCTGGGCATATTCGATGCCGAGAATCTTGAGCTCGGTTCTACGATTTCTTTGGCGGCCTTCGGGGGTGTTGTTTGAAGCAATGGGTTTGTCGAAACCATATCCCACAGATTTGATACGAGAAGCTTCAATACCGTTCTTGATCAGATGATTGGCAACGGCTTTGGCTCTGGCTTCAGACAGTCTTTGGTTCCCATCGCGTCCACCCACGTTGTCGGTGTGACCGGAGAGTTCGATTTCCAGAGAAGTATTGGCATTCATGGTGGCGAGCACAGGTTCCAGAATTTTCAGGGAAGCGGGGGTAAGGATTGCCTTGGCAAATTCAAACTCCACGTTTTCCAGCTGGAATACGGCTTCCTCTTCCAGGCGTACAAGGCGGAAATCTTTCACGACGTCGTGTTCTTCCGCTTTCACATCAAGGGTGCCGGAGACCTGCAAGTAATTGGGTTTTGCCACGCGGAAATCAAAGCTTTCCTGACGGGGCAGGGTAACTGAGTACTCACCGTCGGCATTGGAATTGACCCTGTATTCCACCACTTCGTTATCCTTCACGTAGGACCAGAAGAGGTTGGAAGTAAGGGGCTTGCCATTGTTGTCGAGTACTTTACCGCTCACCTGAACGTCGTTTCCGAGGGAAACCAGACGGATGATGGTATCGTAGCTGTTAGTGCCTTCAGGAATGCTGAGGATTTCTTCACGCGGGCCATAATTCGGCTCGTCGATATTGTACTTTACCTTCTCCACATTGGGCACATGCAGCTTGAAATTGCCATTATCATCGGCTTGAACCAGTACTTCGTTCAGTTCGCCGTCCCATACATAGGACCAGCGTACAGTACCGGGTACAGGTTTGTTATTCTCGTCCAGGATCTTACCGTTGATGGCGAGGTTTTTGGCATCGGGTTGGCCGGCATCGTCCTGACAGACGATGGCAACTGCCACATCAGCTTTATCCGCGGGGAGCGGCACGGTAGCGGTGGTCTTGCGATAGCCGGGGTGGTTCACTTCATAGCTTAAGTCTTTGGCATTGACCGGTAGAGTGAACTTGAAGATACCCATCTCGTCAGTGGGAACGATCCGCATGAAGGAATCGCCATCCACCGTGTAGATCCAGACTACATCGGTCTTGATGGGTCTGCCATTGACATTGCTGACGGTACCGCTAACGTTGTAGGCGTTCATAGGAGCGCTGTCCATCGGTTTACCGGTGATGGCGGCGATCTGATCTTTTACACGTTGCAGCAGTCCCAGATCCAGGTAGTAAATATCTTCCTGGCCCATGCCGCCGGGGCGGTTTGAGGTAAGGAAGGCAAACTTGCCATCAGGCGAGGTGGTGTAGTAACGATCATCTTTCACCGAGTTGATAATGGGGCCGAGATTTACAGGTTTGGACCACATGGTCCAGCCATCGCCCATTCTTTGGGTAACGAAGATATCATTTCCACCATACCCGGAATGGCCCTTGGAGGCAAAATACAGGTACTTGCCGTCGGGGCTGATAAACGGTGATTGCTCGTCGTATTCGGTGTTGATCACAGCGCCGATGTTCACCGGCTCCGTCCAGGCACCGCCACGTTTCTGAGAAACGAAGAGGTCGTAATTGTCGTGATTGCCATGGCGATTGCTGGTGAAGACCATCACTTGATCGTTGTACACGAAGGGCTGCAAATCATAATACTTGCTGGATACTTCGCTGATCAGTGAGGGTTTGGACCAGTAGCCGCGATCGGATTTGACGCTGTAATAGATATCACCATTGGTGTTTGATTTGTGGTAGTATCCGAAGAGGTAGGCTGTGTTGCCGTCTTTGGAAAAAGATGCCAGGGATTCATTGAAATCCGTGCAGAGCTCTTCCACTTCCTCGGGCTGTTCCCAGACCATGTTTTGATGGGTGGAAATATAGATGTTTTCCTTGGCGTAAAGACTTCTACGCAAGGAAGAGAAATACATGTATTTACCATCAGGTGTTACCACGGGGGCATATTCAGATTCTGAAGTGTTTACGTTTCCCCGCAATTTACCCAAAGATACTGCTATGGGAGATTGCTCCTGATAAAGGCTTGCTTCCCGGATCATTTCCAAGAGATCGCCGCGCACCAGATCTTCGGTGCCCAAAGAATTTTTCCCATACTCCGAAAGCCAGTAGTAAGCGTCCTTGAATTCACCCAGAGCGAGGTGTACTTTTCCGCGCAACAGGGCATATTCCAGGGTTGTGCTCTCCGAGGGGTCCAGAATAGAGAGAGATTGCTTTGCCGCGATATAATTGCCCAGTTCATAATGCTGCTGAGCGTTTATAAAGCTACGGCTTTCGGATTGGGCAAATGCGAGCTGGCATGCCAGGAGGATCATCAACCAGATAGTAAGTTTCTTCATTGTTTCTCCTAGTTGGCTTTTGCTCCCCCGGCTTTGGCGGCCGGAGGAGCATCAGCACAGAATGTTTATCGCGTACCAGTTGCCACAGGCTTAGAAGCGCAGCAGCAAGGAATAGAGATGGTTATCGTTTTGATAACTTTCTTTAGCCATCTGATAAGCGTAGTTCATTTCCAGCATCTTGAAGCGCAAGCCAAAACCGGCAGAGAAGGCACCGTCATTCATGCCGGCACGAATGCCTGCCTGAGTTTTGGACAAGATATCCGACCAAGTTGCATTTTCCCTTATCCGGATTCCGGAAAGCGAGGAACCAATCTCATTGTCGTCTTTCACGCCAAGCCAGTATTCAGCACCAACACGCAGGGCAGAATCCTTGAAGTCATCATTGCCCGCGAGATCAGCGGCGATTATCAGGCCGGGAATCGGGAAAGCGGCGATTGAAGGGATCATTTCGCGAGGAACCTTTGTTCCCTCACCGTCATAATCGGATACGACGTCGCGCACAGCGAAGCCCATATTGAAG
The DNA here is from genome assembly GCA_002410505.1 of Cloacimonetes bacterium UBA5284. Classification (GTDB taxonomy): domain Bacteria; phylum Cloacimonadota; class Cloacimonadia; order Cloacimonadales; family Cloacimonadaceae; genus UBA5456. The sequence continues at coordinate 19,315 of DHSO01000046.1, read as the reverse complement.
TAACGGTTGAGGTGATACATGAGTCCCATATCCAGACCATATCCGGTCATGGATTCATCATCCATAGTTGAGAGATACATTTTGGGAGTGATGCCCAGATTCAGTTTACCGATTTTCGCGGCATAGCTGACACCAATGTTATGATCGGCTGTATCAAAGCTGTTGGTGGCCTGTCCGGAATCGTTGTAACCATCGATATCGGACACATTGGATCCTTGCCAGTAAGCAGCCACATAACCTGTGGGGATCATAAATCCCAGAGCCACTGCATTGTGGCCCTTATCCCATTCCATTCCCTGTCTTGCGGTAGTGGTCAATTCGATTCTCTTTACATCTGCCAGGACTGCCGGGTTCAGGTAAGCACTGGAGACGTTATCCAGAAAGGCTCCACCAGTACCACCCATACCGATCGAACGGGCGTCGATGCCAAGGCGGGTATATACCGCTGCCGAATTATCATCCGCAAAGACAGAAGATAGTGAGACTATCAGTATCAGGGCGATCAATATGCTTTTTAAATTATTCATTTTTTCCTTCCTTTCAAGGATGGAAGGGAGGGGGGTGAGCCCCTCCCCTCACTTCCTTTATTTCCTGATAGCTATCTTTACTACCTTTTCAACTGTCTTCATGCCGTCGTTGGCCATCACACGAGCGAAGTAGGTACCGCGCGCGAGTTTGACGCCATCGTTGTTACGACCGTCGAAGACGATTTCGATAGTGGACTTGCCGTTGGTCTTACCGGCGTAGTTCATGCTGCGTACTTCGCGACCGGCGAAGTCGTAGATTCTTACGCTAACCGTGGAGGTGTTTGTAACACTGACCACGAATCTGGCTCCAGTTTCGGCGCTGGCAGGGTTAGGATATGCGTGAGCATCCGTAATCTCAAGCGCTGCAGGAGGAGCAGGTACATCGACCACAGTAAAGTTCACACTTGCCACAGCCTGGTTGCCGGCATTGTCGATCACGGTGACGCGAGCGACGTAAGCGCCGATGGCCAGATTGTTGAGCTGATGTGAAGTTTCGGTAATACCGGCACCTGTTACCACAGCATCACCGATCTGAGTGCCATCGGGGCCAATCACTACCAGGCGGCTGGAGGCAATGCCAGAGCCGGAGGCAGCTTTCTTACCGGGCATCATGTCGGAGAACTGAGCTTCAATGACTACCTTGGTGGTTTCGTCCACGCGAGTGATCTCGGCACCTTCGGCAGGATTGAGGATGGTGACTACAGGAGCCATCTTATCGATGTTATAATAGTAGTTTGCTACGGTTTCATTACCATACTGGTCGTTTACAGTTACTTCCAGTCGGATGGATGTTTGATCTGCAGGGATCATGTTACCGTTTACACCAACAGTATATACTCCATTGGAGGGATTCACTGCGAGCGGACCCATCAGGAGAGCCTCGGAAGGATTGGCATATACGCTGGCACTGACAGAGCTGATGCCCTGACCAGTAACGTTGAACTGCAGGTTGTTCATCTGGTTGGCGTGTAGCCAGCCATTGTTGAACTCGGTGAAGCTTACGGCAGGACCTGTGGCAGGAGCTACCATAAAGGTTCTGTTTACCATGCTCTGGTTGTTCGCACCGTCGGTGGCGATCAGGACGATGGTGTAAGTACCAAGCTCGGAGGTTTGTTCGCCAGAGATGCTCTCAGCGATCACCTGAGCTACAGGTACATCCACTTCGGCCATGAGATCGATGCCGGAAGGTGTGAAGACCTTGAGCTGGACATCATTGAGTCCGGAACCAGCTCTGTCGCTACGGATGTTACGAGCCTGACTCAGCACGCCGCCCTTGGTGGCAATCTGATCACTGATGGTGGCCAGAATGTTTACCAGAGCGTTCTGTGCGAAGACAGAAGCTTCAGCAGGGCTGGTAAGCGTGATCATCGGAGCGTCGTTGTCGATACCATAAGTCTGGTTAGATACCGCACTGGTACCCAGCACTGTGCTTACAGTTACTTCGAGACGTACTGCGAATGATCCGGCAGGAACGATGCCACCGAGCAAGTTGATGCTGTAGGCATTTCCGGTAGCGGCAGGAGTGATGGGCCCCTGGATGATGGTGTTGCTGGGCTCAGCATAGATGTTTGCAACTACGGTATCCACAGCCACGTTTCCTTGTGTTTGGACAGTGAAGCCAAGCACATTGTTGTTCGTGGAATTGATCCAGAAGTTGTTTGCATCGCCGTTGAGGCCTGTGAATGTGATGCTGGGAGCACCACCGGTGACCGTGAAGCTATAGGACATGGTGCCCACATTACCGGCATTGTCGGCAACGGTTGCCACCACAGTGTGGAGGCCGGGGGCCAGGTCGCTTTGCGGAGCTGTGAAGGCTCCACCGCTTATGGTTCCGTTCAGAGCTGTACCATCGAGGGTAACCGCCACTTCATCCAGGTTCAATCCGCTGGCACCGGTGTAGTACACCAGGTATTCGTGGTGCCAGGTATCATCAGCAGGTACATAGTACCATTCGCCGGTTTCCTGAGTTGCGAAGCCTTGCATATCCTGGAAGCCAACTGCGATGGTCACAGGGGTTCCGTAAGGAATGACAGCGGATTCGTAAGTGACGGGGAAGGCTTCCGGATTGATGGGAGCGCCCACAGGGGATACTGCCCAGACGATCGGAGCCAGGTAGTCGATACCGTATGTCTGCTGAGACATGGTGGTGACACTGTAGTTATCTTCAGCAACCACAGACATTCTTACTGCGTGAGCGTTAGGAGCCACTGAGTAACCGAAGTTTACACTGTAGCTATAGACATTACCGTTCACACTGACGGGACTGAGCTGCATTTCCTGAATGAGGTTTTCGTAATTTCCGTTCACAGGATCATTGATCAATTCTTCCAGACTAATCATCAGGTTATCCTGAATCTCGCGTCCGGCAGGAGCGATCACGTTGAAGGTGAGCGGAGTGTTTTGAGTGGGATTGATCCACCAGCCATCTTCGAAGCCGGTGAATACAATGCCGGGGCCTACGATATTCACGGTGTAGTTCACATTCATAGGAATGGACTGCATTTCCAGGTTGTTCATGGCAGACCAGGATGCAGTCAGTTCAGCGGTATTGCTGAAGTTGTAACCCATGGCGAAGAGATCTTCATCGGTGATATTGTAGGTGTAGGTGTTACCAGCCACAATCATACTGCTCATCGGGATGGTAAGCGAGGTTCTGAACCCGGCTTCACCATTGATGTTGAGCAATACGTCCATTACGCCGGTTTCGGTATCGGTGATGGTGGCAGTAATGGCTCTGTTGGTGGCAGTGATCTGGCTTCCGATAGCGGTGATCACAGGAGCAGTGATGTCCACGTTGAAGGTCTGCTCTGCATTAGCAAAGAAGCCGTCACGTTCAACAACCAGCAGTATTGTGTGTTCACCAGCAGCCAAGCCGTTGGCCTGGTAAGTGAGGAGACCGGTGTTCATATCATAGTCATGATTCACGATCTCGCCATCTAAGTACATGGTGTGATCGAGATTATCACCGGGGCTCAGGTAACCGCCTTCGTTCATACCATTGTATGCCACGAAGGTGATCAACGGATTGGTAGCGGTCCAAAGCACTGTGCCAACATTGTAGGCAGGTTCGATGGAACTGAGGTGAGCGTGGATTACGTCATCGCCGGTGTATTCAAACACGCTGACGATGGTTCCCGAAGGAACGCCTTCCACGGTTACGGTGCCGTTACCGTTGTCGATAACGTTCATCGGATTGCTCCACAAGCCGGTCAGAGCATCGTAAGTCATAGCCATCATGGTGCCAGTGGTTCCAGGAGTAATGGCAATCGTGAGATCAGCGTCTTGCAGATTACCAGTTTGATCCTTGAGGAAGAAGGCATGCTGAGGGCTAAGAGGAGCGAAGTCTGTAGGTACGGCTACAGGAACTTCCACATCCTGGAAGTAACCGAAGTCACCGGCAGGAACGAAGAAACTGATTCCGTTTTCGGAAGCTGTACCTTGGTTTGTAGTAACGATCTGAGTGTTGTTCAGATGAATTGTCTCACCATCCAGCACAGCAGCCCAGAAGGTGTGGGTGCCAGCACCGGGGATCTCAATATCAGTACCCTGATGACCATTCAACATATAGACGTCGTTCATGTGTACAGGATCTGCTATTGCGGGGACGGTGCGATGGATTGCTGTCACGATCGGATCGGCAGCGAAGGTTTCTTCCACGTGGAGTTTATCCAGATAGAAGATCTCGGCAGCGACGTTCTGGTTCACAGCTTCGAAGATGCCATTGTTATAGGTAACCTGCAGTACAGGAATGATGGAATCTTCGTTGTTGTTGCCATTTACCAGAGCTCTGATCGCGGTGGCAGCATTCATCAATTCGGCGTTGAAGTTTGCGCTATAGAATTCGCCTTGATTTACGGCAGTAGCGAAGTAGTTCCAGGCGGTGCCGTTGTAATACTCGAAAGTAACTTCGGCATGTCCGGTATTGGGCCAGTCTTTCACTACGGCGTAGATCACGTCGTTATTGGAAGTTTCGTTATCAAACTCCATGGCAGTGATCACGGCATAAGCCTGAAGCTGCACAGGAGCAATGATGTTTACGTTGTAGATGGCAGTGCCAGCATTGTTACCGGCAAAGTCATAAGCTACAGCTTGGATCTGATGGACGGTATTGATCTCGAATCCAGTGGTATCCCATACGAAGGTATAGGCTTCACGGTTTCTGACACCAGTGGCGACCTCACCGATCACCGCGCCATCGCTGATGAATTCCACTCTTTCGATACCGGAAGCGATCAGATGGATCTGACCACCAGCAATGTCATAAGCGGAAGCTACGATGGAAGCCTGAGTACCGAGTTCGATATCAACAGGCAGGGTGAGATCGGTTTCGCCATTGATGGATACCATGGCAACAATCGGAATACCGGAGTCAACCATGATGTTCTGAGCCACATCAAGTTCCATGAAGTTAGCTGTGGGAACAGCGCTGTCCTGAACAATGATGCGGAAGTTGTAGTAACCATCCACAGGTACGTTTACGTTTGCGAAGGTAACTGTATAATCGATGCCGTTTTCAGTGGTGAAGGTGGCAATGTCAGCAGGCATCCAGACAGGTTCATTCGCGGTATTGTATTCCAGAGCCACGTTGTTCTCAAGGATTTCATCGTCGCTGTCAACAGAGAATTTGACCACGAAGTTTTCACCATTGAAGAAGCCGTTGGTTTCAGGAATGCTGGAGTTTACTGTTACGGCGATATCGTTGTCCACGGTGATCAGCACGGAATCTGCGATGACGGGGTACAATCTGGTGCGGGCCTGAGAGGCACGGACACCGATGTAGTACTCACCGCTGGCAAGATCAGTGAGAGCATCAAAGACATGGGTCACAGGGTTGTTCACCACGTTTTCGAAGGCCACTGAGGTCCAGGCTGTATCTTGTGCGCCACGAATCATGTATTCGACGCGCGGGATGGCAGGATCGTTCACAGTCACTGCTACGGGGATGTTGTCACCGTGCAGGCGGGGTTCGATGATGCCGATGGAGGTGGGAACAATACCGGCCACGGTATTGATCACGATATCGGTGGTATGATCTGTGATCACGAAGCTGCGGGCATGGCTGAAGCTGTTTCCGGCAAGGTCGGTCACTTCAGTTTTCAGCATATAGCTGGCACCGAAGGTCCAGTTCTGCGGAACATCCCACTCCAGGGTCCAGGGATCAGCATCTACGAGGTCGATGGCATTCCAGGCAGGAGCAGCAGGTGCTACAGGGGTTTCAGCCCAGAAGTATTCAACGCTCTGCAATGCAGCAGCCACAGGATTGGCATCCAGCACCACGGTGCTTTCGCGTTCCAGATCGGTAGTGAGTTCTACGCCATCAAGCGTTACTGCAAAGTTAGCAGCAGGGAGATCGGCAAGAGCCATCACATCTTCGTTGGTATTGCCAAAGATGTCTGTGGTGACCACTTTGATGTCCCCGGTAACTGCTACAGCTTCATTGGCATAGGTCATAGGAGCTGATACGAGCAACAGATCGTTGTTCATCTGGGCAGGAGTCCATCCGCTTTGAGTATCAAAGAGGGTGTAATCGGCTGCGCCATCGAGTTTGTGGAAGAATTCCACCGTTACCAGATCCTGCGGAGCAGAACTGGTGTTGATCATGGCGGTGACGACAGCTTCATGAGCCACGCCGCCGGCATTTACGGTGGCATCCCAGGCTACGTTCACCGTATTCACGGCAGGAGCGAGGGTATTGATGATTTCCACAAATACGGAGTTTGCCATCACGTTGGCAAGCGGAGTTTCAGTACCCCACTGGTCACGAGCGAAGGCGATGATCTGTACGCTGTTGTTATAGAGGTAGTAGGGATATACAGTCCAGTCAAAGCTGTAATCTGCAGGAATCCAATTGGTGATGAAAGTGCCTTGAGCATCGCCAAAGTGCATCCATTCAGATACAGGGCTGTTTCCGTTATCCGCATCTACGTAACGGTACATGTAGGTTACACCCTGTGCCACGTCCACATCACCGGTGAAGGGAGTGGTTTCGTTAAGCTCCAGAGTATAGGTTTCTCCACGTTCCACCTGGTTGTTCAGAGCGCCGTTTATGGCGAAGTTCGGAACGATGGTGCCATTGTAGAGGTGTACAGTGATGATGGATTCGCTGGCGCCTTCAGCAGGATCCTGAGTATCCATATGGCGGCTTACGGTTTTTACTTGGTAATCACCGGTGGGCAGGCCATAAACATCCCAGGTCATGCTGTATTCGCGCTGGTTTTGATCCATGAATCCTTCATGTACGAAGGGCCACTGATTTCCAGTCATATCTGTGCCGATCAGATTCCAGGTATTTGCCACAGCATCGAACCAATAGAATTCTACGCCATAGGCAGGGATATCGGACTGATGTGCAAGATATGCATAGAGATCCAGGGACTTGCGTAGGTTAGGATCGGCTTCACTCTGGTTGGTACCCATCACTTCAGTTACCTGAGGAGTAGCAAGGTTCCAATCCACATAGTGGATGCGATCGGTGTATTCATCACCTTGAACCAGAGGATTCTCATTTACGTTGTAGACATAGTCGGTCACAACCATGATCTTGGTGGTGTTGGGAACACCGTAGGTGAGAGTGAAGAAATCAGCCACGGCAAGCTGGGCATTATGGCCAAGCAGGTCGGTAGCTGAAACGTTCACATCAACCACGATATCCAGTTCACCATCCAGGATGTACTGTCTGAAGTCATCTTCAGGAGTCCAGCTGAAATCGATCCAGCCGTTGGCTTCATCCACAGTATAGGTGCTTACTACGTCTGTAGCGTTCTGGTAAGTGAAGGTAGCGGTGAAGGCGTCATTTGCGGCGAAAGCGATGAGATCAGTGTAGTTTACTCTGAAATCGATCGTAGCGTCGTATGGCGCGACTTCATCGAGGTGAGAGGTGGAGGCAATTGCCAGGTTGGCAGGAGCCTGATTGTCGATGTAGAGCATGTCATAGGTGCCGGCATAGCTGGTATCTTCGCTGAGTTTCCAGACGTTATCTGCAAAGTCGCGAACTATCACTTCCAGACGATATACATCATCTGCAAGAGCAGCGAGGTCGGCAGCGGGAATGAAGAAGGTGTTGGCAGCTTCGGAAAGCTCGTCGTAGTTTCTGTTCATATTCAGAGCAACCGCGCCGTTGGAATCGATGAGCTGGATTCTTACTCTGGCTACATCTTCAAGGTCGTTGAAGTTGTAGGTGAGCTGAACTTCCAGATCTTCGGTCTGATCGATTACCAGTTTACCTTCATATTCGTCCACGAGTGCTACTACGTTGGCTGAGGTGGCTACAGCATCTTCATAGAGCTGAACCATACCGGAGCTCATCACTCGACCAGCAGCATCGAAAGCGGTGGCTTTCAGATACAGGATGGGAGCGCGGAGAGCGGGCATCGTGAAGTTTACACTTACATCATTGGTTCCGGCTACAGGAGCTGCCACATCGATAGCGGTCCAGGGGTCCAGACCAGTGGCAGAGTATTCGAAGCCGACGTTATTTACATTCAGGGTGGAAGCAAGGCCAGCAGTGGTTACACCGGTGAAGCCATTTCTATCCTGAATCATAGAGTAGATTTCCGATACCACGCCAGCATTACCGATCTGGCTGAAGACGATCTTGGGTCCAACCATCACGAAGAGATCGGTGGCATTCTCCAGTTCAGTGTCATCCAGGAAGGCATCATAGGCTTGAGTAAGGCTGTTGGTATCACCTTCGAGATTGCCGCGAACGTCGTTCATCACAACGGCAAAGCGATGCATGCCGTTTTCGAGCTTGTTCACGGGGATCACGAATTCATACATGTTATCGGCATTAAGGTCACCGGTGTATTCGGCCACTTCCCAAGTGGGGAAGCCGGGACGAAGCTGACGCATCGTGAGAGGCAGGACGGCATCCGCGGAAACAGCGGCGGCGTCTACATACAGACGAAGTTCAGATACATCGGTTTGATCGTTGATAATGCTGATTTCATTTCCTGCGATCGCAGTAGTGGCAGGATAGGAGATATCCTGAGATACATGGGTGAAGAGAGTTTCGGGTCCCTTGTTATCCACCAGAACGTCAGCGGCGAGAGCGGCGTAACCAATGTTACCCACTTTGTCGGTCACTTGAGCTCTGATCTGTACAGGGCCTTCATAATCATCACCAAGGTAGCGGAATTGGTTACCACCCTGGATTCTCCAGTTATTTACGTTATACACTCCGGCTACAGCATCGTATACAGGAAGAGGACGCACCTGAGTCCAGGTGGTACCGTCCATGCTCCACTGCAGTTCGATGGCAGTGATCTCAGTGTTGGTGTCGTAGTTTTCATTCTCAGCTTCAATCTGGAATGAGGCCTGGTGGCCGTCAGCCCAGGATACAGGACTTTCGGCAGAGGTATTGGCCACAAGTACTGCGGGAGCAAGCTGATCTACGGTAAACCAGCTGAAGGGACGCATTTCAGCAGGCATGTCGATGCCAGTGAAACCACCTTCAGGATGGAACACCACGGAGTAACGGAATGCGCGATCGGTTCCGGCAGCCATGAAGGGAACGATGTCATCGTTGTTCACGGCAAGGCGAACCTTGGCTACGTTTCCATCGATGAGGATCAGGTGGCTGGCGATTTGACCGCCCACGAAGTTATGATTCTGCAGTTCATCTACGTTCACCACAGGATCGAAGGTGGCTACTACGTTTCCGGTAGCACGATCAACCACTTCACCCACAAAGCTTACAGCGGCAATCCCATTAAGAGGGTTGGTCGGAGTAGCAGGGTTGGTGATGAGGGATTCGACGATCAGATATTCAGCGATAGGATTGGCGCTGAAATCCATGCCGGTGATTTCATCTTCAGTATTGATTCCGATGCGGTTCCAGATCTTGATCTCAGATTCAGCCATGCTGATGGCGTTGATGATCTCGATCGCGGGTCCGGCCACGGTCACGTTGTTACCGGTGAAATCCCAGGCAGTGACGTCTGTAGTGTAATTAGCAGGAGCGAAGGCATCGAAATCCCAAGCAACGTTTGCAGTTACGCTGGGATCTGCTACAGCTTCGTCCATGGTATCCACGAGAGCGCCGGATTCGTCATAGATATTTACAACTACTCTTACTACGTCTCTGTCAACGAAATCGACGGGGATGTTCAGAGTGTTGTTAGCATGATTTTGATAATCGAATACCTGACTGATCGGCAGCAGATCCGGTTGGGCCACAGGAGCCACGTCGTCTGTCACCATGATCAGCTGTTCGTAGTTGTAGAGGTCACGGGTCTGAGTAATGGCGCTGGCGCGCAGAATGAATCCGCGGTAGGCAGTGCCGCTGTAGGGCAATTCACCCACGAACTTGTATTCGTCGGCATCCATATGCCAATAAGTATCATAGGGGAATACCATATCGGTAGCAGGATCGAGGTGGGAAGTGAGATCCCAAGCAAGATCAGGCTCGGTAAGGGTTCCGGTGTTATCGACATCATAATAGAGTCTGAATTCCACACCTTCCAGACCGGCGAGGTCGGAGCTGGTGTTGGCTACGATACTGATCGGGTTTTGGGATACGTTTACGGTGTTGTTATTCGCCACACCATTGATGTAGAACGTCATCTGGGCAGGAGCATATTGCCAGTCAAAGTTGACATCGGCAAGATCCACGGTCGCGCCAAACATATCTGTAAGGTTGGTTACAGAGATCAGGTAACGTCCGTTGGGCAGAGTGGTTCCGGCATAAGGTGCGGTGAAGCTGATATCCACATAACCGCTGCCATCGGGATTCACCACGAGCGGTGAATAGACCATGGAGGCAAGAGCTGCCGCGGCTTGAGGATATTCGCTGGGATCGTATTGATAGGTAAGCGGATGAGCGTCAAATGCCACATCAACGTTTTGCATACCCACATTCACTGCAGGCAGGTCGTTGAAGTTTACTCTGATCTTATCCCACGCGGCAGCGTAGAAGAAGGGATCAGCAGCAGCATAATCAGCGATCATCGCGCCGTTTAGATGCAATTCCATGCCGGCAAGGGCAGGAGCAGCATTGTCAATATTGAACACTTTCTCTACGAAAGCGGTCTGACCATAGATGTTGTAATAGTCAATCCTGACGGTCGCTGTTTCGATGCCCAGATCCGCGATATCGGCAGCAGCAATCTGCCAGAGGGCAGTGTGCGTACCACTGATCACGGGAGCGGGAATGGTGGTAATCAGTCCAGCAGGATTGGTGCTGAGGGTGAACAATGTGCTCATATCCAGAGGCAGATCAGCAGCAAAGTCTTCACCCAGATCGCTGGCAGTAACTTCGATCATCATGTCGCGGTTCGGGCTGATGATATCAGCAATCCAGATACCGTCAATGCTTTCACCCCGTACCACAGGAGTGTCGGCAGTGAAGTCCATGATATCCACAGGAGTGCTGAAGGCGCGGCTGTGTTCGAAGATTTCCGCGTTGTAGGGGATTCTCTTTGTATTGGCAACCAGATCGACGGTTCCGGCCACCATATCGGTCGCCACCACGGGTTCAAATACTGCAACCCAGGTGCCGGCTTCAGGGGCAACGGCAGGACGGATGGTGTAAGTAGCGGGAATAGTGATATTCACGCCAGCAGGGACATCAATCCATACTTCGTCGATGTATTGTTCATATTCAGCATCGATATATACTTCGATCTTGGAGTTTACACTCTGTCCGGCAACGGCTTCCACCACGGCTTCCTTCCAGGTGCCATCAGCTAGCTGAGTAAGATACTTGGCATCGCGGATGAGCGGAACGATGGGACCGTGATTGGCGATTTCCACAAACTTATCTGCAAAATCGCTGTTACCAACTTTGTCGGTAAGAGTAACTACGATGATTTGTGAAGTAAGGCCAGGATTGCTCAGGGCTACCAGACCGGTAACGTAAGCTTTCCACATTCCTTCTGCTTCCAGATAGCTGATGTCGCTATCGGCTACAGTGTAGCTGGGGCCGACTGCGTCGATGAAGCTATTCAGACTATTGATTGTAACCTGGGGTTTGATGTTTGTATCGGTGTAATCGGATTCATCAGTGAAGAGCACTGTGATGTTGATGTTTTCACCGGGTACCACATAGTTATCGGTAACAGAGGATTCACTTCTTACCACCACTCCATCCAGCACGAACTGAGGAGCGCTGCGATCGATCACGATCAGCGGAGCGCCGCTGAGATCGGTGTTGATCCAGGTAGAGGTGAAGGTCTTATTCTCGGTTGTGGCATCATCGTAGGTTACGAGATAGGTAACCTTGTATTTCAGACCAAGGGTTGCGGCAGCAGTATTGGGATCGATCTGCAGGTCGTTCAGCAGGTACCATCCGTAAGCGTCCGTGGGATTGATCTGAGCAAGGGCATGCCAGTTTTCGTTCGCATCGTCGGTCTCGGTGGGATCATTGATCTCTACCAGGACGGGAGCGATGGAGCTTACACCGGCTGCACGAGTGGTATTCAGCACAATCTGGAAGCCCAGGTTTTGACCGGGTCTTACATAGGGGCTGGTTTCAGGATTCAGTTCATCACCGGCAAACTTTTGATAAGCAATGATGGACTCTGCCATTCCGTTGTCACTACCGGCATCAAAGCCGATGGTGATCACGGGGGCGTCAGCTACGTAGAGGTTGGAATGCACAGGGGCATTGGCAGCACCGGCATAGTTCTTGTGGCCGGTAAGGTCTTCCACCTGTTGCAGCTGAATGTTCAGGATGGATGAGTTGTCGATCGCGGCAACGGGGCTCAGTTTCCACTCTTTGTAGAGAACATTGCCAACCGTGACCTCAGCAAATTCGGCAACGGTCCAGCCGTCAGCGACGGGGGTTGTCACCCAGCCAGCACCCACTCCGTTGCCGTCATTGATCTGCAGTTTCAAGTAAACGTGTTGGTCTGCAGTCCAGGTTCCGGGTGCGGGAGGATTCAGGGCAAGGTTTATGGTATTGTACTGATCGCTGCCCGGAAGTGTACCAATGGTTTCATACACGGGAGCTGCGGCACCCACGGCTACGCCGATTTCATAATAGGAATCTTCGTAGGTGGGAACTTCTTTATCTACCTGAACCATGGAGAAGGCGTAGAAGGGAGTGAGCGGAGCCACATTGAATCTGTAGTCAATCTGGATCGCTTCGCCGTCATCGTAGGCATTCCACACGGAAGCGTAGTCCGGAGTGGATTCCCATACAGCCAGGTAAGGATAAAGGGTTAATGTTCTGCCATCAGTAAGAGTAATTACGATGGGTTGATTGTCCGGAGTATCAATGGTAAGGCTCGTAGGAGCATCCAAGTTTTCCGGCACGTTATCAGTGATTCTGTCAAAATTAGCTACGATCTCCACGGTGGCGGGGTCGCTGATGCTGACAAAACGGTATTCAGTGATCAGTTCATGTTCGGGAGCAAACCAGCCATTGGGGGCCCTGCCCACGTCTTCGAAGCCGCGAGCCACTTGTTCGGTGACACCGTATTGATCAAATACAGGCGCGCCCAAAACGACCATGGCATGGGTTTCTTCGTCGGCATGGTAGCCATAGATGGTATGAGTGTTTGCAGTGAACATGGCTTCGCTGTAAAGATCGGTAGCGCTGTACACAAGATCCAGGTTTGTTACGTTGTACACATAAACCAGGTATCTGTCCGAGCCACTGTCGTCCACAGAGGCAGCCACTACAGGATCAAATGTGATGGTTCCATACATCGGATCCAGAGCAATCACGGGTTCATTCAGTTCACTGAGGTCATTGGGATACTTCACTCTCGCCATCACCTGCAGGTTATTCATTTGAGCGAGGTTGGGCAGCAGGTAATTGATGGCATTGTCCAGATCGCCATTCACATGGAAGCTAATGGTGATCTCGGGTTTGGTATCCACACTGATGGTATCGGTATTCTGGTCAGCGGGGTTGAACACAATGGGTTCTTCCAGATCGCCACCGGTTACAGGATCGGCATAATGCATCACGTGGCCACTGATGGTGGCTGTGATCACTTTACCATCAATGTCGCCAGCTACACCATAGAATACATAGTCATGATGTGCGCTTATTGTAGTGGGATCAAATACATATTGGGCTATCGGATCACCATCGGCATCCACATCGATAACCAGATAGTCAGTTCTCAGATGTCCATCAAGATCAAAAGAGATCTGAAGGTCATGACCGGGAACAAACCAATTGGTCGGATCGGCATTGTCGGGACTAAGATCAGTGATCAGGATGTTGCTAACCACAGGAAGCGGTTCCACATTGACATAGCGGGTAAGCGCAGTGGCGTTCGCGACCATATCGGAGATGGATATCTGAGCTTCCAGACGGGAAGTCTCGATGGCTGCATCAAAGGTAACCAACCATTCCACAGTGTCCACTCCAAGTACAGGAGCGGCAACCGTGATTCCAGGATTTACCAGAAGACCGTTGAACAGTAGTTCAGCGGTAGTCCAGTCAACTCCAGATTGAGCGTCAGTTACATTGTATTTGAAGGTGTAGCTATTACCAACTACAACTACTTCGGGGTATGCTGCATCAGCAACTACTACAGGCAGTCCATCAGGATCGGTACCATCAGCAGTGATGTAAGCAGCGCTGGTTGCGCTGTTTGCGCCGGGCAGAGTGGTAGCTGCATCAGCATCGGCGTAGGCTTCGTAATGAGCGAGAACCTGAGCGCCAACCTGGTGCGTATGATCAGCATCGATAAGCTCGAAGGTGTGAGTTACTGCATCATTAGCTAGCGTTACAGTAGCAAGCATCACCGAGGGAACTGCAGTGAGATCCCAGAGCTGAACTTCGATGTCGGTGGCACGTTGATAATCACTTACATCCCATGTAACGGTGATATCATCGTTTGAAGGACGGAAGAAGGCAGGGGCGGCAGGATTGCCGACAATCTGCACATTGGAAGGTACAGGAGAAGGCAGCACATTGATGTGCTTCTCTATTACATATTCGTTGCCAACATTGTCGGTCACGGTGAAGGTTGCGATGAAGTGAGCTACGTCTGTGCCCACAGTCATCACGCCACTTACCAGAGGATTCGCGAAAGTGAGTGCTCCATTGAGGACCACATCAGGATCGGAGAAGCTGACCGTAATGCCAGCAGCATCCCACCACATACCAGAAGGCAGGTCAGATGCTGAGAATTGGAAGTTATTGTCGCCACCCGCGTTTACTACATTGTTGCCAGCGCCATCAAAACTGAAGGTGTTGGCAAGCGGCAGTTCTGCATCACCGAGAATGGTGATACTTCTGCTGGTGCTGTAATAAACTGGAGTAGTGGTAAGTTCTTCGGTGGATTCGATATTCACGGTAAGAACATAAGGAACCAGGGTATTGACGGCATCCATGGCACTGAGATCCAGAGTCCAGGTGATGGTCTTGTCGGTTCCATCCACTCCATCTACCGGTACACCATCGATCACAGCACCGGGAAGGGCACTGAGATCAAGTGCATAGTTTGGAACGATGGCGCGGTTGTTCAAGCCAGAGATCCATGCTTTAACGGTTGCAGTTTCCACTACATTGCCGATGTAGCCTTGAGTTGCTATTCTGCTTTCGCTGAATTCGATATTGCCGACAGATTGGAAATGAGTAAACTCGAGTTTGCTAATCCAGGGTCTGTCACCAAGGATGTCGAATGCGAAGTTTATTTCAGAAGAGTCATTGCCAAAGAGGTCTGCAGCCACGGGATAGATGGGATCGTTGTAACGACCGGGGTTACCGGCATTATCCCAGGGCAGGCGCAGTATGCATTGATTCCCTAACAACTCGGTGGGATTATCAATGCCGTTTACCTGGACTTTGACACCATAGGTGTTGTCACCCAGATCGCTGACGGCGAGCACGGTGGCGGTAATGGTGTTCAAACCGATTACCAGAGCATCACCATTCGCGTCGGTGATAGCGGCTGACCAACCGGGAGTAACGTTTCCGGCATCTCCCATGATGTTCAGATTGTTCACGCGCAGTACTTCATTGGTTTTCAGCACCACTTCAAATACGTTGCTGAGGTTGGAAACCACAGGAACTACGTCGAAGCTGACTGTTCTGGTGCTGTGATCGTAAGTGTAACCATCGCTCGCGACCACGTAGGGATTCACGTTATCAATGGTAATGGTGGCAGTAGTGATCTGATCTTCCACGGGTTCATAACCGTCATCGTCAAACTGGGTGGCAGTCACTTCCAGTTCCACATCGATCACGCCCATGGAGTTTTGATCCACCAGAGCCTGCAGATCGTTGGTAAGACCCTGGAAGGGAATTATCCGATCGATCAGAGGAGTATCTGCAGCCAAAGTTCCGGTTTTGCTCCATACGCCGCCGGTGGGGCTAACTGCACTCAGGTTCCACACCAGAGGATAAGTAGAAGCCGGCACATTGATGGTAAGGGTGGTTTCATCCACGATACCGTCGTTGGCAGGGTTCAACTGAGCATTGTAGGTCCAGGAAGCATGACCGGGAGAGATCACATCAGTAGCGGCTACAACGGTTCCCGGAGTGGGATAAACCGGCGCGGGCGGTACGACAAGATTGAACTCGTCTTCAACCGTGCTAACGCTGGGATAATCCGCTACGCTGAGATCCTGCAGGGTAACGCCACTGATAACGGTGATGGGCAGGTAATTCGCCGCAGTATCAGGACCAAATATCCATGCTCCGGCTTTATCCGCACCAAAAGCATTCATCTGGGCTTTGCTGATGGTGATGGTTACCTTGTGGTCATCGCTGAAATCATCCGCAGTTTTGGTGATCACACCAAGACCCAGTGCACTGAGATCCATCGTGAAAGCGACGTCGGGTCTCAGATAGCTCTTGTCGTTGATGGTGACAGTCACCATAATGCTATCCAAGCTGGCAGGATAGTAAGGTTCCGCTTTCAGGTAGAAATTATGGTCACCGTCCAAATCGTAAAGATCAAGGGTATTGACGCCCCCGTTATGCTCGGTGGTAATCTCTACATCGGTAACCAAAGCCAGGTTTGCCGTATAGGTCGCTTCTGTTACGGTAAGCGTGGTCTTCAGGCTAATCGGATCTGAGACAGACACGTTTCCTGCGTTGTCCTTCATGAAAGTAACGATGCTGAAGTTTCTCTCATAATCACCCGCAGTTGTGGTATAGGCAGGTTGATAATCAAGAGCGTTCCAGACAAAGTTCACTACTGAAGCAGTTTGCGCGGTACCCGAAGCGAATGTAAGGTCAAACGCCATCGAGGCTGGATCGAAAGCCAGAAAACTAACCCAGGCAGATGTAGTGGGATTCCAGTACCAGGTATCACCGTTATCTTCAGTAAGAATAGTCCAGTGATAACCCCATTCACGACGCATGGGATTGGTATCCACGATGAAATCGCGACGAGCCTGGAAAGACAGGGTCGCGTTTTGTGCTGTGGTCCATTCATCATGAGTCACATCCGGGAAGAGTACATCGCCCACAAAGTGATCTGTGTGAACGGTGCGTACAAACTCAGTGGGGCCGTCCAATGTGAGCGGACGGGCAAATTCCATCGGAGAATTATCCACCACCACGTGAACTCTGTTCAGCACCACTTGGGGATAGCCTTCACCATCCAGGAGAAGGGTATGGCCTGGATATTCGTCAGCAATGTAATAGCTGCTGGAGAGATCCACTTCATTATGGGATTCATCCCATACTTTCCACAGGGTAACGCCATAGGTACCGTTGGCGACAAAGTCACCAAGGTCATTTTTGCCATCCCATGAAATCGTCAGAGTTCCAGCGGTATAATCAAGATCCGTCGATCCCACTTCGTAGTCACGGACAAAAGTTGATCTTTCAGCCTCAAAGCGGAGTTGGAGACCATGGAGGTCACCGGCAGCTCCCCAATTGGCAAGATCGAGCTTGAGTTCCATGTGATCAGGGGTATCAGGGTAACCCGCGACAGGGATGGAATTCGGAGAGAATCTCAGCCAACCGGTAAGCGGGTCGTTATCAAAATACAAATCATGGTCACCGGCAGCAAAGGACGGTCCCATCAAGTCGGCAACGATGGGGTTGCCATCTTCGTTACCCGATACGAGCATCTCAAAGCCAGGATCGCTGGTGTTTCCGGCAGCACTTTGCAACATCACGATCTTTACAGTAAGATCGGCGCTGTACACTAAGTCGCCATCGGTGGGAGTGAAAATGGCATCGATGAGATCACCGTTTACCACATCATATTCCATCAGAGTTCCACTGGCAAAAGTGTAGCTCCAATCGATCGATGCTTTTACAATGTTTGAGTTAAATTTGGCGTGTACCTGAAGGGATTCACCCAGATTCAGGAATGCATCAGCCAATCGTAAGGTTGTGACACTAAGGTAAGGCACCGGCGCGATGAAATCACTAGCACTCGGTAAGATATTATCGATTGAAATAACGTTTGAGTTAGCTGTTCCGGGGTTAGGATTCCAAGCTTCAAAAGCAATTATACCTACCGGTAAATCTGCAGATACAGTACCTGCAACTACCGTGTAAGACGCTCCCCATGTGTCGCCGGATTGCAGCATCGGAACGACGCCTCCGCCAAAGGGAGTAAAATCTGCTGAAGCACTTGAGATGCCCGCATCAGTGAAGGATACCACAATCGTGGATCCCACTATAGCTGCTCCGGTAATACCGGGGTTGGTGATGGTGGCATTGACCACCAGATCATCCAACGTGGCAGCTAAATTGTTCACTGTATAGCTGACATCATCTTGTGTGGATTGATAGTCACCATTCAGATTGGTGGAATTAATCCTCACTTTTGCTGCAGCACCGTTTAATGTGCCTGCGGCAACGGTATACTCAGCTTTCCATCGCTGATCACCAGCGTCCCACATCATGGGTAATACCGCCGGGGCTCCAAATTCTGCGAAGTTCGCTTCGGCAGTGGCAATTTCTGCCACACCGCCTAAATCGGGATCTTCGAGAGAAACCTGGACGGTTGTCCCTATGACTGCGTGCGTTGCTCCCCCCGGGCCCGGGTTTAGCAGCGACACTGTGATGTGAGCTGCTGTAAAGGCCCTGGATTGAGCAAACAAAGACGTTGATGCGATTACAAATAGCACTACGAATAGTAGCGCAGCACGAACTTTGCTGTTCATTTGCACCTCGCTTTTTCTAGTTCTTCGTTTCTTGGTATATAACCTTTATGCGATACTGCACTATTGGCAGCACCGCGTTTAACTATCTTCATGATTTCTCCTTGCGACCGGGCAGAGCTCCGCCCTGTTTCGGCCGTATTATTTCTATCGAAAATGAATTGATTATCGAAGGCTTGCATTCCACGATTCATTGATGTATGATCATTGGAAGATTTGTGGGGTCCATGGGTAAAATGATTGGTAGCCATTGCAGATACCTTTTTGATGCCCACCGCAGCCCGTACATCTAACGCACCAACCCTGCAGCCTGATATTCCGGGGAACATAGCTTGCTCCGACGTCCCTGATTTTGAAAACCAAAAGCTATTCATTGCACCTAAACTCTGCCTTATCAATTATATAAGGCGGGATATCAATAGTGTTTTACATAGTGTCCCGCTTGTCAGCGGGGGTAAAGATAATAACCGTACACCGATACATGTAATCATGCTCTGAAACTCCATGACTGCCATTCTTCGTGGTTCAATTCTCGGTTCGTCTCATTGTGTTCTGCAGAAATCTTTCTCTGTGTCATACTTGCACCGGGTCTACTCCTTTCGTGAAAAAACTTCATCACGAGGTCAATCCAATCGCTAGCTGATAATTTGTCAAGCAAATTGATGGGATTGTTTAAGTCCCTGCTACGATCCAAGGAAAGACCGTTGCACATGAAAGTGGACAACAAGTATATGTAAATAGTACTTGACAAGATA
>DHSO01000040.1 GCA_002410505.1 Cloacimonetes bacterium UBA5284 | reverse complement strand
ATATGATACAAACTTAAAATAATCGGCTTATCTGAATGTATAAAAACCCCGGATCATGTGGTCCGGGGTTATATTTTATCAATGGGTCAGGGCCCTGCTTAACTGCTTTGGCGCAATTCTCTGATCAGTTCTGCCATGATGCTGATGGCGATCTCGTAGGGACTCTGGCTGCCAATACTCAAACCTACAGGCGCGTGAACATTGGCCAGGTCTTCCCTCGTAAAACCTTGTTGCAATACATTGTCAAAGGTCTGTTGCACCTTACTTTTACTGCCGATCATGCCCAGATAGCGATACTCACGGCGCAGACACTGCTGCAACACTTCTTTGTCATGGCTGTGACCATGGGTCATGATCACAATAAGGGAATTGGGGCCAAAATCCACAGCTTCAGCGATGTTGCTGTAATCGCTTAGTTGACTGGTATGCCCACATTCCTCACTGCAATCCTGAAGCACATCTTTGCGGTTGTCTATCAGTTTTACCCAGAGCCCACACAGCCGTGCCAGATGCCCCAGAGCCTTACCACAATGTCCTGCACCGATGATGAACAATCGATGGGCTATAAATATTGGTTCAATGAACACCGTGGCAGCACCGCCACAGATCATATCGATGCTACAGCCCTCCACTTTCTTCCCGCTGGCCAAATCAAAGCTTATCTGTATGGGCTCAGAGGGCTGGCTTTGACGGATAAAACTGATAATGGAATGCTCGAGCTCTCCCCCGCCCAGATTGCCGTATACACTGTTTGTGAGGCAAACCAGCATCTTCATTCCGGTCCTGGCCGGGCTGGAACCAAGGGTATGGATTATAGTGGCCTGCCACAGGGCTTGGTTGTCTTCACTCAGTTCTTTTAGTTTACTATAATAATCACTTATCTCCATTTTTTCCTCCAAATATGATCTGATACAAGGCTACAGATGTGGCAACACTTACATTAAGGGAGTTTTTCCAGCCCAAAACCGGCAGGTATACTATCCTATCACAGAGCCTTAATGCAGCCGGATCAATGCCCAGAGCTTCATTGCCCACCACAAGCGCCAGAGGAAATTTGAATTCCGCCTCAAAAACAGAGTCTGAAGGCTCAGCCGTTTCCAGCGCGTAGATTGTATATCCCTTTGCTTTCAATTGCGAGATGGCATCCAGAGTATTTTCTTGTTTGGACCACTTCACTCGAGATGTAGTCCCCAAGGCTGTTTTAGCCATGTTTGGATGGCTGGGATCCGGGCTGATGCCGCAGAGTATCAGTTCTGCAATACCCAGACACTCACAGACTCTGAACAAAGAACCTACGTTGAATACACTGCGCAGATTATCCGCAAGCACAGTTATTTGCGCGGCAACAGCAACTTTGTCCCGTGCCGCGACTGTGTTTCCGTCACTGGTTCGGATCACTAATTGATCATCTTTAAACAGAGCAGTATCGTGATAGCGTGCGAGTGCTCTCAGCAGACGATGGGGATCTTCGGGCATTTGCTCCAACAAGTGTTTCATCCTGGGTGGCAAGTCCCGGTGCACCAGCGGTGCCAGATCCAGGATCTGATTACGCAGCAAATCGCGAGTATCCGCATCCGCGATGTTCTTTTCCAGTTCTTTCAGCAGCTTGGCCAAAGCTTTTATCTGAGCGTCAAAACCGAAAGACCGAAACTTCTCCCTACTGTATTGAGCAATGAACTTCATGGGTAGTAACGTTGAATCATCTCTGCCGCGCAGAGGATGTTTTCACAGATAAAATCAGGGCGGGGACCGGCGCAATCGGAAAGCATTTTATCGAACTCCTCCTGTCCATTACCGCTTAGCAGCAAGATACTCTTCATCCCGGCGTTTCTGGCAAAACCGATGTCGGTAAAACGATCACCTATCATAAATGAATGCTCGGTAATAAAGGGATGCTCCCGTCGGGCTCGGCGAAACATGCCGATTCCGGGTTTACGATCCTCGTGATGCACATTGAAGGGCTCCACTATTCCTTCTTTGTGATAGGGCGAAAAGTATAATCCATCGGGCCTGACTCCGCCATCAGCCAAAAGATCCAGCATCTTTTGATGCACTGCTGCCAGTTGTGTGAGATTCAAATAACCTCGGGCAATCCCACTCTGATTTGTCACGATAAAAATTAGAAAGCCCATATCTTGCAGCATCTTTAAGGCTTTTGGGCTTTCCGGATATAAGTGATATCCGGCGGGATCTTTGATGTAGCCAAATTTGTCGGGACTGATGGTGCCATCCCGATCCAAGAAAACAGCGCGTCTAATATCTCTTGCTATCACGAGTCTGAAACTTCAGGGCATCCGGGAATTGTGTGTTGAAGAATACAATCCGGTAATCCCAGTATTCATTGCGTTTGTTAAAGGACAGATCCAGCTTCCAGCAGTGTAGATCCCTGGTAAGTCGGATGCTTTGAGAGATGAGCTTGTTGTCTTTCACATTATAGTAGTTGCTATAGCTCAAGTCATAATTCTTTGTGAGGTTAAAAGCGGCGTTCATGCGCAAATTCTGATTCTTGCTATCAAACAAATTCTTGTCTGCGCTAAGGTCGTGGCTGATGTCCAAGCTCCAGCTTTCGGCTTTTACAGACGCTTGAGCATCCTCAGCTTTCTCGCCGAAAGAATCGAAACTGCGGTTCTTTGCTGCGGGAAAATAATCTGCATATGGAGCATTTCCGCTTAATGATATGCCTTGAGAGAGATACTGGTTTCTTAGAGCAAGTCCGTCCTTGCCAATCTCATATGTACTCTGTGTCATGCTCAGGCGACTGTTATAAGATATCCTTAAGTTTCCTAAGCTGAATTGATCATTTGTGATGGAGCCCAGAGCAAATGACCCCGGTCTGAAAGTGAAACTGTGACTGATGTCTCCGAATTTCTTATCTTCCTTATACAGGTTTGCGGCAATTCTGGAATCCCAAGAAAAGAGATCATTTACTTTTTTCTCCAATTTACCCCTGCCAAACTTGAACTGCCATTTCTGACCTAGAGCAAAACTGAGATTTGCCTGTTTCGTGCCTCGCCTCAAAGAAATACCGCCGAAGCTGTAATAGATATCGTTTTCGGAGTGATCGGGAACAAAACTGAGTCCTACGGATGGAGTAAGTACGTGCCGAATCGCAGATACCGGCAGGTTTTGATATGTGCTGAGACCATAGACATTAAAACTGCCGTTCAAAGACGCCGAATAGTCGTTTCCGCGCACCCATTTCTTATCGTTCTTGTCTCTATCGAACCAGCCTTCAGCGTAATCTACGCTTTGGCGTAAATTCAACCAGCCCCGGTAGTTGAAACTGTTGGATAGCCCTACAGAGTGTTTCATACCGGCATGATGCTCCACCAGATACCGATCCTCGTTTTCGGGATCAATAGTGTTTGCCCAGATGTAATCCTGCAATGCGGGATCCGGATCCATTATCTGTCCACTATGATCCAGTCTAAAATTGTAATGATAAGACAGGTTGGAATACCAGGCATCGTTTTTCAGCTTCAAAAGCTCATACAATGGTCTGGTCGATACACTCCAGCTTACCGAAGGCAGACTGAGGCTTGCGGTATCGTTGATTAGATCCTGGTTGTAGAGCGCACCTGCATTGAAATAGGTAGATCCTATCGGCTTACGATACGCGATGCTGGAAGATAGCCTTTGTGCCAGGGATTCATCCACGGAGTTGCTGCTTTCCCAGATTCTTTTGTTGCTGATGAAATCCAGGGACACATCCAGAGAAGACTTCTCCGGCAAATCGTGATGATGTCCTGCCCGAAGGGCCCAATCGTTTTGAGTGGCATCTCCATATGTATTCTTTTGAAAATCTGCTCTAAAAGAACCTGTATACTCATAGCGTTTCTGATACACAGTGGATAGATAACTCTTCCAGCCGGTTTTCTCCATGAGATCCAGTCCTACGATAAAATCCGCAAAATCCTTGTATGGATAGTAATAAGCCAGATCGCGGATGTATTTGCCGTCAACGTTGTTATAGCCGGGTTCGGGGATCAGGAAGCCCGGATGCCTGCCCCGTTTTATGCTCATGGTTACAAAAGGAAAGTAGAATATCGGAAGGTGGTTCACATAGGCAAACACGTGCTTTCCTACCACCTTATCTCGTTGGTAAATGCGCATTTTCTGTGCCCAAAACCAATAGCTGGGCTCTTCCAGATCACAAGTAGTGAAGCTACCACCGTCTATATCGTATGTACTGGAACCGATCTTGCGGATCTCATCTCCCCGGTAATAGCCATTTTCGATGTAACTGCTGCCATGAAGTAAGAGACCTGTCTGACTACGCACGTCGTAACGCACATTATCGCCTATCAAAAGCTGATCACCGTCCTGCATGCTGGTTCTGCCATAAGATAGTGCCAGTTCATTCTTCAAGTCCAGATACAAAGAATCCGCCATGATGTGGGATGTGCCATAGTTTATAGATGTATTGCCGTATAACCAGATTTGCTCTTCCTCATAATAAGCCCTGATGCTATCTGCCGCATAGAACAAGGAATCTACTACATTTTCGGTCTCCAAGCTTTGATCTTCCAGACTATCCGCAAATGCGTAGAAATCCATTTCTGCAGTTTTGGGCACAGCCTCATCCTTGCCGTTTTGGGCAGCAAGTGGACCAAAAGCCATCACGAGGCAAATAACAAGGATTTTTACTAACATCATCTATGCTAACTCAAAATACTGGCCGGCCTTTAATGTCAAGCATTTCCGATCGCGAGCCTTACATGGATCAAAGCTGGCTTGTTTCATTTCCGATATGATTCTCGCCAATGTAATTCTGGCTTTTGCAATCTACTGTTATACAAGTATTTCTCGATCTTGTCTCGCAGGCTGTCGTCAATCTCTTTGTTCACCGGATAAATTTCCGCGTTCAACACGCGCGATAGCAGTGTTATGCCCGCGTTTGCCACCACATCTATACCTGCTTGATTGCAATACTGAGCCCGGTCGTCCTCAGTATGAATGTGATACAAGGCTTTGCCACCCATTCTGGCGATGTTTATCGAGGGAATCTCATACGCAGCAAAAGGCATACAATCGCTACTGTAAATATTCAGGTGTTCTTGGAAATAGATGCCTTCTTCGCGCAAACAACCACCCGCGTAACCCATCAACTCTTTGCTGCCCAATACCATCAGCACATTGCGTCCAATGGGATCCCCGGCCAGATCTATATTGATTATCAAACGTAAGCGGTTGATTAGTTCGTCTTTATGAGCCTCCATGTATGCCGTGCTGCCCAGCAAACCAAGTTCCTCTCCGGAAAACCACACTATACGCAGATCCCGCTTTGGCCTATGCCGGGAAAAGAATTCGGCTGCCTTTAGCAAACAGATGGAGCCGGCTGCGTTATCGCAAGATCCATGACTTCTGGCCACGCTGTCATAATGTCCTCCCAAAAGGGTAAGATGCCTATCTATGCCACTGCCCGGAATGTCCACTACTATGTTGTGGGCGATGCGCTCTTCTAGGTTTTGATCGATCTTGAAGCTGATTTCCTGCCCTAGATATTGCATCAATTCTTCAGCCTGATCATAGCGAACCATTACTTGGGGCAATAGCTCTGGCGCGTTTTGGCGATAGGAACGCGCAGAAGCATTCTTATTTGGCGCAGAGATGCCGATTAGAGCTTTAATGCCTGAGTTTTCCACAAGTTCTGAGATCAGTTTACTGCTGTGGAAATACAACACAATCTTACCTTCGTAAGCACCCAGTTTGTGCATCAAGACATCCAGGTTTTCCAAATACACCAATTCGCCGTAGATTTGAGTATCACTGCAGAGACCCAGGGGAAAGGCTTCCCATTTTTTGCCGC
The DNA here is from genome assembly GCA_002410505.1 of Cloacimonetes bacterium UBA5284. Lineage (GTDB taxonomy): Bacteria > Cloacimonadota > Cloacimonadia > Cloacimonadales > Cloacimonadaceae > UBA5456. Next base: position 65,039 of record DHSO01000040.1, on the reverse strand, counting down.
CGCAAACGATCTCTGCCTCCCCCGCGTCAAAGCTTTTCAGAGTAAATTCCTCAAGCAGGGGATTGAGGCCAAAAGCCTTCAAATGACCAGTAATTATCTCAATCGCTTTCAGCTCTCCGCCACTCCCGGCCAACCGCTCAAAATCGAGTTCCTTCAGGATATCGTAAGATTGCATGATATTACTCCCTTATGATTTGCTCTGAGATCTTATAGCCGAACATTGCTGATTCTGTCAATCAAAAACCCGGGAGAGTATCCCGGGTCAGATGTATATATGGCGTGTATAGCTCTTATCTTCTTTTATTCAGGTGCTGAGCGGTTTGTTTTTCTTTGTGTGTTGCTTTGGTGACATCCCCTACCAGATTGCTGGCGATGCATATTGAGGAATAGGTGCCGATGATCACGCCGAGGCACATCGCCATAGCAAAGTCATTGAGCACCTGTCCACCAAAGAGGTATAGCGACAGCGTAGTAATAAAAGTGGTTCCGGAGGTTATAACCGTACGGGAAAGAGTCTCGTTCAAAGATAAGTTTATCACTTGTTCCAAGGGTTCCTTACGGCGAATCTTCAGTTCCTCGCGTATGCGGTCGAAGATCACGATAGTGTCGTTGATACTATAACCCACAATTGTAAGCAATGCTGCAATGATCTGGATGGTAATCTCTTTACCTGTAAGTGCAAATACACCAATAATGATCAGTACATCATGTGCCAATGCTACAATCGCCATCACACCAAAGATCAGCTCAAAACGGAACCAGATATAGATGATCATCAACACCAGCGCGATGCCCACTGCCAACAGTGAATTGGTGCGCAATTCTCCGCCAGCTTTGGGTCCCACTTCGTATATTTCTTCGATCACATCGCGATTGATATCACGGCCCGCAACATGCTGAGGAAAGTTCTCACTGATGATTTGCATAATCTGAATCCTGGTGTGGTTGGATATTGCATCTTCGGTAGCCCGGCTTTTGATCTTGATCATGAATGTCCCGGCAGACACATCGCCCACATGCTGTATCTCAGCTTCGGGATATCCGTTTACTTTCAAGACATTGCGCAGTTCATCAATACTTACCGGTTCTACAGCGCTATCGACAGCTTTCAGGACCACTTTCGCTGCCACTCCGCTGCTGAAGTCAATGCTCCAATTCAGACCCCGCACTACAAGACCTACGAGCGAAGCAAGGATGAGGATAATGGAGATTGTGTAGGTGATTTTGCGCATCCCTACGAAGGGTATGTTTGTGTTTTTAAATAATCTCATCGTTCTCTCCTTAGATGCTCAATGTTTTTTTGGTTCCGGTAAGGACAAAGGTATCGAAAAGCGAGCGCACAAATACCAGCGCGCAGAACATCGAACCTATGATACCGATAGCAAGAGTGATGGCAAAACCGCGAATAGGACCGGAGCCAAATTGATACAATACAGCAGCAGCGATCAGAGTGGTGATATTGGCATCCCACACTGTAACTGCAGCGCGATTGTAGCCGGCGTCAACGGCGGAACGTGCTGTCTTACCCGTATCCAGTTCTTCGCGGATACGTTCAAATACCAGCACGTTGGCATCAACTGCCATGCCGATGGTCAGGATCATGCCGGCGATTCCGGGAAGCGTAAGAGTTCCGCCAAAAGCGGTCAGCATAGCCAGAATAAAACCAACATTGAAGACCAGAGTAAAGTCTGTCAGCAGGCCGCCGACCTTGTAATAAACCAGCATAAACAACATAACGCCCGCCAAACCGATGATTCCGGCCATGGATCCGCTTTTAATGCTGTCTGAACCCAAAGTAGCACCTATTATCGAGGTGGAAGCGGGTGTAATGGGAGCTATCAAATTACCGGTGTTCAACACAATAGCCAGTTCGTTGGCTTCCGATGAAGTGAATCTTCCGGTGATCTGAGCTCTGCCCCCGGCGATACGTTCTTGGATATTTGGCGCAGAATACACAACATTGTCCAGAACAATTGCCAGACGTTTGCCGATATTGTCGGTAGTTACACGCTCAAACTTTCTGGCACCTTCGCGTTTCATTTCAATGGAGACATAGGGTTTGTTCGCTGTACGGGGATCAGTGGATGTGGATGAGCCATATTCCATTTTCGCTCTTGCCAAATCTGCCCCTGAAAGCTCAACTGCACTGGAAAGCACATGCAGTATTCTATCTGCTCTGATATTGGTGGCATCAGCCTTTTCCAATGAGATCTGCCAGCCGGCGGGAACCATTTGGTGGAATAACGAATCCGCCAGCAGTTCCTGCATCAGTCGAACGCTGTCATACTGCACTTCATAATCCATCTCACCCGGGCGTACCAGACTGCTGAATACACCGCTTTGTGTTTCATCAAGGCCCAGAGAATCGCTATCCGCCATTATCTCTTTGTCCTGTTTATCCAGTTCTGCTAAAGCGGGAAAATTCTCCAGATTAGCTGTGATATTGCTGTCGATTTGGTCCAAAACACGTTTGGCTTCATCGGGCTGAGCTACCACTTTGAACTCCAGCATGGCAGTTTGCTTAATCAGATTCTCTGCCGCTTCAAAGTCGCTGACTCCGGGCAGCTGCACCATAATCCGGTTTTCACCGAGTTTTTGAATGGATGGCTCAGCAACTCCAAATTGATCGATACGTTCGCGGATGATCTTGATGTTCTGATCCACCGCGCCACGCGCATCGGCTGTAGATAGGGCGGAAGTGTCCACTTCCAGCAATATCTGCATACCGCCTTTTAGATCCAGCCCGAGTTTCAGCTTGTTTTTCGCCCACCACTCCGGCAGATTCGGGATCGCCAAAGGAGCCAGATAAAATGCTGTTACGCATATGAATATGATTATTGAAAGACCGCGCCAGGAAAATTTCTTCATTGGCTTTTGCTCCCTTATTTAGTTTTTTCTTTCTATTTTATAGTATCTGAACCACAAGTCTGATCAGGCACTATCCGTCAAGTGCTTTTTTTTCAGCTATCAACAAAAACAGCCGATTTGTCGGCCGTAGCCGAATTACGCCGCAGCAAGTCGATACCTGCTTGGCAATACCCCGTTCAGCAAGGCATTAGAGGCTAATGGCTATATGTAGTGGACATATGCGCTTAGCCCGGTCCGAAGCTCTGTATCAGGTCATAATGCGGGGCGGCACTGCTTCCCAATATGGGATTATCCGGCATTTGTCATTAATTTCAGGTAGTTTTAAAGCCAACCGCCTTGTTTTCGCCCTGACCTTGAACCTTGATCTCACCAAATTGCTTTTCAAAACTGTTGATATTCTTTTCCAGAAGTTGCAGCAACTGCTTGGCATGCATGGGAGTCATTACTACTCTTGAATAGATGCGGGCGTCCGGCAACCCGGGCAAAATCCTTCCACAATCCATAATGAATTCCGAGGGAGAATTTGTGATCATGAAGAAGTTTGCGTATGTGCCTTCACCTACTTTTTCGTCCAACTTAATGTTCAGTTGTTTTTGGGGGGGATTTTGATTTGGATTTGACATGTCTTACTCCTTGTCTATAAATTCTTTAATATCCATTATCCTGCCGTTGAGGCGGATGTTTTCATACAATTTGGCAAAATGAACCGAGGCTTTGCACAGCGTGCTATTGGCAATCACAATCAAACGGTCCTTCGCACGCGAAAGAGCTACGTTTAGTTTGCGATCCACTTTGCCATCCGCGCTCAGGGATTGCAAGCTGCGCATACCCATGCTGTTGCTGAGGGGAAAACACAGAATTATGCTGTCGCGTTCGGAGCCCTGGTAGCGTTCGACCGTGTCGATGCTTATATCCTCAATCTCCTCTCGCAACGCATGAATCATCACTCTGAATGGAGCCACAATGCCCAGATCTGTTTGGGGATCGTTCACCAAGCCTGCTTCACGATACAAGCTTACCAGCTTCACGATCGCCTGAGCTTGCAAGGGATCATAATAATCATGAGGAGAGGGCGGGCATTCCAGCCACAACAATCTGGTATCGATTTCTGCAGGCAAGAGCCCCTGCTCCAAAGGCAGATATTGCTTCTTTAATGCCGGTTTCAGACGATTGTCATAATAGTGAGACAACAGCTCAGCAATCTTGAAATGCATACGGTAATGAATTGTAAGCATCTCCAGGTGTGTTTGCCAGTCCTTCTTGACATAAAGCCTGAAAAGCCTTTCCATCAGGGATTGGTTGATGCTGCCGTATTCCAAATCCTGCAATGTTTCACTCTCAAAATGATAATCCAGAGCTCCTTGGGCACTGATGGCAGGAAGTTGGTTCTGATCCCCAATCAAGATGGTTTTGGGAGCCATGGTTAGCAAACCCAAAATCGAGCTTTCCAGGATCTGTGAGGCTTCGTCCACAATGATCTCATCGATCCCGGTGAGGCGGGTAAGATCCCGAAACCAGGCATTGGCACTTTGCACGGTGGCGATGAAGATGCGATTCTCTCGCAAGAGACAGTCTATCTCCTGGTATCTTTTGTCTTTGATCAGGTTTTCCAGCAGGTCATCTTCGATGTGTTGGGAGTTTCCTGTCCTGATAAACGCTACGTCCCTTTTTTGCAGACACAAGCAGATCTCATCCACTGCGCGATTGGTGAAGCTAAGCACCATCATGGTTTTATCCGATTCTTTGTAGAAACGCTCAATGTAGTTTCCGATCAAACCTGAGGTCTTACCGGTTCCGGGAGGTCCTTGAACGATAAACAATTCGCGAGCCGCCTTCATACGCGCCAAGACGGATTCCTTTTCATCTTCAGAGCTTTCAGCGGCATCCACCTGAGGCTCGCGGATTCCCAGCAGCAGTTCCCTTTTTGCAGTATCACTTTCCAGAAAGGTCGTGAGTGCGGATAGAGGTCCATAAAGAAAGGATTCCAATACATCATGTTCCAGCGCCCAGGAGCTTTCCGGATTGAAGCGGCGCTTGATCCCTCCGCGTATCCTCAAGCAAAGATTGTCTTTATCCAGATTGGTGATAACGCCGCGAATGATCTCCTGTTTATCCACCTGTTTATGCTCTTCATACAGTACCACGATATCGCCCTGTCTGAAGTCCGAGATCCCCGGTTCTTCGCGAAAACTCAATTTGATGTCTCGTTGATCGTAATCTTCGATTGCGAGTTTCCCGATTATCTTGCCATTTTTCTCCGCCGGAGTCTGGCGCCACAAGGCATTGTGTCCATATTGGGTTTCGCTCTTCGCGGCTCCCGTCTTCACATACCAGATCTCCCGAATCACGCGCTTCACCTGCTCGCAGAACCATTCGTTTTCAAAGTCTCTTATTCCATTCTTCAAGCGTTTAAAGCGTTGCAAGGTTTCGGCGCTGAAAACGCTGTAGGGCTTCTCATCCTGCTTTTCCAACCAGTCAAAAAAGCGCCGGGGTTCTTCGCTCAATAAGCGCATGATCCCCACGATACGGTTGCGGCAATGTAATAGATTCTGTTCCAACAGCGGCATATTTGCTACATTCCGTAAAGGTTTGTCCGCACAGGCAGAATAGAAGATCGAGCTGGAGCCCAATCTTCCGGACCCATAAGCACTGCGGATGATCATATTGTAGGCCACGACTTGGTACAACTGGCTGGGCCACACATCATTGGGATGAGCCTTTCCGCTTTTCAGCTCTACTATACTGTATTTATCATTTTTCTTGAAGAGCAGATCCAGGCGTCCCTGCAGCCCGTATGTGGGACACAAGAAAGACGGCTCCAAAAGCAGGTCTTCGTCCGGCACATCGGCACAAAAAGCCTTAACTGCCTCCAGATGTCCGCTTTCAATTTCTCGATAGATGTCCATCGCGCAACTTTGACCCAAAGCCACCATGGGAATGGGCATCTGAGCCAATCCACGTTTAAATAGGCTGAGGTAATCCAAGTCCGGGTGATGAATCAGTTCATCAAAGATACTGTTTACCATTCTGCCCAAAAGCATGCGCTCGGAACTGGGTTCTCCAAACAGCCTGTTCAATACATAAAGCTCGGGAAATGAACCGTTGTTATCCATGCATTCGGCTATCGAGGAGGCATCGATCAGGAAATCCGGTTCCAACACAATGATGGTGCGGGGATTGTCCACGTAAAAATTTGCTTTGCCTGCTACTTCACTCAATTGCAGGCAGTGCAGGTTGGCATAGGGCCAGAGACTGGGGCTCAAAGCGCTGAATCTGGCCTTGCCTGCATTCTTATTATCATCCCTCAGCAGGATGCTTACTTCTTCATCGTCTTCATTGATAGCGTTTATCTCCAAGCCCGAGATTCTGCCTCCGGACATATAGTATTGCCAGCTTTTCAATACGCAGTGGAAACTGTGCTTTTTGCTATGGCTCTGTCTGGGTAATTCCGGAGCGTCTTTTACCACATCTTCCAGCGGTGGATAGCTAAGATCGGGACATACGCATCTCAATAGTTCATAGATGCTTTTTGCGCCAGCACTCACCGCTCCTGCGGGAATATCGGACAGTTCCTCATGCGCAGCTTTGTTGCACAGAATTCTAAGCGTATTCAGTCGCCTGACCAATTCAGCCGGGATGTCGTTGTTGTCGTGGAAATATTGCATGCGGGCAAACAGACCATTGAACACCAATGGTACATCAGCCAGCAATTCTTTGTATATGTGTTCCAACAATTTGCGCTGAAACACCAGTAAAGCGCTGTCTCCCCCTTCAGGACTTAGGATTTTCAGCAGTCTCTCTGCCAGTTCCAGAGCTTTATCTTTGTCAATCATTCAGCGCTTGTCTCGTCCTCCCTCGAAAAGAAGGCCTTCACGAAGCGTACGGTATGGAAATTCTCGATATCTTCGATCTGTTCACCCACTCCCAAAAGACGCACCGGTATTTCCAAGTTCTGTTTGATGTTGAAGATAATCCCACCTTTCGCCGTGCCATCGAATTTCGTAAGGGCAATACCTGTCAGCTTGATCGATTCGTTGAAATGCCTGGCCTGAGAGATCGCGTTTTGCCCGGTTGTGCTGTCCACCACCAGAATGGTTTCATGGGGCGCTTCGGGGCAAGCTTTCTTTATTACTTTTGCGATCTTTTGCAGTTCTTTCATCAAGCGTTCTTTGGTGTGTTGACGCCCCGCAGTATCAATCAGCACAATGTCATATTTTTTTGCAACTGCCGAAGCCACTCCATCATATATTACCGCCGCCGGATCACGATCCGGCTCAGAACGCATAATTTCCACCCCGGCTCGCTCTGCCCAGATGGCGACTTGGTCTATAGCTGCCGCGCGGAAGGTATCGCCGGCTACGATCAGCACTCTTTTCCCGGCTTTGGCAAAACGGTTCGCAACCTTGCCGATTGTGGTGGTTTTTCCGGTCCCGTTCACACCCACAAAGGCTATTACATAGGGTTGCAGGGCGGGGGGAGCAAAGAAGTCACTCTCATCCGGAATATCCTTGAAGAGGATGTTTTGCATAATGTCTACGAGGTAGATTTGCACCACCTCCGGATCTGTGATCCTGTCCTCTTTCACTTCTTTGCGAAGACTTTCCACGATCCTTTCCGCCATCTGGCTTCCCGTATCGTTTTTTATCAGAATTTCTTCCAAATCTTCGTATAATTCGTCATCTATTACAGCCCGGACTTTCACGGTTTCAGCGATTTTATCGATAAAGCCGGATTTGGATTTTGTCAATTTGTCTCTAAGGCTTTTTAACTTACTGAGCATCGAATTTCTCCATATTTTTCGCGATTATCATTGACACAATGATCATGTGAGATAAGTTTGCAATACAGCTTGGGACGTCAATGAAAATCGTTTATACTGTCCTACATTCACCGGCCACAAAGGATTTGAGAAATAGAGGAATACATGAATAAATTTAGATTACAATACCTGCTGATCATCCTGTTTCCCGTATTGGGCGCCTTACTGGGCAGCTTGCTATACAAGGAACAGATCAGCACCGAAGGTCTCAATTTGGTACATATTGCGGTTGCTGCTGCTTTATTGAACGGAGTAATAGCTTTGTTCCAATATTACCTGCAAAGCATCTGGCAATGGGGAGCAGCATTGGTTTTATCTGTATTTTTCGCCGTAGCCACCTTGCTGGCAGTAGATGCTCCACTTAGTATTCTGGCTCTATTGATGCCAAATCTGCTTTTCGCTTTACTTAGCATCGTCATTATCCGTTATGTGTTTTACAACAAAGCTGTCATCCGCTTGCGCACACTATTGATGGGCGCTTGCGGCGGCATCATGCTCAGCTTGTATCTTGCCGGCCTATACCTCATCCTGGGTATCGAACTTATTGAAGGCTTTTGGCAGATTGCTTTTGTATATGGCCTGATCATCTATGTCTTTTCCGCTTTTGGGATGTCGATTGCCGATCTCATAATTCTGCAATCTGAAGTACGACAGTTGCGTAAAGAGGAAAATCGAGACGATGCTCAGTGACCGGGATTTTTTTGTTGTCGAACCCTCTGAAGGAGAGCTTTTAAACTCTCTGTTTGAAGATGAACATCCCCTATACTTGGAGATCGGTTCCGGGAAAGGGGAATTCATCTCCCGCTACCCGATCAGCCATCCCGATTGGAATTTCATCGGCTTGGAAATGAGCGAAAAGCGCATTCGCAATTGTCTTAAAAAACTCTCTGTCGAGTTAAACCCCAATGTGCGTCTGGCACGGAAATTTGTGGATGCTGGTATATCTCAGCTATTTCGGCCATCCAGTATCAGTGGAGTATTCATTCAGCATCCTGACCCATGGCCCAAACGTAAACATCACCGCCGACGCCTCTTCCGGCAAGATTTTCTGAACTCACTGGCCCAGATATTGATCCCCGGAGCTCAGGTGCAGATTTCCACAGATCACAATGAATACGCGTCCTGGATAGTAGAAGAATTCTTGCAAAACCCTCATTACACTTCCATGCAAGACGACCCCATCCAGTTGCATCCCAATCTGGACGAACACATCGTTACCTGGTTTGAAGAAGAACAACGCAGACTTGGTTATCATCCCCATTTCATGCTTTACGAACGCATTTGAGGCAAATATGAATTATACCTTCAGTTCGAATCAACAAGTAAACAACACTCTCAATCTGGTGGTAAAACGCATCACCGATATGGCAGAAGACCAGATCAGACACATCCAGCAACTCACCCGCATTGGTCAGGCTCTATCCAGTGAGACCGATCTGGACAAGATCTTTGAAATGATTCTGGATGAAGGAATAGCATTCACAAAAGCGGACGCCGCAACCATCTACAAAGTCAGCGACGATGCGCGCTCACTGGAATTCGAATTGGTGTACAACGCCAAGCTGAATATGCGTCAGGGAGGCACAAACGATCCCATCCGTTGGAATCCGGTTCCCCTGTATGACGACGCAGGCAACAGAGTGATGTCCCACATTGTTTCAGCCGTGTATCACAATAAACACAGCCTCTGCTTTGACGATGTGTATCAGGCCAAAGAATACGACATCAGCGGAACTCTGAAAAGCGACCACAATAATAATTACCGCTGTAAAGCCATGCTTACCATCCCCTTGAAAGACCACGAAGATACCGTGCTGGGCGTTATTCAGTTTATTAACCCCCTGGATGATGATGGCCAGATCACCGTCTTTAGCCCAGAGCACAAAACCATGCTCTCTTCCCTGTCTTCTCAAGCGGCTATTGCTCTTTCAAATCGCAAGTTAATCGCAGGTCTGGAAGATCTCCTCATGCAATTTATGCGTTCAATAGCCGGTGCGATCGAGAAGAAAAGTAAATACAGCTCGGATCACATCACCCGGGTCGCGCTGCTTACAGACATGATTGCAGCGAAGATAAACAGCAGCGAAAGTGGGCCTTTTGCCGATATCCACTTCAGCGAGGACCAACTCAAGGAAATATCGATGGCGGGCTGGATGCACGATATCGGCAAGATCATCACGCCGGAATTTGTGATGGATAAAAGCTGCAAACTGGAGCGCATCATGGATGGATTTGCGCTGGTGCAAGCCCGCGCCTCCAATATCAAGACACTCTTGAAGTACATGCAAATAAAGCTGGATACAGATGATTTTGAAAGCTTTGTGCAAGATAAATTGGGCTGCAAAGACAAGGACCCGTATGCCTTCATGGATGAAGCAATCGACTTTATACGCGAACTGAACATCGGTGGTGAATTTGTTCCCGACCCGGTAATAGCCAGGATGGAAGCATTGGCGGCGATCGATTTTGAATATGAAGGTTTACACTACTATCTATTGGATGAAACCGACCGAAAAAACCTCAGTATCCGCCGTGGAACTCTGAACCCCGAAGAAATCAAAATCATGCGCGCCCACGTATCCGTAACCTGGGATATGCTGTCTCAGCTTAGCTTCCCCAAAAAATACAATCAGGTGGCCTTTTACGCTGCCACTCACCATGAAGCTTTGAATGGCAAAGGTTATCCTCAGGGTCTGGATGCGCCGAAATTGCCCCTGCAATCCCGAATGATCGCCATCGCAGACATCTTTGAAGCGCTCACATCCGCTGATCGCCCTTATAAAAAAGCAAAAACACTATCGGAATCTCTCACCATCATGGCCTTCATGGTAAAAGACGGACATTTGGATGCCGATTTGGTCGATTTCTTTCTGGATAGCGGATTGTATCTGGATTTTGCCCGGGACAGGATGAATCCTTCCCAAATCGACAAAGTAGATATTGCCGCCATCAAGAGCAAATACCATCTTGCTTAGTATTCCCCTGTATCTGGCGCCTTTGGCCGGCTATACCGACCGGGCCTTTCGTGAATTGTGTAAGGACTGGAAGGCGGATTATCTGCTCAGTGAGATGGTGAGCGCTGATGGCTTGATCCGGGACCGGCAGAAAACCTTGGATTATGTGCTTTTCTCTCAGCGTGAACGCCCCTATGGAGTGCAGATTTTCGGTTCTGACCCCCGGGTGATGGCTAAGGCCGCTGAGGTTCTCTTGCCTTTCAAACCGGATTTCATCGACATCAATATGGGCTGCCCGGTAAAGAAAGTGATAAAACGCGGCGCCGGCTCTGTCCTCATGCAAAATCCCGATCTTGCCGCAGCCATCGTGCGGGAAGTAAAGAAAGTCTGCAGCGGCATTGTCCCTCTTTCCGTGAAATTCCGCAGCGGTTGGGATAGCAATACAATAAACTACCGGGAATTTGGCCTCAAAATGCAGGATAGCGGTGCCGACATCCTGTGCCTTCATCCCCGCACCACAAAACAGATGTTTGGCGGGGTAAGCAATTGGGAACACATCAAAATCTTGAAGCAAGAACTCCGGATCCCCCTAATCGGAAATGGTGATGTGACGAGTCCTGAATCTGCTGAAAAGATACTGCAAGAAACGGCCTGTGATGCCATCATGATCGGGCGGGGAGCTTTGGGACGCCCCTGGCTATTCAGCCAGATCAAAGAATACTTTGCCACCGGTCAATACAGTCCCGTCACCAAAGATACATTGCTGGAAACTGCTCTTCAACACATGGACAACGCTTTACAATACAAAGCCGAAAGGATCGTGGTTCGGGAGATGCGGTCCCAATTGTGCCACTATATCAAAGCACTACCCGGCAGCAAGGAAGTTCGCGAAAAGATCAATCACGCCCAAAGCGCGGAGGAGATCAGAGATCAACTGAGAAACTGGCTTAGAATATAGCTATATATTTTGGTGTTCTCTATCCGGCAAATCCAATTCCAACTGATCGCAATCTTTATCACAATCCAGCTTGCCCACTCCCAGACCTAACAATCTCACCTTGCGAGAAGGATCCCAATTTGAGATAAGCAATTGTTCCGCGGCCTGGTAGAGTATCTCTTTGTCTGCGCTGGATTCCGACAGCGAACAGCTGCGGGTGATCTGTTCAAAATTCGCGTATTTGATCTTCAAGATCAGGTTTGAGCCCTGGATATTCTTGTAATACATCCTAGTGGAAAGCTTTTCTGCCAACGCGCGGATGCGTCGCAGCAATTCATCAAGTTCTCCAATATCTTCATAGTACGTGTTTTCACAACTAATGGACTTTGGTTCCCAATAGTTTACCACTTCTCTGTCATCGACGCCCCTCACCACATTATAGTAGAAATGACCTGCCTTGCCAAAATGGCGAATCAGCTCGCGCAGGCTTCGCTCATAGAGATCTTTGCCTGTCTTTATACCCATTTTTTGCATGCGGGCAGCAGTTACCTTGCCTATCCCGTGAAACTTGCCAACAGGTAGCGCAAAGAGGATTTCTTGGGCATTTTCAGCAGTGATCACACTAAGCCCATCCGGTTTATTCAGATCAGAACCGATTTTGGCTAAAAATTTGTTGTATGATACTCCCGCGCTACAGCTCAAACGGGTTTGTTTCATCACTTCATCTTTGATCATACGCGCAATCTTCCCCGGATCCACTTCGTTCATCTTGTTCCGTGTAACATCCAGATAGGCTTCGTCCAAGCTCATCGGCTCAACCATATCCGTCCAAGAATAAAATATCTCGCGAATCTGTTTTGAGATCTCGCCATAGAGCTTGAAACTACTGTGTACAAAGACCGCCTGCGGACACAACTTCCAGGCTTGAAACGAGGACATCCCGCTGTGAACGCCATATTTCCGGGCTTCGTAGGAACAGGTGGATACTACTCCCCGGCTGTGGGGAGAACCGCCCACTATCACGCATTTGCCTTTCAGAGAGGGGTTTTCCCGAATCTCTATGGCGGCAAAATAGGCATCCATGTCTATGTGTATGATCTTTTTCATGAATGCAAGTGAGCGATACACTACGAACACGTCAAGCAGAAAACAAATCAGCCTAAGGGGCAGAGCCCGGGTCCGGAACCAAGTTCCGGGATATCGGCTTGTCCATATCCCGCCCTTGCTCTATGCATTAAGCTGTGCCGAAGCTGATATCAAGCTGTTATCAAGCAGTGATCACTCGATGATAATGGGATTATATCTGCTTCGGCACAGGATGAAGCATAGGGGAAGAAATACGGTGCATCACTCTATCCGGTAATCAGCTATATGAAAAACTCGCCCTACTCACGCAAAACTAATGAGCATTATTTATTATTATCTCTCAAATATAGGTTGCCAAATTAATTGGTATTGCTTATCATGCATAAATAGGACAATTACCATAGAATGAATAGCCCCCAAAAAAAAGGTGAAGGCGGGCACTTCGGCGCACAAACTGATGCCCAGGGAAATTTCAGCATAGTTGGTCCACCCAACGCCACCATTTCTAATGTGAAAGCTCATGTTTGGATGAATGATAGTAATTATGAATCCACCAGCTTCAACCTGAGTTTCCCCGGTTCCGGCAAAACCGGAAGTATGGGAACCATCACTGTATATCCCGCAGCAAATTAATAAATCCGGGATCAATCCTTGATGCCGCTCGCTATTTTGTGGGCGGCATTTTTTGCAGCCCCTTTCATATAATCAGATATTCATTTGACATATTTGTGGCAAAGAAATAGATTGATCTTATTATTATTACAGAGGACTATGCCATGTACAGAGAGCCGTATCAGTTCAATTTGGAACGTTACATCGACCCGGAACGATTTGCCGGGATTCGTGAATTTTCCCGAAAACTGCCCACTCCATCACTGATCGTAGATTTGGACCTCATTGCAAAGAAATACGATGAGTTAAGTTCGAACTTCCCCATCGCGGAGATTTATTATGCTGTAAAAGCCAATCCCATGCAAGAAGTGTTACGTTTGTTAAAGGATAGAAATTCCTGTTTTGACATCGCCTCTCGCTACGAGTTGGATATGATGCTGGATCTTGGGGTTTCTCCCCAACGCTTGAGCTACGGCAACACCATCAAAAAGAAATCTGATCTGGCATATTTCTATGAGCGTGGAGTAAGGATGTTTGCCACCGATAGCGAAAGTGACTTGCAAAACATCGCCGAGGTAGCTCCAAACGCCAAGGTTTTCTTTAGAATCTTGACCGAAGGCACCGGAGCAGACTGGCCGCTTTCCCGTAAGTTTGGCGCGCACGCAGACATCGTGTACAACCTTATCCTTCAAGCAGATGAACTGGGTCTGAAGCCCTATGGGCTCTCCTTTCATGTAGGCTCCCAGCAGCGCGATATCGGGCAGTGGGACGACGCTATCGCCCGCTGTAAATATCTGTTTGATGCTGTGGCAGAGCACGGGATAGAGCTCGAAATGATCAATCTGGGAGGTGGATTCCCCGCCAGCTATGTGGATCCCACCTTCTCGGTAAAAGAATACGCGGATGAGATCATGCGCTTTCTCAGTGAAGATTTTGGCGAACATATGCCTAGGATCATTTTGGAACCGGGACGATCGTTGGTGGCAGACGCCGGCATCATCGTTGCCGAGGTAATCAACATCAGCCGCAAATCCAAAAACAATATGTATCAATGGGTATATCTGGATATCGGAAAGTTTGGCGGCATGATCGAAACTATCGATGAATCCATCAAGTTCCCCATCTATTTTGATCGCGAGGGTATGGCGGATGAGATCATTCTGGCAGGGCCTACTTGCGACAGCATGGATATTCTGTATGAAAACTACAAATACCATATGCCGGAGACCTCTCAAGCCGGAGACCGAGTGTATATCTTTACCACCGGCGCATATACCAGAAGTTATTCTGCTATTTGCTTCAATGGTTTTCCCCCTTTGAATGCCGTTGCCATCACTACAGGAGATTTATTATGATGCACCTACCAGTACAGACAATGCACGACTTTATGAAGATAGTATTTAGCAAAATCGGGGTTCCGGAAGACGATGCCCTGACCTGCGCCGATGTATTGATCGCCAGCGATCTGCGGGGAATTGAATCCCACGGTATCGGGCGTTTGAAGATGTATTATGACCGCATCAAGCAAGGCATCCAAAACCCTATTACCACGATTGATGTGATCAGGGATAAATATGCTGCGGCAGTGTGGGACGGTAATCACGGCATGGGGCACGTGATCGCACATAAAGCCATGCAAAAGGCGATCGAAAAGGCAAAGCTCTACGGACTGGGCAGCGTGGCAGTTCGCAATAGTACCCATTATGGCATCTGCGGTTATTATGCTGATATGGCAACCCGGGAGGATATGATCGGCCTCACTTTTACGAACGCACGCCCGTCGATATGCCCTACACACGGAGTTCAACCGCTGTTGGGAACCAATCCGATCTGCTTTGGTGCGCCGACAAATCTGCCTTATCCCTTTATCTATGATGCCGCCACTTCAATCTCACAGCGAGGGAAAATCGAACAATACGCCCGCGAGGAAAAGGATACTCCACCCTATTGGGCCATCAATCTTGATGGAGAACCGCAGACAGATACCAATAAACTGCTGAAGGATCTCGTGGAACAAACGGCGTGTATGCTGCCACTGGGCGGTACCGAGGAAGTAACCGGAAGTCACAAAGGCTATGGTCTGGGGACCATGGTGGAAATACTCTGCTCCGCTTT
Source organism: Cloacimonetes bacterium UBA5284 (assembly GCA_002410505.1). GTDB lineage: Bacteria > Cloacimonadota > Cloacimonadia > Cloacimonadales > Cloacimonadaceae > UBA5456. The sequence continues at coordinate 49,648 of DHSO01000040.1, read as the reverse complement.
GCAGCAGGGCAGCTATCTGAATGGTCTCTGGGGCAGGGACGCGGATGGTAAAGCCGCCCCCTATCGCCTGGGTCATTTCTTCCTGGCCATCAATATTGATTTCTTCACAGAGATAGATGAATTCAAAAGGATCAGCACAGATATCTGCCAACAGCTGCAACAATCACGCAAGCTTCCGGGTCGTGATCGCATCTGGGTTGCCGGCGAAAAAGAGTATGAAAAAGAACAAGAAGTTCGCTCGATTGGCATCCCGATAAATCCAAATCTTGCTGCCAATATCCGAAGCATTCAGGATGAACTTAAAATCAAAATTATTGCTTTATGAGCTTTTTTGCTTGACAAAAAGCCCGGAGCTCTTATTCTATAAGCATAAATACAAACATATATAAGGAGTCTAGTATGAAAAAAATCATTCTTGTTCTCATTCCCCTACTGGTGTTGACCGGTCTCTATGCCGTTGAGTTCGACATCAGTGGGCAAAATCGCGCCCGCGCAGCAATCTATAACAACGCCGCTGAAGTGGATGGCGGGCACATTGATAACCGTTTCAATATCGGTTTTGATTCCCAGTTTCACCAGAACCTCAGCTTCCGTGTTGCCGCTGAGATTGGCGACATCATTTGGGGAAATGGCGGTGGAGCCATCGGAACAGACGTTGCCTTCGATATCAAAGAATTGAACTTCAATTACAACATCGAATCCATCGATGCTAACATCATCGTTGGTCAGCAGTATTGGATGGATAAAATGGGTTTGGTGATGGACGACACCTTCTCCGGAATCATGCTGCAAAAGCAGTTTGGAGACGCCATCGACGCCGAATTTGCCTGGATGAAGGTAAAAGAAGGACCCAGAAACCAGAAAGACGATCACGATGTATTCATGGCTCACGCCAAGATGGATATGGAAATGCCCATCGGAATGTATCTGTTCTTTGGCAATTATGAAGACGTGGATGCCAGCAACCTTACGTTCATGCCTTATTTGAGCATGGAGATGGGTCCTGCCGGCTTTGACGCCACCGCTTTCATCGATATGCAAATGCAGAATGATGATACCGAAATGGGCTTTGGCGGAGCTATCAAGGCTAAGATGGATCTGGACATGTTGGAGCTGGGTGCCGATCTCTTGCTGGCCACCGAAAACGGCCTGAGCACTGTGAGCCCCTGGTATCAGAACGGTCTCTACATCTATGGCATCGGCAAGTATCACGATGGACTGAACCTTTATTGGAATACCCCCTATGAAGGCAATGCTGATATGTTCATGAGCGCTGTTGGCAGCCTGCGTGCTCCTGTCAGCGAAAAGATCGCTCTCTTTGGCGCCCTTGGTTTCCTTACCGACACCGGAATGGAAATGAACGCCGGCATGGAGTATGAACTGATCCCGGATCTGCTGAATATGGCAGCCTATGGTGCTTATGGGATGCATGACGATGAAACCAACAACTACATCCTTGGTACCTCGATGAACATCGAGTTCTAAGCTTTATCCCTATATAGTAAAAGGACATCTGCTTTTTGCGATGTCCTTTTTTTCTCTGAAGCTTAGCGGCTATATCAAAGAGCGGATTTTGTTGCCCAGTTCCTTCACTTCAAGTTCATCCGCACTTTTATCCAAAGGCAAATTACCGGAAAATACGCCATCCTTCATCACTTGAATGCGATCTGACAGTTTGAGAGCTTCTACAATATCGTGAGTGACCAATAGAACCGAAAGATTCAGCTCTTTCACAATGCCGGCAATCCAATCCTGTAAAGCGTTACGGGTGAGCGCGTCCAGGTTTGCTAACGGTTCATCCAGCAACCACACTTTGCTACCCGTCATGTATGTTCTTGCCAATGCCACCCGCTGCCTCAGTCCCCCCGATAACTGCCAAGGAAGATGTTCCTGATAGTTTTGCAGGCCAAAAACCGGCAGCAGTTTGATAGCTTTTTTTCGTTCTTCCTTGATGTTTCTACCCCGAACTCTGCCCGGCAAGAGTAGATTATCCATTACTTTCAACCAGGGGAAAAGCAGGTCATCCTGAGGCATATAGCCCAAATAACCTGTCTTTCCCGTAATCTCTTCCCCGGCATAACGTATGCAACCGCTATCGGGTTTTGTGATGCCGGCAAGTAGCTCCAGAAGAGTGGTTTTACCGCATCCACTGGCTCCTACTATGCTCACAAATTCCCCTTCTTGCAGATCAAAATCAATATCTTTCAGTACCGGGGACAAGGCACCTTTGAAGAGAAAGGACTTACTCACACCATGGGCAGATAGTATCGTCATCGAGGCATCAAATACTTGTTGCTAAAGGCTTTTTCCACATCGATGGTACCATTTATGAGCTTCTCATCGTTCATCCAATTGGCAAAAGCAAACCATACATCAGTGCTCTGATATCCCCAATACTCTGCGTTGGCTTGATACTCATTGGCCAGATAGTCCATACTTAGCTTTACCTGATCACTATTGAGCTCAGGTACATGTTTCAGCAAGATGTCTGCTGCCTTACCAGGCTCTTTGATGCAGTATTCATAGCCCTTTTTTACTGCTGCGAGAAACTTTTGGGCTAGCTCTGGATTATCCTTCAGGTAGTCTTCACTGCTGATGATCACCGGGGTGTAGTAATCGAAGACAGGATTCAAGTCCTTCAGGGGTATGTAGTTTAGCTCTATGCCTCTATGCTGAGCCAAAACGCCGTCCCAGCCGTGAAAGATCCATTCGATATCCGCGTCTTTACCTATTGTGGAGAAGAAGTCATACACTCCGGATATCACTTCCACTTTGCTGATGTCTCCACCGGCTCCGGATACTACATTGCCCAAAATTGCCATCTCGGAAGGGCTATCCCAGCTGCCGTAACGCTTACCCTCAAAATCTTTGGGGCTTGTGATACCCGCTTCTTTCAGAGAGGCAAAACCGGATGTGTTGTGCTGAATAACCGCTGCCACAGATACCAGAGGAATACCTTCACTGCGGGCACGGATCACATTCTCTTGGTAGCTTATGCCAAATTCACTTTTTCCCGTGGCAACTATCTGATCTGTAACCCCTTGGCCGGGCTGCAGGATTTCCACATCCAAGCCTTCCTCGGCAAAGTATCCCAATTCCTGAGCCACATACAATCCAGTATGATTGGTATTTGGAGTCCAGTCCAGCGTTACGCTTAATTTTTCGTTTGTGCCTTTGTCCTTGCCGCACGCGCTTAATGCGAATACCAGCAATCCGAATAGTGCAATTTTTCTCATAGTCTATCTCCTAAGTCTGCTATGTTTTGTACCATTTCTCAGGCTCGCGGGTGGAACTGTTTATGTGTTTCCACCAACCAGCGCATATCAACATGTGTGTATATCTGAGTTGTATTGATGCTGGAGTGTCCCAAAAGAGTCTGCACTATGCGCAGATTCACTCCGGCTTCCAATAGATGGGTGGCAAAAGAGTGCCGAAAAGTGTGCGGGGTGATGTCGTGTTTGATGCCGGATTTGATCACAGCTTCACGCAGGATTTTCCAGAAACCCATGCGCGAGAGCTTGTTGCCAAACCGGTTCAGAAACAAGGTGTCGCTCTGTTTGAATTTCAACAGGTTGGGACGGTGAATCTCCAGATATGTATCGAGCAATGGATCAAGAGCTTTGATGTAAGGCACAAAGCGCTGTTTGCTGCCTTTTCCCCTCACCAACAGCATATGTTGTCCACGCTTGAGATCGTGAATACTGAGTCCCAAAAGTTCCGAGATGCGCATCCCTGTAGCATAGAGCAATTCCATCATCACCTTGTTGCGGTATTCCAAATTGTTGCCCATGGGCAATCCATCCAGAAGCTTCTTCATCTCTTCCACAGAGATGGTATCCGGCAGGTAGTTCTCGGTGGTGATTGCCGGCACCAAATCAAAATCCAGCATCAAGACCTGATCGTTTTCCAGCAGGAAATCGAAGAATTGCTTTATGGCGACACGCTTGCGTCTGAGCGAGCTTTTCTGCATACCCATTTCCTGTAAAGCGGAAAGGTATTTGATCACATCGGCAGGCAAATACTCCCCCAGCGGTTTGGCATCAAAAGCCAGAAAGTCTTTGATGTCACGCTCGTATGCCTCGATGCTGTTTTTCGCCATTCCCCGCTCCACTTTCAAGTGGTAGAGAAATGAGCCCAGCATCCCGATATGAGCGGGATCAATCTCCACTTTGATAGTTTGGAGTTTCTTTTGTAATGCGCACATCGTGAGGATGCGATTCCTTCAATCCGGCGGGGCTTATTTCCACAAATTCGGCTTCCCTTTTCAGGGTCAAAAGATCTTTGGCACCTATATAACCCATTCCGCTGCGCAAGCCCCCAATCAATTGATAAATATAATCTTTCAAGGGGCCTTTGTAAGGTACCATGCCCTCGATTCCTTCTGCCACAAGTTTGTTGGTATCGTTTGTGCTCTGAAAATAGCGATCTTTGCTACCTCTCTTCATGGCTCCGATCGAACCCATACCGCGATAGCTCTTGAATCGTCTGCCATTGTAGATGATAGCCTCTCCGGGGCTTTCATCGCAACCGGCAAAGAGGGATCCGATCATCACTGCGGCTGCTCCCCCGGCAAGAGCTTTCACGATATCCCCGGAGAATTTCACACCACCATCAGCGATGATTCCCACATTCGCACTTTCTGCTTCCATGGCGCAATCCATCACGGCTGAGAGCTGAGGCACACCTATACCCGCCACTACACGTGTGGTGCAGATGGAGCCGGGACCGATCCCCACCTTCACAGCGTCAGCGCCGTTATCGATGAGATAGCGACAAGCTTCTCTGGTGGCTACATTGCCTGCCATCACCTCGACCTTGATTGCCTGTTTAACCTTGCTGAGAGCTTCCTGATAGTGGATATGATGACCGTGCGCGGTATCCATCACGATGAGATCCACTCCCGCTTTAGCCAGTTCCTGAGCTCGTTCCAGATAATCTCCGGTCACTCCGACAGCCGCGGCAACCAGGAGGCGATTGTGCTTGTCCTGCACGGCCTGAGGGAAGTTTTGGCGCTTGATGATATCCCGAACTGTGATCATGCCTTTTAGTGCCCCCAAAGAATCCGTGAGTAAGAGTTTCTCGATGCGATGCTTTTGCAAAAGCTGAATTGCGTCTTCCCAGTCTACAGACTCAGAAGCGGTGATCAATCTTTCCCGGGGTGTCATCAGTTCCTTCACTTTGCGCTTCAGATTACTTTCAAAGCGGATGTCGCGATTGGTGAGAATGCCTACCAATTTATTGCCTTCCACAACGGGGAAACCACCTATGCCGTGTTTTTCTTTCAGAGCCAGCACTCTGGCCAGATCATCTTCGGGCGAAACAGTATAGGGATTGCTTACAATCCCACTCTCGGCACGTTTAACGATATGCACCTGATCGGCTTGTGCTTCGATGCTAAGATTTTTGTGGATTACTCCCAAGCCCCCTTCCCGAGCGATTGCTATGGCAGTATCCGCCTCAGTAACCGTGTCCATCGCCGCGGAAAGCAGCGGTATCTTTAGAGAGATATTCGGAGTGATCCTGGTGCTCAAATCGACCGTGGAGGGCAATACGGCCGAATGTTTGGGTATCAGCAAGACATCGTCGAAGGTATAGGCTTTGCGAATCTTCATCGTTTCTCCATTTATTCTTTTTTTCTTACATACTCATTTGGGTCTCGGATACGCGGCCGATCATCTGTCTGAAGCGCGGTGAAAAGATGCTGTTGGGATTTTCTTTCAGATATTCCCGGGCCATGTGCATCATTTCTTCACGATCTTGCAGCACAGATATACTCATCAGTCTCGCATAATCACCTGCCAATTCATCCTTAAAGTCATATTGCATCAGTTGCTGAGCTTTCGCGACATCGCCCAGGCCCAAAGCCCATTCAATGGCCAATATCAGTAGTTCTTCGTCCCCCGTTTGTTCATGCAGGGCAGCAAGTGTGTCCACGCCGCGTATTTTGTATAGTTGCAGATCACGAATGGCGGATCCAAAGCTGCGTTTTTGCGCACTATCCATCTCTATGGACAGCATATTCAGATAGATGATATCGTTCGCAAAATCCGAACCTGGATGATGCAATACAAATTCATTCATCAAAGAATCCGCAGCTGTGCTTTCAGCTTGCATAAAGTGACTTAGAAATTGCAGATAGTCCCGCAAAGGAGTCATATCTCCCCAGCCTTTTCTTGCTAAGATATAACCGGCATTATCATAGTCTTCATCCAAAATGGCCAAACGAGCCAGTTCAATATCCAAGCTCTGAACCTCAGCATGGTTTACGCAGTTTTCCCGTGTATCTTGCAGCCATTTTCTCACTTGATTGAGTTGATATCCAAGGGCAAGATCGTTGTCTGCCTTCAATCTGCGGATTCTTACCAGCAAGCTGTTTTTGGGTGTAGGGGAAGCGTTTTCCCAGAGCGGATTACCCAACAGTTCCGCGATCACGGCGGCGCTGGAATCGTATTGTGCGCTATTGTGAAAGATAGTAGCCAGTTCCAGGCCATAAGACAGACTTTGTTGAACTTGAGGACTGCTTTGCATCAGAAAGCGATAGGCGTCCCGTGCGATAGCGTAATTCTTCAGTTTCATCTGATCGGCAGCGAAATTCCGCATATAAGCAATGGGCATTTGTTTATATACATCCAGCGCTTCCTGATAACGGTCGAGAGCCAATAGTGTGGAGGCAAACAGCTCTTTTACCACAGTGTTTTCAGAATCAGAAGCCAATTCCCGCAGCATTTTTAGCAAACTGATGTCTTTCAACACGATCGCAGCTACTTGATTGCGAATATAGAGATTGCTGTTTTGGGCATCACGGCTCAGTTCCAAATACTCCGTCATGGCCCTTTGATATTGCCCCATCTGCATGGAAGCGGATGCTATCTCCATGCGGAAAAGCTGATTACCATGACGCCTTCTGCCTGTCTCGTATATATGTAAAGCGCCGTCATAATCCGCTTTTTGACTAAAGTATGCAGCGATCATCTGATACTTTGATTGGTTGGAGCCATAGATTTCCAGATACGAATCCGCCAGACTCCGCGCATCAAAGAGCTTTCCCTGATTCAACAACAAGCGGATTCTCAACTCTTGATACATGTTTTCCGGTATAACCCGCTGATACTTTTTCAGCATTTCCTCCAGCTCCATGTCTTTAGAGATGGTAAAATACATCTGAATCAATTGAAAAACGGTGTTCAAATCCTCCGGATACTTTTCCAAAATCTGCAGAAAAGCTGCTTCAGCTCTGTCATATTGACGTTGCATCACGAGTTGATTGGCTTGTTGCACCAATATTTGTCGTTCATCATATTGTCCTGCCAGAGGCAGCATGAGAAGGCTGAGAATCAGCCAAAGCAAGCTTTTTTTCATCATTGGCTGCTTTCCTCCAGTAGTTTCAGATACTCCATAATGAGTTGTTGATATTCGCGAGGGTAGTTTTTGAACTCATCATCCAGCATCATAGAGCGACGTAAGCGTTCATAATCCACTGCTTGTGGCTGAATATCCGAGGCTTTCCCAGTACTGCTTATGGCCTCTCTACGCTCGCTTGTATCGCGTTTATTGATAGAACGTTGCGCGTCCAGCAGCCGGCTGAGGATGTTTTCCTGACGCTTCACAAGATCATGATCGAGTTGCTTATTGCGCAAAGCGCGAGCCACTGCTTCAGCTTCTTCGATGATTTGCTTGAGGGCGTTTCCTTGTTTTTGAGCCTCGGGATCCTGTTGCAAGGCTCGTTTTAGGTTTTCCGCCAGTCTTTCATGATCGCTTGCCAATCTATCAATCTGATCCAGCGTAGCACTGTCCAAAGCAGATCCCTGAGCTTGCATTTGCATCATCAATTGCTGAGTAAGCATATTCATTGCCATCTGCTGCTGCCCCATTTGCTCCAGCATTTGCATCAGGGATTGCATACCGCCGCCGCTACCACCACCCGATGAAGAGTTTTGCAGGGCTAGCATCAGATCGTGCGCCATCTGGTTCAAGCCTTCTTGAATCGTCTGTAAATTCAATTTGATGCCGGGGCTGTAGCTTGTCCCCAAAACCGAGAATATATCCCGGTAAGCTTTGTTGGTATCAGTAAGGTCAATATAGAATTTGGGCGGAATCACCATACTCACCTGGGGCTTGCTAAAGAGTTTGTTTAAAACAATCTGCAAACCTTCATAGGACGAGATAATGTCCGGAATCAGGGGATATACATCCTGCTGATAGCGAGCTTTGGTCTCTTCATGCTTTTTGGAGAAGATCAGCAACTCCCGCACAGCCTGTTCCAGAGCTTGAGTCATCTGCAATTGAGATCCGGAACTCATGGAGCTTTTCATCTCGTCCAACTTCAGAGTAAAACGGCGCATCTTTTGCATCGCCGACTCCTGAGCTGACATCGATTGACTGCGCATATTTTGCTGCAGCGACTTTTGACTCTGTTGCAAATCCTGTTTTGTGTCGCTGTTCTGCATATCCTTTAGCAGATCCTGTAAGCGCTGAGAAGCATCGGGATCGTCTTTCAGCATATCTTGCAGATTTTCCAGTTCCTGATTCAAAGTATCATATTTTTCGACGATCTGTTCTTGATCTTCAGCTAATTTCTGAGCGTCATTACTGCTGTCATCCGTCTTATCGTGCAGGCTTTTTTGCATGCGCTCCATCTCCTCGGAGATCTGCAAAGCCTTTTGCACAGCCTGTTCATTTTTGATGCTTTCCAATAGCGCGAGAGTTTGTTCGATGTTCTTGGCAAAGTCTTCCAGCGAAAACTTGAAATCCTCCAAAGCCTTTCTTAGATCCGCGGGATCCACATTTTCCATGGCTCTTTCCAGTTTGCGCATAGCTTCCTGCATTTCAGGAGTAGCGATCTCGTGCATCAATTCTTGTATGCGCATCATTTTCTCTAGAGTTTCCTGCGAAAGAGTGCTATTTGCCTGCATTTTATCGATCAAATCCTGATAATCACCGGCGATGTTATCCACCTCATCCAATAGCTCTTCTTGCTTGGACAATATATCTTCCAACTGCTTTTTATCTTCCCAGTCAAGCGTTGGATCCTTCAGCAATTCCCGGCGTTTTTGTTCAAATCGTTCTTGCAAATCGCGGCTTTCTTCCAAGCTCTGACTGAGTTCTTGTGTGCGCTGTTCCTCTTGCTGTTCTATCTCAGAATAAATCTCCTCGATAGATGGGAAACGAGCACGAAAACGGGTACTACTTCCTTTTTGAGGAACAGGAGCATTGTCGTAAATCTCTGCCCAATAGCTTACTACGTCTCCGGGGAAAAGCTCCAGGGATTGCATATCCCAGGCATAGTCTGTATTAAACATCTTGCCGGGGATCACGGCCTTGATCTGTGTGTGCCTGATCTCGTCGCTGTTCACCTGATAATGTAAGCTGCAGTTTGCCAGGCCAAAATCGTCATCCGCGCTGATAATCAAGGGCAGCATCAGATTCTGGTTTAAAGTGACGTCCTCACCGGGAAAGACCAAGCGTATCTGAGGGGGGGCGTCCGGCAACACCCTGATGAACTTCTCTTCGGGACGGGATTTCCTGCCCAATTCATCTTCAAGCTCCAGATACCAGCTATGCGGATTCGTGATGTTGATCTGAGTGAGATATTCATTCGGGCTCAAGGAAGTCAGATCCTTGCGGGAAGCATCGTCATAGATCATCGTGGCGCGCTTGACAGGGATGTTGCTGATCACCCGCAGCTCCACAACAGTCCCCTTGTAGGCTTCGATGTTACCATAGCTAAGGCTGTCCTCGAGTGTGGGCAATGCGGTGTATGCAGGATACTTGTATTGTACCTGCCATTTTTTTACGATTGGCTCGTCCAATACCCTGACCTTGTACACCGGGCTCGTAGCAATCTCGTTTTCAGCATAATACTGGATGGCTTGCTCCAGCCGGGGAAACAGATAAGAGTAGTTGCTCAACCCCAGCTCCCGCCAAGCTTCTCCTACTCTGAAATACAGCTTGTGATTCAACCTGGGATCGGGATCCTCGATTCGCAGCAGAAGCTGTTGATTCTTCCCGATTGTGATATCTCCCGGGCTGAGAGTGATCTCTTCTTTGTAGATGATTTTTGGGGCTTTGTTGCTATAGAATTGCTGGAAAGCAACGGCAAAATCCGCACTAAACCAATACCAGAATCCACTAAGTGCCAGAAAGTATAGAGCTATAATAAACAGGATATTCGGGCCAAAGATCCGGGGAATATCGTATTGCTTTTGTGCCAAACGCTCTTTGGCAGATATCAACAAGGCTTTGCTGATGGGATTGTGATTATATTTAAGATTCAGTTCCAGCGCATTTTGATAGAGATCGTCGGCGCTACCATGCTTCGCATCCAGATAGCGTGCCATCTTAAAATAATTCCAGAAATCGTGATAGCTTTGCCAGATGAAATACAGTATACACAGAGCCAGCCCCACCCTGATCCCCAGATTCGCATAAAGCAAAGCCGGAGATTGCGCGCCCAAAATCAACCAGAGCACGAAATACAGATGCAGACCACAGATGAAGAGCATAGCGCTGCTCGTTACGGCACGGATGGTTATGCCGAGATTGATGCGCCGGCGGTATTTATCCAGCTCTGCTTTGTACTCTTGCATCTGTTTCTCCCTTTCTAGTTTAGGATAAACAAAATAGAAGCCATATGCTGTCAAGCCAAAAACATTCGCTATAGGCTTAGGCTTATTCAGCATGCTCACAGATACTCCATACTTCTTCTGCAGTTAATTAGTTCTTAGTTCATAGTTCTTATTTGAAGACGTTTGGGCGTTGTAGGGTTGTAGGGTTTTAGAGTTTTTGGGGTGGCAAGCTCTGTTTGCACAAGGTAGAAGCGATCTCCGAAGCGATCTCCAAGTAGCTTTGTTGACTTACCAAGCGTCAAAATGCCCTTAACTTTCTGGCGACTCAGTCACCCCTGCCAAACTAAGCTTGGCAGCCAGGACAGAGCCTTCCACCGGCCGCAGGCTGATCAAAAGGTGCGCAGTATAATTCACCCGCGTGTGTTTAGCGATCTGAGTCCCATCCGGACGACATTTCAGATAGTCTCCGATCGTCAAAAAACGGCTTGAGTGTCGTAGGTATGACATTTTAGATAGTTTAGATACATTGCTAGCGATAACAGCCATAGCATAGATATAATACATGAGCACCGTTATCACTCTATGCCGCAAAGCGTTACGTCTGTAAAAATACCAAAGAAACAACCTGATTTCACTCTTTGTTAAGGTCGTTCATCACTTCTTTATCAAGCGTTCATCAAGCGTTAATTATTAACGCTTGATGAACGCTTGATGACCACTTGATTAACACTGTCTACAGAGCTGAGATTGAGATTGGAGAAATTGGTCTTTTTTTTGAAAACCCTAATTGATCAAGAACTGTATCAAAGAATTGTCTCAGAGAACTATCTCAGATTGTCTCTGGAACTGCCCACCAAGAACTCACGTTCGACCTTCTCGAAAGCTATCCGATCCAGTACAATAGCTGCCGGGTATAATGGATGAAGAATTGGGATCCGGCGGAACAGATGCTTTTAATCAAGTTTATTCCGGCTTTGCAGTCTTTGCCTGAAAAGAAAAACTTGACGGAATCTCGAAAGGCAAAATACTGGAAAGAAGAAAAAAACTACACAGGGGTTATCATGAGATTTGCCATAGAGAAAAAAGAATTACTACAAAGCGTACAGCATCTTGCAAGCGTCGCACCCGCCAAAAACGCCTCTCCCATTCTTACAAACTACCTTATCGCCGCAGATGCCGCCACCGGCATGGTGAAGATTACCACGTCCGATCTGGATATTACTGTGGTAGTAGAATTTGCTGCGGCTGTTAGTGAAGATGGCATAATCGCGGTATCCGCCAAACATTTCAACGAGATTATCAACTATATGCCGGAAGCAATGATCAATTTCTGGCGTCATGATGAACTGCTGATGATCCAGTGCGCGAAGATTGATTTTAACCTGCTGATTGCGGATCACACCCTCTTCCCCGTAGTACCTGAAGTGAACTTGGAAAAAGCGATCAACATAGATGCTCAACTCTTCAACAGAATGATATCGAAGACATCCTTTGCCGTTTCCACGGACGTGAATCGTGCCGTGCTTACGGGGGTGTGTTGGAAGATACTGGAAAAAGAGCACTTAATGGCTGCAACCGATGGTCGTAAGGTGGCAGAGATAAAAGTGAAGAATGCAAAACTCAGAAGTCCGGCAGAAACGGATACCGACAGTGAAGAGAACATTTTTTCTGCTGCAAACGGAGAAAACATCGAGAAGATCATCCCGGTAAAAACTCTGTCTTTTTTGCAAAAGATCTTCGATAACAGTGCAAAGGAAGTAAAAGTATTGCTGGAAGGCAGTAAAGTGATTTTCAGCTACGACAAATATGTGGTTTTTTCCCAAGTGATCGAGCAAAAATACCCGGAATATCAAAAAGCCTTTGTAACAGATCTGCAAAACCAATTTGTGATAGATAAAAACTCTCTACACAATGCTATTCGCCGGGTGGCTCTGGTTGCTCCGGACGACAATCTGCGCATCCGCTTCGAATTGGACAGCGAGATGTTTGAAGTAAACACCAGCAACCGGGATACAGGCGACGCTAAAGAAAACTTGGAAAACTACAATTTCCAAGGCAGCAAGACCGGAGTATCCTTCAACTATCGCTATATGCTGGGAATTCTGGATGCCATTGACAGCGACAAGGTAGTGATCAAACTCGGCAGCTCCAAAGATCCCCTGATGATATACAACATGGAAAACAAAGAAAACGAAGAGGTCACATTCCTGTTGATGCCTCTACGTTCATAAAGCATATCCAAGATTGAAGCTGAATAAGATCGAACTGCTCAATTTTCGAAGTTACCAGCAGCAGTGTTTTGATTTTGAGTCCGGGGGCAACCTGATAATAGGAGCCAATGGAAGCGGAAAAACCAATCTTTTGGAGGCCATTGCCTATACCTCTATAGGCAAGTCCATTCGCTATCACCAGGATCAGGATCTGGTCTTCAACACTGCAGAGCATTTTGCCATAAATGCCCTCTATGAAACCGACCTAAGTGTGCCGAAAAAGCTGCACTTGAGTTACGCAAACTCTCGCAAGATATTGAAGATCAACGGTGAGGTAAAACGGCAATTGAGTGCGCTATTCTCCGAAGTGAAGGTAATTTATTGCGCCCCAGACGATATCGGGCTTATCAACGGCTCTCCCCGCATGCGGCGGCAGTACTTCGATCTTGCCATATCGCAATTGTTTCCAGCCTACATCGGCATTCTTCGTGACTATTTACATGTGGTTGATCAACGCAACCAATTGCTAAAGAGCGAATATAGCCCAAGTGAAAAGAAGAGTTGGGATGCCAGATTTGCACAAAGTCTCTGCGCTCTATATCCATATCGCAAAAAGTATCTTCAGCTTTTGAACCAGGAATTATGTGGCGCATACAAAGAAATCTCGGAAAACACCAGAAACCTGAAGATCAACTATGTTCCGGTACTGCGCAACGCTTTTGGCCTGATGCCGGAAATCATCGAGCAGCATTTGCAAACGCTCGAGCCTAGAGAAAAGCAGTGGCAACGCTGTCTGGTGGGAGCCCATTTGGACGATTACTCTTTCAGAATAGAAGATTTTGGGATGAGAGCCCGGGCATCTCAGGGCCAAAAACGGATTGCCGTGATTATCTTGAAAATGATACAGGCTCAGTTGATTGAAAGCAACACAGGAATCCGTCCCGTAATACTTTTCGATGATGTGTTCGCAGAATTGGATTATGTTCACGGTGAAAAGATCAAAGCGCTGTGCAACAACAATTACCAGATCTTCGTTGCCAGCCCCAAAGAAGACGTGCGTCAGATATTTGGCAATCTCCAGGTGATCCGATTGGGAAGTGGCTTGTGAAGATGAAGATGAGCAAACAGATCTTTGGTTGGATGATGTATGATTTTGCCAATTCTGCATTTACTACCATCATAGTAAGTGTAGTATACAGTGTGTATTTCATGAATCAGGTGGTGGGCGGTGAACCCGGTTTTGCAGAGATGCTTTGGGGCAGAGCCATCGGGATCTCGATGACCTTAGTTGCACTTACTGCGCCTATTTTGGGAGCTGTGGCAGATTATTCCCGATCCAAAAAGAAGTTTCTCTTTATCAATTGCTATCTCACCGTTATTTTTACGGCGTTGCTCTACTTTGTGGGTCCCGGGGACATCAGCAAAGGCATGATATTTTTCATAGTAGCAAACTTTGGCTTCAATTCGGCCAATGTATTTTACGATGCCTTCTTGCCCGAGATCAGCACTCGGGAACACATGGGCAAAGTCTCGGGTTTCGGCTGGGCTCTGGGTTATCTGGGCGGACTGTTATCGCTTTTCATATCGCTGTTTCTGATTCAATATGACGTCCGCTATGTCTTTCCCATGATTTCGGTCCATTTCTTCATATTCAGCCTTTTCACCTTTTTCTGGTTACGCGAAGTCCGACGTCCTTCCAAGCGTACTAACTATTTAAAAGTAGCTACGATGCGAGTTGCAAGCTCCATAAAGCATCTGAAAGACTACCCCCAGCTGCTGAAATTTATGCTGAGTTATTTTGTGTATAACGATGGCATCACGACAGTAATAGCCTTTGCTTCCATCTATGGTATCACTCGCTTTGGGATGAATACCAGGGACATGTTGATCTATTTTGTAATCGCCCAGTTTACATCCATCCTGGGATCAGTCGTTTTTGGCTGGCTCACGGATAGGAAGGGAGTGCAGCTGTCACTCTCGATTTCCATTCTGATATGGATTGGAGTAGTGATATGGGCATTTTTCTGCAACTCGGCTTTGGAATACTATTTCGTAGGTCTGGCTGCGGGCATTGCTATCGGAAGCTCCCAGGCAAACAGCAGAACCATGCTGAGCATGCTCACACCCAGGGCGCGCGAAGCTGAGTTCTTTGGTTTTTATACCTTGACAGGCAGACTCTCTGCCATTATTGGACCTATACTGTATGGATGGATCGCGCACAAAACCGGCGAGATCCGCTATTCCATACTATCACTGATGTTTTTCTTTATAATCGGTTTTGTGGTATTGCAATTTGTGAATCCTCAAAAGGGGATTAGTGATGCTCTACAAAACCGCAAACACATATCCTGATGGAGGAATAATGAAAAAAATAATGATCCCCGCCGCTTTGGCATTGATTCTGATGACCTTGTTCATGGTCGCTTGCAGCAACAAGAAAGTTACCCTGTACATCTTCAATTGGAGCGACTATATCGATACAGAGCTCATCAAAGAGTTTGAAGAAGCAAACGATTGTAAGATAAGGTACAGCACTTTTGATTCCAATGAAAACATGCTGACCAAAGTAAAGAGTTCCACCCAGTCCTTCGACATCATCTTCCCCAGCGGGGATCATGTGAGTATTCTGGCAGAGCTGGATCTTTTGGAAGAACTCGACAAGAGCAAACTGATGAACTATGGCAATCTGGATTCTCTGCTGTTAAAGAAGGCACAATCCTTCGATATGGACAACAAGTTTTCCGTACCCTATGCTTGGGGACTCACCGGCTTGATGTACAATACACAGTTTGTCCCCGAAGAGATCGTTGCCTCCGGTGGCTGGAACATTCTGGGCGATTCATTCTTCGACGGTAAAAACAAAATTACCATGCTGGACGACGCCCGTGAAGTGATCGGTGCCGCCCTGATATATAGCGGATATTCGGTGAACGATACCACGCCCGCAGCCTTGGAAGCTGCTCACACCGTGCTGAAAGTGTGGGACAGAAACATCACCCAATTTGACAGCGACTCTTACAAGAACGAATTGCAGGACGGCACTACCTGGCTGGCTCAGGCATACAATGGCGACGCCTTGCAGCAGATGGAAGAAAACGAAGACCTCGCCTTTATCCTGCCCAAAGAGGGCGCTGCCATGTGGATGGACAATATGGTAATGCTGAAATCCTCTCAAAACAAAGATCTGGCATACAAATTCATAGATTTTCTGTTGGACGCCGAAAACGCAAAACGTAATAGCGAATACACCATGTATCCTACACCCAACAAAACTGCTATGCATATGATGGGCGAAGCTTTCATAAACAACAAACTGATCAATCCCGATGCCGAGTATCTGGATAAATGCCACATGATAGAATATCTGGGTGAGGAAGCCCGCAATATTGATCAGATCTACGAAGACATCAAAATGAACTAAGGAAACTCTATAAATGGATAATCTCGGATCTTTAAAACGCAGTCACTACAGCACGGACCTGGTATCTGCCCCCATTGGCGGCAGAGTAATGGTAATGGGATGGGTACACCGTCGCAGAGATTTGGGTGGTTTGATCTTCATCGATCTCCGCGACGTGAAAGGCAACATCCAGATAGTTGTGCGCCCGGAAGCCAAAGACATCTTTGCCAAAGCCGAAAAGGTGCGCAATGAGTATGTGATAGCCGTTAGTGGATCTTTGGCGCGCAGAGATGGCGCAAACCTGAACAGGAACATGCCCACCGGGGAATTGGAGATCATCGCCGATGAATTCTATGTGTTGAATGATACTCTGCCTCTTCCAATACAGATTGACGGCAGCGCCATGGCAGATGAGGACTTGCGGCTTACCTACCGCTATCTGGACCTTAGACGTCCGCGCTTGCAAGAGATTCTGATCACCCGGGCCAAAGTTACCAGTCTGATGCGCCGTTTTCTGGATAGTGAAGGTTTCTATGAGATCGAGACTCCCATGCTGATGAAAAGCACACCCGAGGGCGCAAGAGACTATCTGGTGCCCAGCAGAGTTCATCCCGGCAAATTCTATGCTCTGCCCCAATCCCCGCAGATTTTCAAGCAATTGCTGATGATCTCCGGCTTTGACCGCTACTATCAGATCGCACGTTGTTTCAGGGATGAAGACCTACGTGCTGATCGCCAGCCGGAATTCACCCAATTGGACATCGAGCTTTCTTTTGCCACCCGCGATGAGATCTTTGAGCTTCTGGAAAGGCTGATGTATACCATCTTCAAAGAAATAAAAGGAGTAGAGCTGCCTTTGCCCTTCCCCAAGCTGAGCTACTCTGAAGCGATGTGCCGTTTCGGTTGCGACAAGCCCGACCTGCGCTTTGGTCTGGAACTGCTAGATTTCTCTCAAATCCTTGGCCATAGCGAATTCCAGGTGTTCAAAGCTTGCCTGGAAAGCAAAGGCTGCATCAAAGCCCTATGCATTCCGGAAGGAGCTGCTTTCAGCCGTAAACAACAGGATCAATTAGTGGAACTTGCCAAGCATCTGGGCGGCAAGGGAGTAGCTTTTGCAAAAGTGGCAGAAAGCGGGCTGGAAACCGGGATCTCAAAATTCATCTCCACGGATGAAGCAGAGGCGATGATCTCTACTGCGCAAGCCAAAGCGGGTGACCTGCTGGCAATCGTGGCAGATACCCGGGATATCACGCACAAAGTGCTTGCCGGCTTACGCAATGAATTGGGACAGCAGCTGAAGCTTTTCGATCCTCAATCCCTCAGTTTCTGCTGGATTACGGATTTTCCTCTCTTTGTAGCCAAAGAAGACGGGAGTGGATGGGAACCGGCACACCATATGTTTAGTCTGCCCAAAGAAGAGCATATCCCCTGGCTGGATGAACCCGGCAAGATCGGCGATATACAGGGTCAACTCTATGACCTGGTTTGCAACGGGATGGAGCTATCCAGCGGCAGTATACGTTGTCACCGCTACGATATTCAGCGCAAGATATTCTCCGTGCTTGGTTTTAGTGAAGAGGATCTGAAGCCGCGCTTCGGCTTCTTCCTGGATGCGCTAAAATACGGCACACCACCCCACGGCGGCATCGCTCCGGGGCTGGATCGTTTGATCATGATCCTTACTCAGGCAGATTCTATTCGCGATGTGATCGCTTTTCCCAAAACTTTGCGTGCCACAGATCTGATGAATCAGGCACCATCTGAGGTTGACGAGGGACAATGGCAGGAACTACACCTGAGATTCAGCGAATAATCACCCTCAGCAGCGGGAAATCCCGGGGATCGAACCTCCTGGCGATCCATGGTTATTTTTCTCGGGAGCAGCTTCCGGTAGTTATTCATCGCGCAATATTCTGCTCCGGGCAGGCGGCAGCAATCCCTTTGTGCAAAGAACGAGGCATTCCCACACTGGTGATTAGTGCCAAAGATATGGTTTTTTTTGAAGCGGAGCTTAAAGCTCTGGTGAAGCGAGAGAACATCGCTCTGATCGCTCTGTGTGGCTTTATGAAGCAGCTGTCTGAGGACTTCATCAATGCTGTGAATATCCCCATTCTGAACATCCATCCGGCACTATTGCCCAAATACGGGGGTAAAGGTATGTATGGCATGAGTGTGCACACCCGAGTGTTTGAGAACAAAGAGAGCATAACCGGGGCCACCATACACTTGGTGGATCCCGATTATGATCATGGCACCATCATCGCTCAGGCCTCCACCGATATATCACAATGCCAAAGTGCTGAAGAAATCGCCGCCAAAGTGCTTTGCCTGGAACACAGCCTATATGGACCTGCCATCTATGCCAAAATCCGCAAGACCTAAGCCCAGGCTGGCCATCAGCACCCTGGGCTGCAAGACCAATTTCTACGAATCCGCCGTGATTGCCCAAAGCTTTGGCGACACAGAACTGGTAGACTTCAATCAAGAAGCTGATATCTACGTAATAAACACTTGCACCGTTACCAATCGTACCGACTACAAGAGCCGTAACCTGATCCGTAAAGCTTTATTGCGCAAAGCTGAACAGCCCCATATCCGAATAGTGGTTACCGGTTGTTTTGCCCAACGCTCTTTTGAAGAAATCCGCGCCATGGGAGATGTGGACCTGATAGTGGATAATCAAAACAAGCTGGATATAGCGGCAATCCTTGATGGCAAAGATAATGTGTTCACAGACATCATGGATGCTAAAGACTTTGCCTACAAACAGGTAAGCAGTATGCTGGGGCATACCCGTGCCTTTCAGAAGATACAAGATGGTTGCGATTTCTATTGTGCTTATTGCGCTGTACCTTATGCTAGAGGACACAGCCGTTCTGCCCACTACGAAGACGTGATAAATCAAGCCCAGATCTTCGCTGAAAGCGGTTTCAATGAAATCGTTTTGGGTGGAGTGAATTTGGGCCTGTATTGCGATGGCGATAGGGACATCGCAGATGTGGTGACCGGTATCGCAGAGATCCCGGCAATTGAGCTGATCCGGATCTCATCGATCGAGCCGCAGCTGCTTAGTAAGGGACTTTTGCAAAAACTGAGCACTGTGGACAAGCTTTGCCCTCACTTCCACATACCCCTGCAAAGCGGTTGCGACAGCATCCTGAAAAGCATGGGTAGGCACTACGACACTCTTTTGATTGAAAGACTCATTACCAGAATCATCGATTTATATCCTGATGCGGCGATTGGTTTTGACCTGATCTGCGGATTTCCCGGTGAAAGCGAAGAACAATACCTGCAGACATATGAATTCCTGAATAGCTTGCCGATTGCCTACTTGCATGTGTTTCCCTATTCCAGACGCAAGGGTACCAAAGCCGACAAGATGCCGGGACACCTGCCTAACGCGATAAAAAAAGAGAGAGTTAGATGTCTCAGCGCCCTCTCGAACAGTAAAAAACAAGCCTACATAGAATGTCTGAAGAAAAACAATATAACCCTTAGAGGAATCAACGAAGCGGATGATAATGCCAAAGCCGAGATTCTCTCAGATCATTATATCAGGTTCCAAATGCCCTATGCCCGTCCCCAAGGTACACTGATCAGTTGTGACATCAACGATGGCAGAGTGATCACAGACTGAATATCCCAGTCGACTAAAGCGAACTATTGCTGGAGTGAAAGCTGCCGGGCCATGCTACTTCATCTTCAGCACCTTAATGGTATGTGAGGCTCCGTCTACAGTGATGAATCGTATCAGATAAACGCCGCTGGGCAAAGATGAATCAGGCTCAATGAATTGGTCTTTCCCCGGTGCTTCACGCATCAAACGACGTCCCTTCAAATCGTAAAGCTCCACGATCCCTCGCAGTGATGCTTTATCCAGATAAAATCCTTGTTTGAAGGGATTGGGAAAGATACCCGGCTGATCTCTTGGTAAAGCGGGTTCTTGGGGATTGGACATAGCTATATGTAGTCGCTCAACTAGGGGATCGGATTCGCCGTTTGCATACAAAGCCGTAACTGCGATCACGACTCGCTCTTCGTGGGGAGCTGCTTGGTTGATCGTGAGGTTGATGTGATTTTGAGAACTAGTCAGGGTGGCATAAAGTTCATAGTTCAGGTAGAATTTGTAGCCAAGGATGTCTTCCGTAGGTGCCTGCCAACTGATGGCATAATGGTTCTGCCCGTCATAGAAATGATCAACCTGAAGATTGTGCGGACCTTCCAGATAGCCATTTACCTGTGATTCGCTGTATCCGATGCGCCAGCGTGGAGTATTCATGCTGCCATACCATACTTTGTAGCCGGTGCCGATGTCGTCAGGGATGAAGGCAGAACGATATAGTAGGGCATCCCAAGCGCCATAAACGCCTGTCATCACGGGTTGAGAGCTAAATGACCAGTGGATCCCATCCAACGATTTGCCCAGATACAGCACTCGCCCCTCTTGCGTATCGGGATTGCCCACAGAGGCCAGCATATGGAAAAATCCCTCGATAAACTCCACGTCCATGTGCCACACTCTGAAGCCTTCGGGAAACTCACCGATATCGGTCAGGATAGCTTCACTGTCCGAGAAATCCGGAGTCATGGAATGACGCAGATAGACCCCGCGTGGATTCACTTTTGTGTTCACTGTCCAAAGCATGTAACTACTGCCGTTGAAAAGGATGCAAGGCGACAACACACTCTCGTTCAGATCTGGATCGGTGTTCCATACCGACAGTATGGTGCTTGCGCTACTCCAGTCTATTCCGTTTTGCGATGTTTTCAGCTTCAAGAGCTCGTTGTTCCAACCGTTTTTCTGGCGCCAGATAAGGCCAATCGTAGCTCCGTCAGGATAGCGGAAAAGCTGGGAATCCGAATTGTAGTTGTTGTTGATATCTGTTCCCTGATAGACATCCGCGATGGGATTTTCGATGCCGGGGGGTTCTCCCCAATTCAGACCGTCGTTGGATACCACAATTGACGGATTCTCAAATGCCACATTGCTGGACGGATAGGGAGTGTTACTCATCCAGTATTTACTACCGTTCCACCCTTGCGGGAAATACAGAACATCCGGATGACATACTTCATCGCTGTCCGGCACATATGTCGGAATTTGTAACGGATCATTGCTGTTTGGAAAGCTGTAACAGTCAAGATTGAAAGCTTGCGCCATTACAGACAGACACAGCAGCAGACAAAGAGCATGCAAACGCTTCATTTCTCTCCCCTCGAAAGAATTTGGTTCACACTATCCAGCCTTACTTTTCTGTCAACCAAATTTCTGTAAGCACTTCTTTCTATTCCCTATGTGCCCGGAAGCCAAATCCTGAAGCAGGCTCAAATGACAATAAAAAGCACAAGTATTTATTGGAACGAAGCCGAACAGAACAAGATGATGCTTGACAATATTGGGGCAGTGCTTAAACAGGAAAAATGAATTCGAAATACATATTGATAATAACTCTAACGGCCTTCGTGATCGTGGGTCTATATCACATATTTGCGGTAGGACGTTACAATTACCCGGAGTTTCGGCTGCGAGAAGGACAGGTAGCGGATACTGAAGTAATCGCTCCCTTCGATTTCTCCGTTCTAAAAAGTCCGGAACAACTCAGTCTGGAGCAGGAACAAAGCGTTCAAAGTCTGCCAACGCCATACCGTATCTATGATGAGCCGCTCTTTGATGCCCTTAGTGCCATCGATCAAATCTGGGCTATCTTCTACAGCAATCCAGATATGAATTCCGGTGCCTTGGCATCAGAATTTGACAAAGCAGGTTTCAAGATCACACCAGAAGCTTTGGTGTTTGCCGCGGAACAGGGCAAGCGGGATGAGGTGTATGAAAGCTTGCGCGCTGCGATCACGGATGTTTATACCAAGGGAATTTATGCCGACATCAGCGGCGAAGAGATCAGTTTCTGGAATCTGAATAGTGAATCCCGGCGTCCACTGAGTGACTTCTATTCCATAGACGAAGCACTGGCCTCATTAAGGGAGTCCGTGCCCCCGGCAACTTTACTGATCGATTCCATGAAAGCAAAGCTGATAAAAGCGAATATTTTGAAAGACGAAGAAACCCTGGCAGAGCTGAGCCAACGCAAGCTGAGTCAGATCCCGGATACGGAAGGTGTGGTTCTGCAAAATGAGATCATCATCCGCAAGAATGCCAGGATTAGTAAGGGTGACATCGAAAAGCTGGAGTCGCTACAAGCGGCATACCGGAACCGCAACGTACAAAAAAGCGCTGTGCAACAGATGTTGCTGGCCTTTGGACTCTTGATCTATGTGTTTGTGATATTAATCCTGGCAAATCACTATTACAGGCTCTTCAACCACGATCTGCGCGAGCATATTGCGGATTATCTGCCAATAAATCTCGGTTTCATCCTCAGTGTTTTGTTTGCGGTGCTTAGCAACCATGTTCTTGGTCTGAACGGTTTGTTGATCCCCTTTGCTTTGACGGTGATCTCTGCGGCAATATTGATAGGAGCCGAATTTGGCATATTGTATGCCGTAACTTCTGCCCTGATCATCACGCCATTTATTCATTGGGAGACCTACACTCCGGTGATCTTCATCCTCAGCACAATAATCACAATCATCTTGATCAAGCGTCAAAAAGCGCAACACGAGTTTCTATCGATCTGGTTTTACCTGCTCATCAGCGGAAGCGTGGTAAGCTTGGCGCTATCCATCTACAAAAGCGATCCCATCAACATCGTGTTTCGCAACATCGGCTTTGGCATGATCTCAAGCTCGATCAGCATCATGGGTATCCTGATGTTGGTTCCCTATTACGAGAAAAAGTGGAATCGCGCCACCAAACAGACCCTGTTGGAACTGCTGGATTTCAACCATCCGCTTCTGAAGAAGCTGGCGACATCGGCGGTAGGCACTTATCATCACAGCCTCATCGTGGGGAATCTGGCAGAACGCGCGGCAGAAGCCATTGGTGCAAATCCTCTACTGGCAAGGGTAGGCAGCTATTATCACGACATCGGCAAGATCATCAATACAGAGATCTTTACGGAAAACAACGCCGATTCAGCCGAAATTCACGATGAGATGAGCCCGGATAAAAGCGCGTCACTGATAAAAAACCACGTGCTGGAAGGTATCGCTCTGGCAAAGAAATACAAGATCCCCCGGCCGGTAATAGACGTTATAATGCAACATCACGGCAACAGCGTCATCCGCTATTTCTATGATCGCGCAGAAAAGATGAACCTGAGTACGGAAGCTAAGGACTATCAATATCCCGGTCCCCGTCCCCAAAGCAAAGAAGCTGTCCTGGTAATGATAGCGGACATAGTGGAAAGTACTACCAAAGCTAAAACCATCACAAGTGAAAAAGACATCGAAAAGATCATCGACGACACTATCACCCGCTTGATTCGTGAAGGGCAATTTGACGAGGCCCCGATTACCATGAAGGATCTATCTAACATCAAGCAATCTATGTTGCCGGTATTGGGCAGCATCTACCGAAAAAGGCTGGATTATCCCGAAGAAAATGACAAGCGTTGAGGTTCAGGGGGATTTACCTCCCGATATAAGCCCGGAACAAGTAGAGCAAACTGCCCGCATTATACTGGCTGCTGAAACGCCGGGCATCGAATATCAGATAGGTCTTTTATGCACTGATGGCAAGGAAATACGGCGCATCAACAAGCTTTATAGGGGCGTAGACGCCGTTACGGATGTCCTCAGTTTTGTAGGAGAAAGCATAGTCTTTCAGGGACTTGAGACCAGAATCTGCGATATAATCATTGACACAAAACAGGTATTCTCACAAAAGGGAAAAAATACTTATAAAGAGGAATTTTGGCAGGTTCTGATACATGCCTTGCTTCATTTGGCAGGTTACGATCATATCCGAACCGCAGACAAGAAAAAAATGGAAGACGCAGAAGATAATTACCGAAAGCAAATTCCGAAAGGGCAGGAAAGATGACCCCTGAGATCTTTTACATGATATTGCTGGTAGCCCTTTCGGCCTTCTTCTCGGGCAGCGAAACAGCAATGTTTTCGCTTAGCAGAATATATCTGAAGAAATTGGAAAACACCGGGGGACGCAGAGAAAATCTGGTAATCAAGCTGCTTTCCCGCCCCCGCAAACTGTTGGTCACATTGCTATTGTGCAATACATTCGTAAACATCGCGCTGTCATCCTTCAGCACAGTTTTGGCTTACAATATGGCCAAGGCACAGCACTGGGATCTGTCGCTGGTAATCACTCTGCAAATCATCATCGTGACCGTCGTTATTCTCTTTTTTGGAGAGATCGTACCAAAGCTGATCGCACTCTCTAAGGCCAATGAATTGAGCCTGATCCTCGCCTATCCGCTGGCTTTCATCCAGTTCATCTTCAGTCCTTTGGTGTGGATCTTTGTGAAACTGAGCGAGGTGATCTCCAGCAAACACTCCACCGATAAGAATGCCGGTCAACGCTTTACCGAAGAGGACTTTCATCATCTCATCCAAAGCGATTCCTCCTCCGCGTCCCTCGAAGAACACGAGAAACGCATGCTGGTAGGTCTCTTTCGTTTTAGAGAAGCCGAGATCAGCGAAATCTATGTACCCAGGGTGAAAGTGACCGCCATCGAAGAAAACAACAGCCTGGAAGAACTAAAAGAGCTGATTGTGGAAAGCGGATATTCACGTATCCCGGTTTACAAAGAGACTATCGACGATATTGTCGGCATCATCTATGTGAAAGACCTGATCCTGTATCCGGAAAAGGAAAGTATCTCAGAATTGATGCGCCCTGCCTGGTTCGTAACAGAAAATATGAAGATCCAGACTTTGCTGAACCAGCTCAAGCAAAAAAAGCTACAAGTGGCGGTGGTGGTGGATGAATATGGCGGAACCTCGGGCATCATTTCTTTGGAAGACATTCTGGAAGAGATCGTGGGCGAGATCCAGGACGAATATGACGCCGACGAGATCCCTGAATTCAGTAGCTGTGAAGATGGCTCGTTTTTGGTGAGTGGAAACTACAGCGTGCGCCAGTTTAACCAGGAATTCTCCCGTGAGATATCTGTGGAAGATTATGACAATATGGCAGAATTCCTACTGGCAGAATTCAATCATGTGCCTCAAGTGGGCGAAATCTACGAGCTGGATGAAAACATGAAGCTGGAAATAATGGATAGTGATGAGAAAAGCATTAAGCAGATTAAAGTAAGGCTTTGTGAAGAATATGCATAAAGTGTTGGTATTGCTTCTACTGGCAAGTTTGCAATGCACGCTTGGAGGCACACATTTGCAGTATAAAGTTACATCAATGCGCCTGAATGTAGCCTCCATTGACATGAAGCTGGTGGATCCCGAGATCAATATCGCGGTAAAAAGCCGCATCAAGATCCCGCTGTTTCCACATCTTGACAATCATTACAAGATAATCCACGATGAAGATTACCGGCCCGTGCAATACACCAGATTAGTGCAACAATCGGGCCTGAAAGATTCGGTATATACAGTATATCAGAAAAGCAGCGCTCGCATGTACCAAAAACTGACCGGTAACAGCAACACCTATGCGGTCAGAGCTGATACTCGCGATGTCTTTAGCCTGCTGGCAAAGATCAGCAGCGATCCCAATGCCGGAGGCGAATATACGGTAGACGGCAATGGCAGGTTATGGCTGGTAACAGTGAGCAAAGGACGCACCGAAAAGATATCCACAGCACTGGGCAAGCAAAGCGCTCGCCGGCATGATTTTCGCTTTAAAGCATTGAGCCCAGACAAAGCGCCATATATCGATATGCTCACCTTCAATTTTCTGGATAACGATACCAAGCTGAGCCTGTGGGTCTCCATGAATGGCATCCCTCTGAAAGCGGATCTGAGAAAGAACCTTACTTCCATGAGTTGGGATATTCTGAGCGTAAGCGAATGAAAACCCGTGGCTATCTGATCATGTCCATTTTGTGGATGTGCCTTATCTGGCTGCTATCATCCATGCCGTCCAAAGAACTTCCAAGGGTGGAGATCATTGGCGTAGACAAGCTGGCTCATTTCAGTTTATATTGCGTCTGGGCGGTGTTGAGTCGCCTCTTTGCAGATTCATTTCCAAAGCATAAAACCCTCCAATCAATAATCCTCCTGTTTCTGCTGATGATGGCAGGGTTGGACGAGTATCACCAAATCTTCATCCCGGGCAGAGACGTGTCTGCCTATGATCTACTGGCAAATTGGAGTGGGATACTGTTTGGTTGGTTCCTATCCCCTCTTTTTTGGCGTCGGAGAGCCGAATGATAGCTGTAAAGGGACTGAAAATCAGCCTGGGTGGTAGAGAGATCTTGCACGGCATCGATTTTATCTTGCCTTTTGGTGAGAATCTGGTGATACTAGGCAAAAGTGGCAGTGGTAAGACAGTTTTGATCAAAAGCCTTTTGGGTATCCATCCCCCCGATGAAGGTAGCATCATCATCGATGGCGTGGACATCTACGGCTGTAGCAAAGACGAGCTGAATTCTCTTAGAAAACGCTTCGCTATGGTGTTTCAACATGCCGCGCTTCTAGATTCTTTCACCGTGTTTCAAAACGTGGCTTTGCCGCTGTATGAACGAGGAGAAAAGAACGAGGAATACATCAGACATAGAGTGCAGGAATGCTTGCAATTGGTGGGACTGGAGCACACTTTAGAGCTGTATCCCGCGGAGCTGAGCGGTGGCATGCGCAAACGTATCGGCATCGCACGGGCACTGGTGTACAAACCAGACTATCTCATTTTCGACGAACCGGTGTCGGGTCTCGACCCCATCACCGCCGATGAAACGCTGTATTACATGACTCAAATCATAAAGAACAATTCCGCCACCATGATCACCATTACCCACGACATCTCCACCATCGGTCAATTAGGGCAAAAAGTGCTGTTCATAAACAACGGTGAGCAGATCTATTATGATAGCTACAAGAGCCTGATGAGCAGCGAAAACACGGTTATCCGTCAATACTTTTCCTAAAGCACATGCATACCAAAGACATCGTTTTTCTGGGCTTCCTCACCGCCACAGCTTCTGTGGTATACATCGTGGAAAACCTGATTCTAAGAGCCTTGCCGATTCCCTTCTTGAGATTGGGATTGGCAAATATCGTGATGCTCTTTTTGGTCTGGCATCGTAAAGTGTGGCAAGCCTATCTGGTTACAATCGCCAAAACCATTGTGGGAGGTCTCGCCACTTTCAGCTTGATGAGTCCGGCAATGCTGCTGTCTCTGGGGGGAGGTATCGTTGCTGTCTCGTGCATGGCTTTGGGCTTGTTCATCCGTCCCAAATTGAGTATCACAGGCATCAGTATTCTGGGCGCGGTAAGCCACAACCTTGCTCAATTGCTGCTGGCCAGATGGGTGATTATCGCTCAAGACAGTCTTTTTGTGTTGACACCAATCCTTATCTTATTTGGCTTGTTTAGTGGAGTAATAACAGCGTATTTATGCTACTACATTGAAGAAAGGATACCTGCCCTAGGGGCTCAGATATGAAGCGAAAGAATTCTAAAAGCAAGATAAACAAGATATTGCGATTTGTAGGGATTGCCCTGTGCATCCTCATCGGCATAGCTTTCGGCACTGTCTGGTTTTATTCGGACAGTCTGCCTCCCACCAGTGAATTGCGCAATTTCACAATGCGGAGCGGATCCGAGGTTTACGACCGCAACGGCAAAATGGTGTATTTATTTGCCTTTGAAAAGCGTAAACTTGTGTCCCTGAAGGAACTGCCTCCTCACCTAATCGACGCACTGGTAGTTACGGAAGATAAGAATTTCTTTAAACACTTTGGTGTGGACATCATCGGTAATATCCGCGCGATTGCGATCGACATCGTGAGGATGGATTTCTCCCAGGGAGCCAGCACAATCACTCAACAGATGGCGCGCAACATGTTTTTGACCCTGGATAAACGGATCTCACGCAAGATCAAGGAAGTGATCCTGGCTTTCAAGATAGAGCGTGAATTCAGTAAGGAAGAAATCTTGGAAATCTATTTCAACAAGATCTTTTGGGGCGGTCAATTGCACGGTGTGGAAGCCGCAGCGCTGAACTATTATGGCAAGCACGCCAAAGACCTCAGCCTGGCAGAATCCGCAACCTTGGTAGGCATGATTCAACGTCCAAATTACTATAACCCGATCAAGCACGCGGAACGTGCGCAGGCAAGACGGGACAATGTGTTGGAACGCATGTTCAGCAGTGGGGTAATCAGCGCTGCAGATTATGAATTAGCGGTATCCAGTCCCCTCAGGAAGAGGGGAAGTTCCATGCGCCAGACCTCTTCTGATTACTTCATTGAACACATCCGGCTCTATCTGGAACGCAAGTATGGCACAGATCGTCTTTTTGAAGGTGGATTGCGCATCTATACCACACTGGATCAAGACCTTAGTGTGTATGCTGATAGCGTGTTGAACGAATACCTCACCGGTATCGAAAAACGATACAACTATCCCAATAAAATGGCAGATGTGAGCCCAAACGCCTTTGATATCAACACCAAATATCTGCAAGGCGGCCTGGTTTTGATGGAAAACAGAACCGGTTTTGTGAGAGCGATGATCGGAGGCCGAGATTTTTCCCACAGCAAGTTTAACCGCATGACTCAGGCTAAACGTCAGCCCGGAAGTTCCATAAAGCCGATATACTACACGGCTGCTGTGGAAAAGGGTTATACTCCTGCCACAGTGATCAACGACGCCGAGATTTCCCTGATGGGCGGGGATGGTAAGAAATGGACGCCCACAAACTATAGCAAGAAATATTATGGCTTCACCAGGATGCGCACAGCCATCACACACTCATACAACGTGTGGGCGGTAAAAACCGCTATCGACCTGGGTCTGGATACTTTGACCGATGCATTCAACAGATTTGGCATCAACCGCAAAGTAACGGACTATTCCGCGGCTCTGGGATCTTATGAAGTAACCCCCATCACCATGGTTTCGGCTTATAGCACTTTCCCCAACGGCGGGACCAGAGTGAGCCCCGTCTTCATCACCAAAGTGGAAGACATCAACGGCAGAGTGTTGGAACGCGGTATCGCCACCAAAAGCAAGGTTACCACTGAAGAAGTAGCGTACATCATGACCAGTATGATGCAATCTGTCACCACATCTGGCACAGGTGCCTCTGCCAGAAACAATTACAATTGGCAAGTGGCAGGAAAGACCGGAACCTCCAGCGATCACCGCGACGCCTGGTTCATCGGCTACAATCCGGTATTTACACTGGGAATATGGAATGGCTTCGACAACAACGCCACCATTTCCGGAAGTGCGATATGTGCGCCGATATGGGGCAGGATCATGACTCACTGCATCAAGCTGGACAACAATGGTAGAATACCCCGTTCAGATGATTCCCGTTATAGCTTCAAGAAGCCAGATAAGATAGTGTCTTTCAAGATAAACCCCAGCTCCGGATTTCTGGCCAGCGATGGTGGAATCGACGAATACTTCATCGAAGGAAACGTACCCCCGGCAATGAACGATACACTGCAGTTCAATTTCTATCCAACTCGTTGGGGATACAACGATTCCCTGGAAATCGAATAAAGTGATCGCAAGGTATCTATATCTGTTGTTGCTGCTGCTGATCGGCTCCGGTGCTGTGACCTACATTGTGTTTGTAATCCGTTTTTATATTGGCTGGAAACGTTTGTCTGAACCGAAGAACTACAAAAAACTGAGGGTATCGATAGTGGTGGTTGGGCGCAACGAGGCCAAAAACCTGCCTCGGCTGCTTACCTGTCTTTTGTCGCAAGATTACCCCAAAGAGCTATATGAAATCGTTTTTGGCGACGACAATTCCGAAGATGACACCGAAGCCATCGTAAATAGATTTATTCAAGAAGGGCACAATATCCGCTATATCAAATCCATCGGCCGGGATAATGTGGTCTCGCCGAAGAAATTGGCTTTAAACAAGGCAATTCTTGCCACAGATGGAGACATCATCCTTACCACCGATGCGGATTGTATAGTTCCCTTCACCTGGATATCCAGCATGATGTCTTGCTTTACAGACGATGTAAGCATGGTAGCGGGATATTCCCGCACTCTGATCCCCGTGTGGAGCAAAGCTGGAATCTTGCAGAAATATGAGCATCTGGATTTTGCCCTAACCTATATGGTGCTGGGCGGAGGCTACACTCTGGGTAAAAGCTGGGCATGCATAGGGCAAAACCTTGCCTATCGAAAAAGTGCCTGGGAGGATGTGGGTGGATTCAGCAAGATCTGGAACCTGATGAGTGGAGACGATGTGAATCTGATGCAACTGATGCGCCGCAATGGGCATAAGATTGTTTTCAATTTCTCACCGGCATCGTTCACACACACACATCCGGTGAAAAGCTGGAAACAGTTTATCAATCAGCGAAGCCGTTGGGCATCAAACATGAAGTATCAGCTCAGATTCAATCCAGAGTTTTTCTTTATTCTATTTTCGATGGCATGTCTGTATTGGGGCGGCATCATCCTTATGTTCATCAATCTGAAGCTGGGTCTGGTGGTTTTTTTGTATCGGATATTGATCGAGCAGATCATGATATCCTATTCGCACCGGCATTTTGGCGTTAGCGCACGCATGCTGAGTTTCTACCCCATCTGGCTGGTTATACAAACCTTCATGCTGGTTTTTACAATGCTTTTAGGGCAATTCAACTTCTTCGTCTGGCATGGCAAACGCCCCCCAAAAAGGAGACTGAATGCAAGTAATAATATTTGATGATAGACAGTGTAGCAATTTTTACCCTGTGACCCACACCCGTTGTGTGGGAGATCTACGTTGTGGCATATTAAAACTGAGACAACGGCTCCAACATATCTTTGATGCAGACGACACCTGCGTAATCCTGGATCCCCGTCTCCAGACCATCTATCGTGAGCGGCACCCCGATTGGCAGATAAACACCGTCCCCGCGGGGCAAAAGCTATACCTGAACAGCCGGATCAAGCTGGAGTCCGATACCATCGACGAGATCGAGGCTATGTCCCCTCATAGTGCACTGGTTCAAGGCAACGAAATAGTAGCTATCCTGAGTTCCGCTGAGTATCGGTTTGGGGATCCCATCCCCAATGGCATAAAAAGCATTCCTGCCAAAACACTGCTATACCAGCATATCGCCGACTTGGTACACGACAATGCCCGTTTGATAGACCGGGACTTTCAGAATGTGTTTTATGAGGCGGATAACTTCTTTGAGACGGAGCCCGGAGTAACTGTATTGCATCCCTACAACATCTGGATCGGCGAAGATGTAGATCTGGCCCCCAATGTGGTTCTGGACGCCTCCGGCGGACCAATTGTTGTGGATTCCGGAGTTAAAGTGATGGCTGGCAGCGTGATCACAGGACCCGCATATATCGGCAAAAACACCCTGGTGAAGATTGGTGCCAAGATATATGGTGGAGTATCCATCGGTCCAGTATGCAAAGTGGGCGGCGAAATCGAAAGCAGCATCTTTCAGGGGTATTCCAATAAACAGCACGATGGGTTTTTAGGTCACGCCTACATCGGAGAATGGGTGAATTTGGGCGCAGATACCAATAACAGCGATTTGAAAAATACATACAAAAAAGTAAAAATATACAGCTACCAGGCAAAAACACAGATCGATAGCGGCAGCCGCTTTATGGGGTGCGTGCTGGGAGATCACGTAAAAACCGGTATCAATTGTAGTCTCAATACCGGCCTGGTGGTTGGAACCGGCTCAAACATATACGGCGGCAAGCTGTTCAGTAATTTCGTCCCCGATTTTTCCTGGGGAGAAGCAGACAGCTTGTGCAGCTATAGATTTGCCGAGTTTTCCCAGACCGCTTCGATCGTGAAAGCCAGGCGCGGTATGGGTATGACCAAGGCAGAAATGGAGCTGCTGAAAAACCTTAGTAATGGAGAATAAATGCAAGATTATATAGAAGTTGAATTTCGCTCGGGACGCATGGGCTACTATCAAAACCCGGATAGACTGCCCATTCAACCCGAAGATTTGATAGTAGTGGAAGTAGAACGCGGCGAAGACATCGCTCAGATCGTGCATATGGCAGTTCCCCGGGACGAAAAGGAAATCCCGGATAGCAATGGTCGCATATACAAAATCCGCCGTTGTGCTACAGAAGATGACTTTGAGAAAATGCGCAACTTAGGCTACGACGAGGAAAAAGCATCCAATACCTTCAACGATCTCTTGTTGCGTTATCCTTTTGAGATGAAGCTGATCGAGACCGTATATCAATTCGATGGCAATAAGCTCACTTTCTTCTTTACCGCAGATGGCAGGATCGATTTTCGTGCTTTTGTGCGTGAACTTGCCACCATATTCAAGACCCGCATCGAGCTGCATCAAACCACCGGAAGAGATGAAGCTAAACGTTTGGGAGGCTTTGGAATGTGTGGCAATCAATACTGCTGTTCCAGCTTTTTGAAACGTTTCAATCAGGTCACTATCAAGATGGCAAAGGATCAAAATCTGGCAGGTAATCTCTCCAAGATTTCCGGTCCTTGCGGCAGATTACTCTGTTGTCTGAATTTCGAGGAGGATTTCTATGTGGAAGAAGGCAAAGATTTCCCCATTATCGGAACTTGCGTGCAATATGGCGATAGCCGCGCCATAGTGTATCGGATAGACGTTTTGGCACAAAAGATATACCTGAGCTCCGAAGAGCAGAATGTGGTGGAACTGGACCCAAAGGAATACGCAAAACTCCGTGTAATCAGCATCCCTGATCTGGAAACATGTCAATAAACATCTTTGCCCAAAAACCTGAAGCCATCCAAAGCGCTTTAAAAGGAAAGTTTGCCGACTTTCGCTACAAACAGTTTGCGGATTGGTTCTACAAAAAGCTGGTGTTTGATCCCAATGAGGCAACAAACCTGCCCAAAGACTTCAGAGACTATATATCTGGATTATACAGTTGGCAGCTGCCAAAAATCGACCTCAGCTTTTGCGCACCGGATCAGACCACCAAGTACCGTTTGAAGCTGGAAGATGACTCCAAAATAGAGATGGTCCTGATCCCCGCAGAAAACAAGCGAACATTGTGCGTATCGTCACAAGTGGGATGTGCTCGTGGATGCAGCTTTTGCGCTACGGGAACCATGGGCATAAAGCGGAATCTGCATAGTCATGAAATCGTAGGGCAGATAATGCTGGCTGCACGCCTCACTCTTCCTCATCGACTTAGCAATCTGGTCTTTATGGGCATGGGCGAACCCATGGACAATCTGGATACCGTACTGGAAAGTTTGGCCATAATTCAATCTCCGATGGGACTGGCATTTAGCCCTCGCCGAACCACTGTCTCTACCTGCGGTATCCCCAAAGGAATCATCCGCCTTGCAGATAGCGGTATACGAACCAAGCTGGCGGTATCGCTGAATTCCGCCATCGATGAAAAGCGGAATCGCCTAATGCCGGTAAACCGCCGCCATCCTTTGTCTGAACTCAAAGAAGCCCTGCGCTATTACCTCAGCAAAACCAGCTTCCGCGTAACTTTCGAATACATCATGATCCCCGAAGTGAATATGGGCTATGAGGACATCAAAGCCCTGAGACGCTTTGCCGGAGATCTTTCTTGCAAAGTAAACTTTATTCCCTACAATACTGTTCCACAATTGCCATATCGCAGCCCTTCCGAGAATGAGATAGATCTCTTTATGGCAAAGGCTCAGAGCCTGAATCAGGCAGTTACATTGCGCCGTAGCCGCGGTGCTGAAATCTACGGAGCTTGCGGTCAATTGGCGGGATATCAAGGAGAAATTGAATGAAAAGCATTGAACAAATAGCCAGAGAATTCTTCCCTGGCGAAGAGCTTGCTCGTTGCGGTGGAGCTCACAAGATCTGTCTACACTGCGCAAAATGCCGTGCCGATGAGCCGGACGAGTTATATGATCCTCAATCCGGAATCGCGAGTGTGATAGACGCCACCATCCTGAAGGCGGACGCAAATAAAGACGACATCGCCCGGCTTTGTGCCATGGCAAACGAGTATAAGACCGCCTCCGTCTGCATCAATTCGTACTTCATCCCTCAGGCACGCAAGATTCTTACAGCACCGGTAAAGACTTGCACCGTGATAAACTTTCCCTTGGGCTCAGGTAGCCGCAAGGCAGTCAAAAAGGAAGCTAAAGCGGTAATCGAAGCAGGTGTGGACGAACTGGACATGGTGCAAAACATCGCTGCACTGAAAAGCAAAGACTGGGATATGGCGCTCGAGACCATCAAAGCAGTGGCCAT
This sequence comes from Cloacimonetes bacterium UBA5284, assembly GCA_002410505.1. GTDB lineage: Bacteria > Cloacimonadota > Cloacimonadia > Cloacimonadales > Cloacimonadaceae > UBA5456. The sequence goes on along the minus strand of DHSO01000040.1, from coordinate 15,243 downwards.
TCAATGTCTGGAAGAAAAGGTGCTACTGAAAGTTATATTGGAGACTTGTTTTCTGGATCGCGAAGAGATTATTATCAGCTGTCTGTTTAGCAAAAAAGCAGGCGCAAAATTTGTAAAGACTTCTACCGGATTTGGAACTGCCGGAGCCAAAGCCGAAGACATCGCTTTGATGCGGGAAGTCGTGGGACCCAAATTTGGAGTAAAAGCCAGCGGAGGCATCCGCAATCCCGAAAGCGCAAAACTGCTTTTGGAAAGTGGTGCGAACCGTATCGGTGCCAGTAGTGTAAGCGCACTGTTGTAGGCCATATATGAAACTGATAGTTGCAGGATACAATATTGATGCCGGCTTGATTAGAGGCTTGAAAGCGCAAAACGCCACACCTGAAGCAATCTCTGCTGCCTATGCCCGCATCTCCCGAAGTGACAAGCGTGTGGACGCCTTGCGCAAAGAAGCCTTGAGTGCCATAGAAAAAGCCCGCCACTCCAATGAAAACATTATCTACGAGATGGGACATGCCTCCATAGCCGAGCATGCTGTGTTTAATCTCGATCTGATCGATGTCTCACGTTTGCTTACCGAGAGCATTCAACGCAGCCGACTGGCATCCTTCACGGAGAAATCTCAGCGCTATGTGACCTTTAGCAAAGATTATCTGATCCCAAAGGAGCTAAGCCGCAGACCGGCGTTAAAACAGAAGTATTGCGAGCTTATGGATCGCTTGTTTGCCGAGTATGAAACCAGTTTTCATGCCCTGAACGAATACTATCGTACTCACAAACCCGAATTGAAGCCCAGAGACAGAGAGTGCCTAGCCAAAGAAGATGCCCGTTACATCCTGGCTCTATCCACAAAAACGCAGATGGGAATCACCATCAATGCTCGCAGTCTGGAACAGCTATTACGCAGATTGGCAAACAGCAGCCTCAAAGAAGCTATCGAACTCAAAGAGCTGATCATCAAGCAAGTAAAGCCCATCTGCCCGTCTTTGATAAGGCATACGGATCCGGATGGATACAGAGGAACAGTGGATTTGAACAAAGTGGGATTCAGCGGATTTTTGCAACAGGAATTACCCTGGCTGGCGGAGATAGACCTGGAAAACAAGGCGAGGCTGATCTCGGCACCCCAAAACGCTGATGACCAGATCCTGGGAGCCATCACCTACGGCGATAGCGAGCTTTCCTGGCAGGACAACATGGAGATTATCTGGCGTCTGCCCAGGCTATCCAAAGAACAGCTGTGGCAACAGGTATTTGCCGGCATGAAGAGCTGGCACAAAGTTCCTCGTGCTTTCGAAGCGGCGGATTTTGAATTTGAGCTCTCGATGAGTGAATCTTGCTGGGCTCAGTTCAAAAGACACCGTCAATGCACCATTTTGAAAAAGAGTGTATACCCGGGTAATTTCTTGATCCCCGAAGCCATCCGCATGATTGGCAGAGAAGAAAAATGGAACAGCCTGATCAAAGAGAGTATTTCCCTAGCGGATTTGATACCCCCATGCATCAAAGAAGTTCAAAACTATATGAAGCTAAATGGCTCCATCTGTAAGATATACGTAAAGATGAATTTCCGAGAGCTATACCATTTTGTCCGTCTGCGCAGCGATGAACACGCTCAGTGGGAGATCCGTGAAGTGTCGAACGCGATCTGCGAGATCGTAAAGAAATATGCTCCAAATGCATCCCGTATGCTTTGCGGTAAAAGCTGTTTAAAGTAAATCTGTTGACAGAAAGCAGACAGCAAAAATCTATGACATTATCATCCTGCGTCCCTGTAGCTCAGCTGGATAGAGTGGCACCCTCCGAAGGTGAAGGTCAGGCGTTCGAATCGCCTCAGGGACGCCATCTTTTATGGCAAACGAAGTAATCCTCACCGCAGAAAATATCCACGTTGCCTTCGGTGACAAAGTAGTGATCGAAGCTGCGTCATTTGGTTTGCATGCCGAAGATAAGCTGGGCATCCTGGGAGTAAACGGATCGGGTAAAAGCACTCTGTTAAAAGTTGTGGCAGGATTTATAAAAGCGAACCGGGGCAGTATCACTACTCGCAAGGGACTCAGAATTGCCTACCTGGAACAGGACGCACAGATTGATCCGGATAGCACTGTGCTACAACACGTGCTGCCCACCGGAAAGGATCTTCTGAAAGAAGAGCATCACTACAAGGCGATCCTCAGCCGCTTGGGCATGGATAGCTTCGACGCCAAACTGGGCATCCTCTCCGGTGGTCAGCGCCGCAAAGCAGACCTTGCCAAAGCTCTGGCATTGGAACCGGACTTGCTGCTCTTGGATGAACCCACAAACCATCTCGATCTGGACAGCATTGAATGGCTGCAAAACACCTTGATATCCGGTAAAACAGCACTAATGTTTGTTACTCACGATCGCTATTTTTTGGATGCCGTATGCAATCGCATTTTGAATATCGAGCACAAAGATCTGTTCTTCTACGAAGGCAATTACAGTGCCTATCTGAAGGGAAAGATACTGCGGGATCAGGATAATAAACGTAAGGAAACCCGCAGGCAGGCACAGCTATCCAAGGAATTGGCCTGGTTGTCCCGCGGAGCTAAGGCTCGTGCCACAAAGCCCAAAAACCATGTGGACCGGGTAAAAGAACTGCTGAGCAAAAGCTATTTGATCTCGAATAAGGAACTGGATATCTCCTTTCAAACCGACCGCTTGGGCAGAACCATTCTGGAATTGCACAAGCTAAGTAAGTCCTTCGGCAACATTACCTTGTTCGAGGATGTGGATCATCAATTCCAAGCCTTGGAACGCATCGGTATCCTGGGTCCCAATGGTTGTGGCAAGACCACACTCTTGCGCATGATCACCGGAGAAGAAAAGCCCGATCTCGGCAGCATCAAGGTAGGAGTAAACACGCATTTTGCCTATTACAAACAGGAAGCAGATGATTTGAATCCGAATTTGAGCGTATACGACTACATCGCTCAATATGCAGAAAGCATCCGCACAGCTGATGGCAGCAAGGTTTTTGCCACAGAGATGCTCAATAGATTTCTCTTTGATAAGAAAATGCAACAGCACAAGCTCTCATCCCTATCCGGAGGCGAACGCAAGCGTTTGCAGCTGCTGAAATCCCTGATGTTTGGGGCAAATTTCATAATTCTGGACGAGCCCACAAACGATCTGGACATCCCCAGTCTGGAAATTTTGGAAGACTATCTGGATGCCTTCAAAGGCTGTCTCTTGGTGGTATCTCACGATCGCTATTTCTTGGATCGCACCGTGGATTACCTCTTTATCTTCGAAAATGGCAAAATTCGCAAGTTCGCGGGAAACTATTCTGACTATCTGCTGGTAAAACGCTATCAGGAAGAGGAAAAAGCCGAAAGTGAAAAACCGAAGATATACAAAGCAAAACGGGAAAACAAAGGCTTGTCTTTCAACGAACAACGGGAGTTTGATCTGCTGGAGCGAAAGATCGAAGAGATCGAAGCTGAGCTGCTCAGATTGGAAGAAGAACTGAGTACCGGCGGTCTCAAGCACGACGAATACAGCAAGATAGCCGCAAAGATAGAGCAATACAACTCCGAACACGATGCTGCCTTCCAGCGCTGGATATTCCTGAGTGACAAGCTATCTGATTAAGACTTTAGCATCTATATCGCCCCGCTTTATTGCCAACATCTCAGCCTCACATTTCCCCGCATTTATCTTGTGATCATTTTACCCATGTGCTCCCATAAACAGGGGTAAAAAGCCTGCGGAAACCACCCAATTATCGCATAGTCTTATGCATTATAAATAAAGAATATAGGATCAATTTTGTCATTTTTTTCTTGACAGATATCCAAGCCCGAATCAATGTCTCTCGAATATGAGATTAGGAACTCATTTTGGAGAAATATGAAGAGATTCAAGAAGAAAATAATGGTTACGTTTTTGGGCCTGCAAGTCCTCCTGGTAGGACCGGTCATAGCAGACTCCGTAGCCGGAATCGGCAGCGAAGAAATCAGCCAGGATCAGACCGCTCTGGTGATTGACTCCCTGCATACTCAGGAACCTCCGGGAATTGAACCGGAAACCATGGTCGCTTCCTACTACGCGAAGTATTTCCACGGTCGTAGAACTGCCAGCGGTGAAATCTACGATCACTATGCAATGACCTGCGCACACAAAACCCTCCCCTTTGATACCAAACTTATCGTTACAAATCCCCAAAATGGTGAATCAGTTGAAGTGCGCGTAAACGACAGAGGTCCCTTCCCTCGCGGAAGAGACATTGATCTCTCCTATGCCGCAGCCAAAGAGATCGGCTTGATCCTGCCCGGGGTCGCTCCTGTGGAAGTGGTTATAGTCCACCCCGAAAACGAACAACCACAGGATCAACTGGTTAGCAACTAGTTTATAAGCCCTACCGGTTACGAAGCCTTTCGATGACACCGGATATTATCCAAGCTCTCCCCCTCAAGATTTCAGCCTCCGTACAAAACGCGCTGGCAGAGAATAGAGCTGTATTGGCCTTGGAGTCCACCGTGATCACCCACGGTTTGCCCTATCCTGAAAACCTGGAAGCTCTTGCCATGCTGGAAAGCTGTTCCCGCGACCATGGAGCAATTCCTGCCACAATCTGCGCGATAGATGGTGTGTTTCACATAGGATTGGAAGATGAGGATATCCGGCTTTTGGCGACAAAACTGAAGAGCCACGAAGCTTTGGAAAAGATCGCTTCACGTGATCTCGCGCTCGCCGCCGCCCGAAAATCCAGTGGAGGCACCACTGTATCTGCCACGATGTATCTGGCTCATTTGGCCGGCATCGAGGTATTTGCCACCGGTGGCATTGGAGGCGTGCATCGCGGATGGCAAAACAGCATGGATATCTCTCTGGATATCATGGCTTTGTCTAGTATTCCCGTGATAGTAGTGTGCGCGGGATGCAAAGCTATTCTGGATATACCCGCCACGCTGGAATGCCTGGAAAGCTCAGGGGTGCCTGTGTATGGATGGCAGACCGATGAGTTTCCCAGTTTTTACAGTCGCGGCAGCGGACAAAAGGTAAGCAGGATAGACAATCTGGGCGAACTGGCAGAGATGTATGCTTATCAGCAAAATCTTGCTATCATCTCCTCCGGTATCTTGATAGCGAACCCAATTCCCAAAGATTATGAGATACCCGCTGAAGAGATAGAACCTTGTATTCAGCAAGCCATTAGCGATGCAGGCAAAATCTCTGGCAAAGCATTAACCCCCTTTCTGCTGGCCAGACTTGCAGAAATCACCGATAATAGATCTGTAGCGGCAAACCTGGCCTTGCTAAAAAACAATGTGATTCTGGCCGCTAAAATTGCCGGGGAGTTGAAATGAAAATATACATATCTGTGGACATGGAAGGTATTCCCGGAACCTTTAACTGGGAACATGAGAAAATCGATCGCCCCAGCGTTCGAAAATGCATGATGGATCATGTGGAAACCGCAATCGACGAAATCCTGAAAAGTCCGGTAGCACAAGACTTGGAAGAAATATGCATTGCGGATTCACACAGCAACGGCGACAATCTATTCTATCAGATAACAGCTCGTGACGAACGTATTAGCCTGATATCCGGCTCTCCCAGACCAGAGTATATGATGCCGGGATTCGATGCTTCTTTCGACATTGTGTTCCTCTTGGGTTATCATGCCGGAACCGGGGCAATGAAGGCCAATATGGACCATACTTATTCGAACAGCCGGATTCAGCATATCTGGATAAATGAACAGCCCATGAGCGAAGCTCTGATAAACGCGGCGTATGCCGGATATCACGGAGTTCCCCTGGCCCTGGTATCCGGAGACAAAGCTCTGGGCGCAGAACTGAAGCCACCTCTGCCCGAGATAAGCTATGTTTGCACCAAAGAAGGTGTGGCAAAATTCGCCGCCAAAAACTACTCGTTAGCGCGCGTGAATCGGGAATTGCGGGAAGCCATCAGAAGAGCACTAGCATCCAAAAACCTGCCCATATATAGCTTTAAGACTCCCATCAAGCTCAAAATCGAATTTCACTCCACTGCCATGACCGACGTTGTGGCTCTGATGCCGGGCACACAGCGGCTGGACGGAAAAACAATCCTGTACCAGCATGATGATTACGCCATTCTATTCAATGCACTGATGGCATTGGTAACTCTGGCTTATGCCACAGGTATCTAGGCCACAGTAGACACAAAGTAGAAAAGAAGAATCATTATTAACAAAAGCCCTGGGAACTAAGGATTCCAACACATACAGGCATTACCCCGCGCGATCGGATTAACCTTATTGTAACGGTCCGGGATCCATTAAGATATCTGACCATTTGTGCATGGTATCGAAATACCGATACGCCATAATGCAGACTATAGTCCCCACTGATCAATAGCATATCAGAAGAAGTCCGTATAAAAAGCTTGAGATAGTCATTTCGGCAGTCAACCCCAGAATATGCTACGGTTTTTTCAGGCTTTTACTTTGAGTTGCCGTCAAACAATATAGATTGAAGCCTAGGATTGAATACGAAGCACAGCCGTAGCCCCAAGAGTGATCTCTGATAGCACGTGAGCGGTAAATCAGCGGTAAATCAGCGGAAATCAGGAAAGACCAACATGAATCCCATTTTTCTTCCAGTAATGATGGCGTTCATCACCTCTTCATCAAGCGTTAATCAAGCGTTAATTATTAACGCTTGATTAACGCTTGATGACCACTTGATTAACACTGTCAATTGAGGTGACACCGAGATCCACAAAAATGTCGAAAAAAGTGGAAAAATGTCGATAGCATCGATGGCGGCTAGTCACTTGTGGGCTGGTTAACTACTCTTCCGATCGCTTTGAGTGCATACTGTAAAAAAGCCCTGTACCGATAGCTCTATTGAAGGCTTGGCAGAAGCCCAAACGTTCCGGAGAGAAGCTGCTGCTGCATCTCAAGCTTAGCCTGGTTAAAGATTGGAGTATTGGCATGCCACAAATCCATTGACACAATTGAGCCCTTTCCCAAATTAGCTCTAGCTGAGAATTCTTTATGTTTTTTGTCTTCAAAAATTCTATTTGAGCAGGGATTATGCCAAAGACCAATGTACAAGGACCTATCCTGGTTGTGGATATCGGTAATACCAATATAGTGTGCGCGGTTTTTTACGACAACGAGTTGCGTGCCCGTTATCGCATGCCAAGCACCCTACAAGCCAGCCCAAGAGAATACTTCAGCCGCATCGGGCAGATTATGCCCGAATATCCTCTTGCGTCCTTCAATTACGTCGCCTTAGGCAGCGTAGTTCCCTCTCTAACCAGCGTTTGGGATGAAATGCTGACCCGCTATAGCAATTCTAGAATCTATAGCATAAACGGACTCTCACCCATTGGTTTGAAGTATCTCATCGAAGACAGATCGGTGGTGGGAGCCGATCTGGTGGCCAACGCTTTCGCTGCCTGGACGAAGTATAAGTGCTCCACTATCGTGGTAGATTTAGGAACAGCCACCACCATCCAATTGATCACCAGCGATGCTTTGTATGCAGGAGTAGCCATCGCTCCGGGTGTAAAAACCGCCGCGTCTCAGCTCTTTTCCAAAGCCGCGCAACTAAATGAATTTAAATTTGTAGCACCATCAAGCATAATCGGAAACAACACTGAGGACGCCTTGCGCTCCGGAATCTTAATGGGTCACGCTCTGATGATCGAGGGGTTCATCAGCGCAATCGCCCGCGATTATTCACAATATGCTCCCTACAAAGTAATTCTCACAGGTGGTTTGGCTTCCAGCATAGCCCCTCTGTGTCCTTCAGAATACATTTTGGATAACGATCTTACCCTCTGGGGATTTTACTGGGCTTTGCTTAGCCTCATCTCAGAAAGCTAATGATTTCTTCGCTCACACGCCGGTTTCTCATCCTGTTCTGCTTACCCGTCATATTGGGAGCCAATGTCTTTGAGCCACATTTGTACACAGATGCGTATTATCCCATGGTAAACAATCGGCTGGACATCTACAAGATCGGTAAAGGCTTGAATATCTATAAAGATCGTCCTTATCTGATCCCGGCAATTGATATCGCGCGCCAGGAGGAGATCGATTTTGAGCGTCAACGCGTGATCGTGCAAACAATAGTGGAAAACATGCAATTGCATCCCCCTGTCCCGGTGTCCTTCGATAGATACTTGGCAAATATGCAAAAGCATGCCTTCCGCAAATCCCTCACGGCAAACATCAAACAATTCACCCAAACTGCCGAGATGCCTTCAACCGGGCTCATTGGTGAATTTGTGCTGGACCTCCCCGCGATTGCCCTTCCCCGCAGCGTTCAAAAAGTGCTGGGAAGCAAGGCGGGACGATTAAATCTCGATGGAACTCAAAAGATCACTTTGCAGGTAAGCAGCACAAAACGCAAACAGATTCCCATATATGAGACCGAGAACCGCAGTACTTTTGACATCAAAATGGAACAGGAAACAAATCTGAGACTTACCGGAACCATAGGCGAAAAGATAGCTGTGAACCTGAAATACAACTCCAATCAGGATGAAGAGCTGTTTGATCCCAATAATGTGAATATCAAATATACAGGCGACGAGGACGAAGTGGTTCAATCCATCGAGGCGGGAAATATCAGTTTGGGCCTATCCGGAAGTCGTTACATATCCTATTCTACCAGTTCGCAGGGATTGTTTGGAGTTACCAGCAAATTCAAATATGGAGATCTAGACCTTACAGTGATAGCCTCCAAAGAGGAGGGTCAGAAGAATAGCATGAGCTATGTGGGGCAGGCTCAGGCAGATAGCGTCATCTTTCGCAGCAAGGATTACACTACCAGAACAATGTATTTCCTAACTGATCCCTACGAATTGTACGACATCTACGATGAAAGCAATATCGGAGATAATCCTGTAGGCTGGATCAACAATGCAATTCGCACCGATCCCTCCGGCGCCTGGATAATAAAGAATCCCAATCTCTTGCCCAAAAGCGGAACCGTGAAGGTGTGGCTGGACAACGGAGATCCCACGGATGATTTCCAATACGCTCAGGGAGACACCTTGTTTTACAACCCCGCCCAGCCCTTCACCCCGTATTATGAGGAATTAATAGAGGGCACGGACTTCATTACAGATTACGATTCCGGATTCATTACGATTCTTCGCCAAGTGAACAGACTGAGCACACTGGCGGTGGAGTATGTAAGGAAAGACGATATTCCCGTTCATTCTTCAGACTACGATACGGAAAGTCAGATACCGGACAATAATCTGATCTACCCCTTTGTAATCCGTCACAAAAATCAAGATCACAATCCTGCCAATCCTGCCAGCGTGTGGCACTACCAGATGCGCAATATCTACAACATGAACAAGACCAATATCAAAAGTGAAGGATTTCGCTTGGATGTATATACAATAGATGTGGACAACACGCGTAACTATAACCTACCGGACAGCTTGAGTACCGGTAGATTCATTACCTATATGGACTACCTGCGCCTGGATAGCTCCGGAGATGGCATGATAAACGGGGATGACAACACGGTTAATCTGGCTGCCGGATTGGTAATCTTCCCCTTTCTTGAACCATTTAAGCCCTTGGGAGACGGGATATTATATACGGAAGAGAACGAATCCATCCGCTATCAGGATATCAGCTTTTATTTAGCCGTGAAAGGGAAAATTGGGCGGGAAGCGATTGATCTGTCACAAAGTGGAATTCTGAAAGGTAGTGTGCGAGTAAAAGTAAATGGCCTGGATCAGAAAGAAAACGTAGATTATCTGGTAGATTACGATTATGGGCGCATTACTTTCCTTTCCGCGGCCGGTAAGGATCCGGATGCCAAGATAGAAATTGATTATGAAAGCCGCTCCCTGTTCAGTGTTGCCAGCAAGACACTGGCCGGTATGCGTGCAGATTGGCGGCTTAGCGATAACGCGGCTTTGGGCGGCACCGTGATCTATAGATCAGAAACCGTTGCTGACAAACGACCTAGAATCGGCAATGAAAACATAAATATGTGGTTGGCCAATGTGGACGGAGAGATTGGCTTCAAACCGGCATTTGTTACCCGCTGGATAGATGCCCTTCCGCTGATCTCCACTACTGCCGAAAGTCAATTTACCATCAGCGGAGAAGTTGCATACACCATGCCAACAATCTACGGAGATTCCGAGACAAAAAAGAAAATATCCTATGTGGACGACATGGAGGCGATAGTAGATAGCTATCCTCTGGGAGTTACAATGTCGACCTGGGTAATGGGCAGCAAGCCATTTGGTACTAGTCTTGCCAAAGGCAGGATGAACTGGTATAATCCCAAAAACATCTACCGGGAACAGATCGAAGATCCTTCCACTCTTACAGAGCGGGAACGGCGTGAAAGCGCTACTGTTTTGGCATTGAAGCATTGGCCCAACAACCTGTTTATGCCCGGGGCCGGCGTGCAAAGCTGGAGCGGAGTAATGAAATATCTGGGCAACCAGCTTGATTTCACCCAAAAGAAGTACATCGAGCTTCTGGTAAAAGTGGATCACTTTGAAAGCACGGAACACCCGGATGCGATTCTGACCATAGATATTGGTGATATTAATGAGGATTTTTACACTGAGTTTGGTAACGAGGGTGTTTTGAACACTGAAGACGCCAATATGGATGGTGTACTTACTCTGGATGAGGACATAGGCTTGGATGGAATTCCTCATGGTGAACCGGGACACGATCCATTTGATCTGGCAGATAACGACATGGATGCCAATGGAGATTACCCCGGAATAAATGGCAGCGAAGGGAACCGTGTTCTGGACACTGAAGATCTGGATGGAGATGGTGTATTGGACAATCTGGATCGCTACTTCAGTTTCAGTATCTCCTTGGCAGATACTACCGGTCAAAACCACGACGGTTGGGTTCTATATCGCATTCCGCTTACTGATCCGGATCAATACACGATAGTGAACAGCCAGGCCGGAGTACCGCCATCTTTGAAGAAGATATCTTATGCCAGAATGTGGGTACAATGCGACTCTCCGGTTCGTGTGTTGATTGCCGACGCATCGATTGTGGGCAACAAATGGCAGGATTTTTTTGTGCGGGACGCAAATGGCAGAATCCTCTCCGAAGCGGAACTGGCAGCAAACAACACCAATTATCTCTCCGGTATAGTGAACAACCAGAAGAATTCCAATCACTACAGTTCTCCTCCGGGCACGGTATATATCGAAGATCGCAGAGAAACTACAGAATCCGCCCTTTCTCTGGATGTTCAAAACCTGCCTAGCGAACACCAGATCATTTTGCGCCAACGCATGATAGATTCCTATAACCTGCTGCCTTATGAAGGATTGCGCTTTTGGGTGTATCCCGAAGCAGCAGAAGGATCCTTTACAGAGGATCTGGATATCTTTTTCCGCATCGGCGCGGACTCTTTGAACTACTACCAGATCACTCAACGCATTCCGGCTATTGAATATATGAGCAAGATGGATCCCAACCGCTGGTTGGAATTGGAATACGATCTGCAAGATATTACATCTCTGAAAGAACAAAACCTGGGAGCTTTATCAGACACTCTCACTGTGGGCGACATCACATATTTCTATAGAGGTAGCCCAACCCTTACCGCGATCCGGGAGTTGAGTCTGGGAGTGATGAATCCCCGCACAGACACTCAAAATACGCCTTTCAACGGCACAATTTATTACAATGATATGCGGGTGACCAATCCCTACCAGGAAACCGGGATAGCCCAAAGAGTGTCTGTGAATACCAAATTCGCAGATGTTTCCACTCTGAATATCGATTATGAATCCAAAAGCGAAAACTTCAATCCGGTGATTCAGCGAGGCAGGACTAGTACCTATACCAGCACAAAGACCCTGAATATTGTCAATAAATACTTCCTGAATAAACTCTTCCCCACTGGCTGGGGCTTGGATATCCCGATTACGCTGAGACGAAACCAAACCGAAGGAACACCACGCTATCGGGCAAACTCCGACCTTATGGTAAGCAACATACCCGATCCCGAGGAAAAGGCCAGAGAACGCACCGAATCCATCAGTTATTATGCAGACTTTGGCTACAGTATGCGCAATACACCCAAGAGCAAAATCTTGCAATATAGCCTAGGGAAAATCACCATATCCGGAAACGTGGAAAAGCGCAGAAACAGGGCCGCAAAATCTAAAGATGATGTAGTATCCTGGCGCGGAACTATGGGCTACAATCTGAATTTCCCCAGCGAGAAGACCAGCTTTAGACTGTTTAACAACTATCGCTTTGGATTCTTTCCCACTGCTTTCACAAACAGTTTTACCATAAACAACAACGAACCCATCAGTAAAAGATGGGAGCAACGCGATGGAGTATATGACTGGTATGATCTTCCCAATTCTCAGCCTACAAAGCTCTTTACCAGCGACAACAACATCACTTGGCCACTTTTAAGCGACGTGAATCTGACTGCCAGGCTGAATACCAAGCGCGATCTCAAGCAAAAAAGTTATCTGGGAAAAATGAACATTGGCAAGCAAACTGAATATGTGCAGGATCTGGGATTGAACTACAATCCATCCTATCTTCCCAGAATCTTCAACGTTAGCGCCAGTGTAAGCGCCAGATATACGGATATGATGCGCAAGTACTACGACACCGTAGAAGGATCGCAGGTAGAGTTTTTCCAGAGCGACGGCAATACCAATCGCAACATACGCACAAATATCTCTCTGATGAATTCCAGCATTTTGGGCCAATGGCTGCAAAAACTGAGAAGTAAATATCCTCAGAAAGGCGATAATAAGAAATCCGCTTATGACGAAGATATGAAACCGGGCATGAATCCTGATGAAATGAGCGACGAAGCGCGTAAGCAGTTCGAAGAAATGATGTATGAACAGAAGCAGACGGATGACGAAGAAAAGGCATATCTGGAAGCAGAAGAACGTCGCCTCCGGGAAGAAGAGGAAAAGCAGAAACAGCAGGAAGAAGAAAAACGCCGGGAAGAAGAGAAACAGCAGAAAGCCGGAGACGAAGAAAACAAGGATTCTGCTTCAGAACCAACTAACCAGCCGGATTCTGAAGAGCCTCAGGACCCTGAAAAACCTGAGAGTGATACCCTTAATCCTGAAGATATACCTGAGGACAAAAAGGTAAAGGATGATAAAGAAGAAGATGGTCCGGGCTTCAATCCCTTTGTAACTGCAGTGGATTATCTTTCCCGCATCAAAAATATCACTGCTTCCTATCAGAACGGTTATGCGATGAACTATTCCAGAAAAGACGAAACACCAAATTTTGCCTTCCAGCTCGGGTTACCGCACTCGATGCCCAGAGATTATGTGGATGCTATTGGAAACGACAATACTATCACGCTTTCGTCCGGCATCATGTTTGGTAGAAATCTGGACAGTACCATCAACTTTGCCCACAGCTTCAACAGACGCCATTCCTCTGCCAGTCAGCAAAATAAATCTACCACTTTCCCCGATGTCACACTCAGTCTGATGAATTGGGAGCCCTGGATTGGACTATCTAATTATCTGCAAGGCGCACGCTTGAATACCGGATTTCAATATACTACCAGAGCCAGCGGCGATATCGATTGGGTGAAGCCCAAACAAGAAGCAAAGACCATATCTCTGAGTCCGCTGATCGGCTTCTCCGGAAACATAGTAAACAAACTGAATACTAACCTCAGCTTCTCAGTGGCTCAGACCGAAAACATCACTGATATGGAAACATACAACATAGTTAAAACCAGCGACACCATGACCGTAAATGGTAATCTGACCTATAGCTTCACTGCCGGACGCGGTTTTACCATTCCCTTCACGGGTAAAAAGATCCACATTAGCAATCAGTTATCCTCTTCCATGGGTATTTCATACGACAAGAGTAAAGATGTTACCAAGGGTCGCGACAATTCTCAAGTGGATCGAGATACTTCCCGCTTCACTATCAATCCCGGGGCCAGCTACCAATTTGACCGCAATATCCGCGGCGGATTAACCTCCAGCTATGAGATCAATTCAGACCGCAAGCGGGATGACGGTACGCGTATTTTCAGTCTGGGTGTGTGGGTAGAAGTAAACTTGTAATCCCGATTTTATCTGCCCTTGGATTTATCTATGGACATCATCCTTTGTCATAGATTGATTGCAGTTTGATGATGGGGTTTATATCGGTTAAAGAATCCTGATAATACTCTAAGATTAGTAGCATGAAGGCAAAAACCGGGCGGCCCTGAGACCGCCCGTTGATACAAAGAATTAGAAATTGTAACTCCCACCTCCATCCAAGCCTCGATAAGAGGGCAGACGGAAGGGGAATTTCAACTGCTGAGTCGGCTCCCAAAATGTGAATGGAGCTTTCAGATTACCCTGCCAAAAAGGTTTCTGATCTTTCGAAGTAAAGCTGTATACTTCATCTTGCACACTCTTCATCAATACCGGGTAATCATACATGTCAGTAGTAATTTTGTTGAACAGTGAATATGTAAATATGCTATAACGCTCTCCCTGTGCCTTCAATTCTTTGCCAACCGCCGAGGCCATAGTAAAGCCTTGATTGGCATTGAGGCGTTGCGGAGATTCCAGTCCCTTGTCTTTGGGACACATAGCCTTTAAGAAAGAGCGTGGTAAAGTTCTGTTTTCCAGAAACATGAATGAGTTCGTGGCTCTGCTGAGAGCTTCCAGGGCCACGTCCACACTGATCAATTTCTTATCCAGATCATCTACCTTGTCTTTGCTGTAGGGCACCAGATAGTTTTTCCCGGCAATCTGTTTGGTGAAGCCGGCATAATAGAATACCGCCACGTCACCGGTTGTCAGGCTTTTCTTGAAGTTGTCCAGTGCAGACACTGTGGCAGGATAATCCAAATCGCTGTATTGAGATACCTCGTAATCAATCGCTTTCAAGGCATCTGCGGCAAGCTGAGCATCATTCAGACTGGTAGGAATCTTGTCCTTGTAGTATCCGCTGTTGCCGATCACCAAAGCTTTCCTTTGGGCAAAGGCACTGAGGCTGAGGAGCATCAACATCAGCAAGACTGCGTATTTCTTCATGATTTCTCCTATTCGTATTGTTTTGTTCATAATCCTGGTGGAATGGCAAAAAGTCAAGACATTTCTCTACAATCCGCTTTTCCAAGCATCAGGAATCTGAACAATTGCTTTAAGCCATCAGGCAGCTTTCCCCATGCTTGTACACTACTAAATGGATACGCCATTTTGTGAGGAAAAATACCGGCGCACGACCTTGGCTGCGGCTTTCAGCCGCAT
>DHSO01000015.1 GCA_002410505.1 Cloacimonetes bacterium UBA5284 | reverse complement strand
TTGACAGTGTTAATCAAGTGGTCATCAAGCGGTCATCAAGCGTTAATTATTAACGCTTGATTAAGGCTTGATGACCACTTGATTAACACTGTCTACAGAGCTGACAGTGAAATCGGGGAAATGGTCTTTTTTTTGAAGATCCTCTCTAAATATCCACAGGAAACCCCACTGAAAATCTCTGAATATCATCCATAACATCATCTTTAGCGCTCAAACCATCCATAATCTATCATACCGCTCATCAGACTGCTTTCTAATACCCAATAATGTCCACTTTTGCCCACAAGCTCACTTATCCCCAATATCTTTGTTTTACATCTGATATTACATCAGATATTGTCTCCTTGAAAAGCTGGATTATCCTCAAGGAAGCTTATGTTTTTCCGGTAAAAGTCTTGACGGATTTGCAACGAGCAAAAAGTATTGCCGAAATCAAGGAGTTCTTTATGAAAGTAGATAGCATAATCATAAATGCACGGCAAATTGCCACAATGAGTGGTGCCGGAAAGGGCAAACGCTGTGCTGAGATGAACGATGCCGGGATTTTGGAAAATGCGGGGATTGCCATTCGTGATGGTGTGATAGTAGAACTGGCTCCAAGTGCTGAAATCGAAGCAAAATACAGCTGGGATGAGGCGATAGATGCCATGGGCGGCATCCTGAGCCCGGGTTTTGTGGATAGCCACAGCCATCCGGTATTTGTGTTCACTCGCGAAGATGAATTTGCCATGCGTCTGGCCGGAAAAAGCTATGTGGATATAGCGCTTGCAGGAGGCGGAATACGCAGCAGTATTGCTTCGGTACGAGCTGCCTCCGTCGATGAATTGGTGGAGCTTTCCATCCCTCGTATCCGTCGCATGATAGAGCTGGGAACCACTACTCTGGAAGCCAAGAGCGGTTATGGGTTGGACACCCAAAGTGAATTGAAGCAATTGGAAGCCATCAAGCGTCTGAACGAGATTTTACCCATAGATATCGTTGCCACCTTTATGGGAGCACACGAGTTTCCCGTTGAATACAAAATCGATCATGATACATACATAAAGATTCTCACCGAAGAAATGATTCCTGCAGTGCTGGAGCAGGGTATAGCTGAGTTTTGTGACATCTTCACCGAAGCTCATGTCTACAGTATCGAGGAATCCCGCATCGTATTGAGAAAAGCAAAGGAAGCGGGTCTGAAACTGAAAATGCACGCGGATGAGATCGAGGCCATAGGCGGAGCTGAACTGGCAGCAGAAATGGGATGTATCTCTGCGGATCACCTGGGAGCTTGTTCGGATGATGGCATCAGAATGTTAAAAGAAGCAGGTGTTGTGCCGGTGCTCTTGCCTGCCACCTTATTCTCTTTAAGATCAAAGCAATATGCACGAGCTCGCGATATGATCGAGATGGGCTTGCCGGTAGCTATAGCAACAGACTACAATCCCGGAAGCTGCAATTGTGACAGTATGGCGCTTACGATGAGCCTAGCATGTCTGCAGATGGGGATGAGCCCCACAGAGTCACTATGCGCTGCCACGATCAATGCAGCCTGTGCTCTGGACAGACAGGATCGAATCGGCTCCCTGGAAGCGGGAAAACAGGCAGACATCATTATTTGGGATATACCCGGACTGAACTTTATTCCCTATCATCTGGGTTCTTCTCACATTCATAGAGTATTCAAAAACGGAAAAAATATCTACAACTCGAATCGATATGGCATTAAATAGTTTCAACATCTCAGACACATTGCACCATTCCAGACGCTTTCTGCTCTACAAGGCAAGTAGAATTAGTGATGGCAAACAAGTTGTGATAAAGACCCAAGATCCGGCTCAGATCACGGATAAAAAGCTCGCAGAAAGCCTGAAAGCTGAGGCTGCACATGCCCTGGACCTGGATCACCCAAACATTCGTAAAGCTTTGGGTTGCTTTGAGGAAGGGCTGGGGGTGTATTTTGTGGCCGCTTATGCTGAGGGTAAGAGCTTGGGTGAAATCCTGCTGGATAGGCAGCCGGATGCGATCGAAGTGCTAACCTGGGCCAAGGGCATTCTGGCTGCCCTGCTCTATGCTGAAGGCTTGGGATTGATCCACGAAAACCTGAATCCATACAACGTCGTGATCGACTCCAAGGGAAATTCGAAGTTGATTGGATTTGGAAAGAATCGGCCGGCCTGGCAGCATTCTGAAGGCAATTTTAAGTATCCATTGCCGATCCTGTATGTGGCCCCGGAAATCTTTAATACCTCACATCCCCATGCCAATTCCGATCTCTATTCCTGGGCGGTGATGGTGTATCAGGCTATATGCGGCCAAATGCCCTGGAAGCTCGATAGTTTCAGTTCGCCCGAAGAACAAAAACATCAAAGCTTCAGCCGGGCGATTCTCATGCCGGATGTAGGGAAAATGCCGGATTGGCTATATGGCATCTTATTGAACTGCATGAAATTGGATCCAAGTGAGCGCCCGGAAAGCAGCCAAGCACTACTGGAACTGCTGCAGAGCGAAGCTGTAGATTTTGATTGGAGTACGGCTTCGGCATCCGAGGACGCGGAGACTATTGAAGCAGAACTCCCGGAAAACATAGACGATGGTGATCATGGGACCACATTGGCTGATGCAGATTTGGAACCGGGGCCCCCGCTGGTCCAGATATCAGCGTTAGATGCCCCAAAGCCCGATTCTGACTTGATTCTAGCCATATTGGACAAAGCAGAGACCGAGATGAATGTGGCTCCCAATGAAGTGCTGGAGCTGGAACCGGTCGTGATTTCTCCAATCACTGTGCCAGAGCCGGATTCGAGCCTTATCACCGCAATTCTTGAAAAAGCAGATGCGAATCTGAAAGAATTCCAGCATCAGAAGGAGCAATCCGCTGATCTTGGGCTGCCGGATGCACGGGAATCTATTGATTCAAACGAAGAAAAGCCGATATTTGCCGCACTCAAAGAGTCTCTGGATAGCTCCGATGATTCCATCTTTGAGCTGAATCCAGCAATGCCGGACCCAGAGATAGATGGATTGAACTCTCAGATACCGGAGGAAGCGACTTCTGAACCGGAGGAGGAGATACAAAAACAAGCGGAACATGAACAAGAACCTGTCTACATTCCTCAAGAACCGGTGAAGGAAGTAACAGCGAAAACAGAGGCAATCGAGACGACCGGGGCGAAGCCGGAACCGAAATACGAGCCTTTCCGGATCATGGACGATGACACGAAGGACCTCAATAAGATGAAGATGAGTTTTCGGATACTGATGATTTTGAGCCTTTTGATAGGCTTGTATGTTGTAGTGCAGTATGTTGTATTAAGAGAAAGGCCCAGTTTCGAAATCCCGGAACCAGAAATTGAGCTTGATAACATCGGGCAAGTGGAGCTGGAAGAAAACCACCCAATCGATATGCAGTTGGTGCCGGCGGATACTCTGGTGATGGGCAGCATCAGCCCCGAAGCCAAGGCGGATGAATTTCCCCTGCTTACGGTGCCTTTGAAGTCCTTTATGATAAGCTCTACCGAGATCACTCAGAAGCAGTGGAATATGGTTTTCGAAGATAATCCATCGCTTTTCAGGGGCGATGATCTGCCGGTAGAGAATGTCTCTTTCTACGATGCAATCGAGTTTTGCAATGCCAAGAGCTTGAAGGATGGGCTTGATCCTGCATATAACTATGCTGGTTCGGAGATCGTATGTGATTTTAACGCGAATGGATACCGTTTGCCTACCGAGGCAGAATGGGAATTCGCGGCCAAGGGCGGAGATGGCATGAGTTTCTTGGTCTACAGTGGTTCAGACCATGCGCCGGAAGTAGCATGGTATGCCCAAAACTCAGGTGCAAAGAGCCGAAAAGTGGCAACAAAACAACCCAACGCGCTTGGGATATATGATATGAGCGGCAATGTAGCAGAGTGGGTATGGAATTGGTACACACCCTACAGTCACCGGATTTCTGATCTTTATAAAGGTCCGGATTCGGGTACGGATAAAGCGATCCGCGGCGGTTCCTGGTATCATGGAGACTCTCTGTTACGCAATACCGCCAGACTCTATGCAAAACCATTCGCAAAGTCATCCTACTTTGGTTTTAGAGTAGCTCGCAGCAGATAAAGCCAAAAAAGCCATATAATAAAAGGATCTCCGGCAGGGGGGTACCGAAGATCCTTTGTTTTTGTTTCGCGGAATCAACTCTTGGGGGCAGAGTCGTTTCCACAGAGATTAGGAACTAATCCAGGGCTTTCAAAAAGCTGGGAACATCTGTACGCAGAGCTTTGATCCGATTCGTATCGTCTGCGCTGGAAGTGTTTTTTTCTTCTTCCATGTTTTTGTTTATGCCCAAGGTTTTGAAGATATCCTTCACATCGTCCTCTATGGATGAAGCGGAAATCTCAGGTTTGGACTGGTCTATCTTGGGGCTTTCAAAATTTGGAAAATCTACAATCTTGCCACTTAAACTCTCTTTTTCCAAGCCGGTGGCTATGATAGTTACAGATATCTTGCCGGTCAACTCAGGATCCAAAATGGCGCCCAGGATGATGGTTGCGCCCTTACCGGTTTCATTTACGATCACATTGGATACATCGGCAAATTCACTCATCAGGATGTCTTCTCCGCAGGTGATGTTCAGCAGCAGAGATTGGCATCCGGCAAGGCTCACATCTGCCAGGAGAGGATTGCTGATAGCCAGACGCGCGGCGTTGATGGCACGGTTTTCACCTTCGGCAACACCGGTACCCATCAGGGCGTAGCCCATGTTTTGCATCACAGTTTTCACATCGGCAAAATCCACGTTGATCAGGCCGGTGATAGTAATGATGTCACTTACCGCCTTGGCGGCTTCGTAGAGAACGTTATCGGCGTTGTTGAAAGCGCTTTTCAGGGTGGCATTGCCATAGATTTCACACAGCTTTTCGTTTGGGATCACGATTAGCGTGTCTACATACTCACTGAGGTGACGTATGCCGTGATCCGCATTTTCTTCGCGCTTCTTGCCTTCAAAGGGGAAAGGAGTGGTTACTATTCCCAAAGTCAAGATACCCATTTCCCGGGCGATCTTGGCGATTACAGGAGTAGCGCCGGTTCCGGTTCCTCCGCCCATTCCGGCAGCCAGGAAGATCATATCTGCGCCATCAAGATTCGCTTTGATGTCATCTTTGGATTCCTCCGCACTGCGTGAACCCACTTCGGGGTTTGCTCCTGTTCCCAAGCCGCGGGTAAGCTTTTTCCCCAGTTGCAGTTTCATCTTGGCTTTGCTCTTGGTGAGGTCATCTGCGTCGGTATTTGCCGCTATGAATTCCACCCCATTCAATTCATTATCGATCATAGTATTAATGGCGTTTCCGCCAGCACCGCCGATTCCAATAATCTTGATATTGGTTCCTACTTGTGCGGGTCTTTCATCAAATTCAATCATTATTCCCCCTTAGGTAAAGTCCTTTATTATTTTCTTTAGAGTATCTACAAATTTGCTGCTGCCCAGATTGCCCAGATTGAAGCTGCGGGTTTGCGGATCGTGTTCGAATCCGGAGGCAAAATAGAGGATGCCGACCGCTGTAGCAAAACCTGGATCATCCAGTCGGGATGTCATGCCTTCCAAGCGTGAGAGATCGGGCTTGGCGATCTTCACCTGAAGATTGAAGGCAGTGTTTATGGCTTTATCGATGCCTTGAAGATTGGCGCTGCCACCGGACAGAATAACTCCGGCGGTTACCAATTCGGGCGTGTAATAGTCTTTACTGCGATTGTAACACAGGGCCAAAATTTCTTCTACTCTGTGCTGGATTACGTGGCTTACCAGATACTGCGGACGCTTGGTTCCGGCTCTGCCGCTGATTCCTTCTACGTCGATTTCCAGAGATTGATCCACCTCACTGGCTATAGCATTGCCAAATTGCGTCTTGATATACTCTGCGCTGGAAAGCGTGGTTTTTAATCCGATGGCCAGATCTTCGGTAATTGACTGACCTGCCATGGGGATCACGATCACTTTTTCCAGTGCTCCACGATTGTAGATAGATATGTCGCAAGTGCCTCCGCCCATATCCATCAGAATCGCACCCAAACGGCGCTCATCATCCGATAGCACGCTGTGCCCCAAAGCTACGTGGCTGAGCACATAGTTTTCCGGATCCATGTCGTAACCGGCCAACTCAATACATTTGCTGATGTTGCGCATCGGAGTAAGCTCAGACAATATGGTGAGCACTTTGGCGGTTAGGTGAAACCCACTCATGTTTACCGGATTGCGGATGTCGTCCTGAGAATCTATAATGTAATCGTGCGGGATGCCGTGCAATATCTTGTGTCGTTCAAAGCCCTTTTGGATTTTTACACTGTTTTTGGCATCGTTAATCACCTGTTCCACGTGCTCCAGATCAATCTCTCCGGGTTCATTCGGGGTTTCTGAGGGAATCGAGATTCTGCCGTCACCCAATTGGGTGCGGATGTGGTCTCCGGTGATGTTCGTATAGATGTTTATCGCGTCCGTATCGGCTGCTTTTTCTGCTTCTTCAATGGATTTGGCAATTTGTTCGGAAAGGGCTTGAATGTCTTTTACGATACCCTTTTGGATGCCTGCCGAGGGACACTGCCCGATACCCAAAACCTCCAAACGGTCGTTGGCAAGGGTCTTGGCTATGATCGTCCTCACCATAGTGGAACCGATGTCCAAGGCTGTTATGATGCTGCTTTTCATTTGTTTCCTGCCTTTACAACTACCTGGTTGTCAAAGCGGAGGTCAACTACGCTATGCTGGGATATGTTGCCATTGTCCTGCACAAACTGGTAGCGCCTCAGCTGGTCCGCAAAGTCCGTTTCCCCCGGTATAATACGGGTTCCATAGCGGGCGTCGATTATGTTTATGGTATTATCTATCATGTAATATTCCGAAATGATGGGAAGGTAATCCTGGGCATCTTGCATGATCGCAAGGTGAGTCTGCAAAATGCGGTTCAAATCCGGCTTGGCGAGCTTTATACCGGGCTTCAGCTGTTCATCTTTGTAATATGAGCTGAAGATGGGGATGTCTTCACGATATACCTTGCTGTAGCGTTCCAGCACAATGGCTTCTGCATCGATGGGGTAGAGATTGCCTTCAAAGCTCTTCACATACAGGATGCCTTTGCGTTCGCTCATCTGGATCTTGATAGTGCTGAGCAACTGACGTTTTACCTTCAGGTTTTTGATGCGCGATATCCTGCTGAGCTTGCTTTTGATTTCTTTCTTTGGCACCTTGAAGAGGTTCATGCCCAAATAGGATTCGCATTGAGATAAAACAAGAGAATCCGGAACTGCGGTGTTTCCTTCCACAGTGATCTTCTTTACAGCCAGAAAGGGTAGATGACGCAGGGCGTACCAAGAGCCATAGCCCACAGCGACCACCGCCAGCATGCATAGGCTGAAAAACAGATAATATCTGCTGTTTCCTCTGCGTTTTCTTTCCTTCATCTCGTTACCATCTTGTTATTCAATGTAGTTAGAGCATTTCATTTAAAATGTGTAAAAACGATAGAAAGCTCATAACTTACTACTTTTTTAGCCTTTACTGTTTGTGTCAACACTTTTTTTAAGTTTATTCAGGATTTCTTCTCCATACTGCCACACATTGCCCGCACCGATGGTGATCAGAATGTCGCCTTCTTTCAATAAAGCAATGGTTTCATCTACTATCTGGTCCTTGTCTGCTATGGTGTGTACCTGGTGATGCCCGCTTTGTATAGCCACATCGGCGATGAGTTTGGAGCTGATACCCGGGATGGGCAGTTCACGGGCTGGATAGATGGGCGCAAGGATCAGGCAATCGCAGCTGAAGAAAGCTTTACCAAATTTTTCGTAAAGATCCCGGGTTCGAGAATACAGATGCGGCTGAAACAGTGCTACAATGCGACGATCCACACTGTCTTTGAACCCTTCCAATGTAGCCATGATCTCTGTGGGATGATGCGCGTAATCGTCATAAACGGTAATTCCCCCGGCTTCTCCCTTCAGTTCGAAACGGCGGTAAACTCCATTGAAGGCAGCCATGCCAGCTTGAATGCTCTTAAACGGAAGATCCAGTTCCAAACCGATGCTTGCTGCCAGCAGCGAATTCTGGATGTTGTGTTTTCCGGTCACATTCATGGATATACGTCCCAGTTTGTAGCCCTTGTAAGCAAGATCATAGCTGGCCTGAAAGTCTTTCATTACAATGTTCAAAGCCTGCACATTGGCCTGTCGGGAGAGACCGTAAGTTACTATCTTCTTATTAATTTCCGGGAGGATGGATTGCACGCCGGGATCGTCCAGACAGGCAATAACACTGCCAAAGAAAGGCACTTTGTTTGCATATTCTATAAAGGCGCCTTTGATGTCGTCAAGATTTCGGTAACAGTCGAGATGATCTTCGTCCACGTTTGTAATGCCGGCGATGCAAGGCGTGAGGGAGAGGAAGCTGTGATCGTATTCATCGGCTTCTACTACGATGTATTTGCCGGATCCCATCACGTTGTTGGAGCCAAAATTCTTCACTTTTCCGCCCACGATGATGGTGGGGTCCAAACCTGCTGATTCCAACACGAGACCGGCCATCGAGGTCGTAGTGGTTTTGCCATGGGTTCCGGAAATCCCGATAGAAAAGCTCATACGTGTTATCTCCGCCAGCATTTCGGCTCTGCGGATCACGGGGATCTTCATGGCTTTGGCAGCCACAATTTCGGGATTGTCGTCTTTCACGGCGGAAGATTTTACCACTACGTCAGCGTCTTCAATCAACGCGGGATCGTGACCTTCACTTATCTTGATCCCAAGTGATTCGAGGTGATTGGTGAGTTCTGTAAGCTTCATATCGGAACCGCTGATCTCAAGCCCCTGGTTGAAAAGGAATTCGGCGATTCCGCTCATACCGATGCCGCCTATACCGATGAAATGGATTTTTTTTGTTCTGCCTAACATGTGGTCTCCTTAAAGAAACTGAGGATATCCTTTACAATTTGCTCTGATGCCATGTTTTCCGGCAATCTGAGCATGTTGTTATGAAGTTTTTCGCGGTCCAAATCTTTGATGGCGGTCAATAGAGTCTGCGGACTCAGTTCACTCTGAACCAGGAGTTCCGCCACCCCTTTGTCCTTTTGCGCACGAGCGTTGTAATACTGATGGTTTTCTGCCGCAGTGGGAAGGGGTATCAATACTGCCGGCAAGCTAGCAGCTTCCAATTCCGCGATGGTCATGGCACCGGCTCTGGTGATGGCAAGATCTGCCTTTTTCATCATGCTGCTTAGTTCGCTGTCAAAATCGAAGATATAAAGGCCTTCTCTACCGTTGTGCTGGTCGTAAAACTGTTTGTAGCTAAGTCTTCCGGTCTGCCATAGAATCTGCCAGCCATCGCCCAGTAACACGCTTATGATGCTTGAAACCGCACTGTTTATGGCCAGCGATCCTTGAGATCCGCCGGATATCAGCAGAGTTGGTTTATCATCGCTCAAACCAAGGCTTTTAAAGCTGAATTGGGTGTCATTTGCAGATTTCAGAATAGGAATACCGAAGTTCTTCAGATTGGCTTTGGGCAGATATTTGCGACTCTCTTCAAACGAGATGTAGGTGCGCTGAAGATGCTTTGCCAGATGTTTGGTGGTGAGTCCCGGAAAAGAATTGCTTTCATGCAGGAAACAGGGCACCTTTTGGCTGATGGCCGCGATGGCTACCGGCCCGGCCACAAATCCACCTGTGGTGACTACACCGTCTATATGTTCATCTCTTAGTATTTTGCGGGATTTTACGATGCTTCCTGCCAGAAATAAGGGAAAGAGGAGGTTCTGTGGTTTCAGGCTGCGATATAGCTTTTGTATTTTGATGGGGAAAAAGGGCAGGTTATGCTGTGCTGCCAAGCCTTCTTCCATACCGGAAGCATTCCCGATAAAGATGCAGTCGTGTCCCTGAGAACGCAATTCGGTGGCAAGGGCAAGCGCGGGTACTATGTGTCCACCGGTACCTCCCGCTCCAAACGCAAACTTCACAAAACCCTCCTTTGAGCGCTGATGTTCAGGATTACTCCCACTGCAATGCTATCCATCAACAGAGCACTTCCACCATAACTGATGAAAGGCAGAGTGTTCCCGGTGGGCGGCAGGATGCTCATAGCCACGCCCGTGTTTACCAAAACATTGCAATATATGTTCATTGCCATGCCGGCAGCAAGGAATTTCAGATAGTTATCCGTTTGATTATTGGCCATCTTCAAACTTGCAAAAAACAGAGTGCTGTGCAATAGAAACACGAGCATCGCACCCAGATATCCTGTTTCTTCGCCAATGATAGTGAATACATAGTCGGTACGCGCTTCGGGCAGATAATAGTGTTTCGCCCTTCCACGCGCCATCCCTGTACCTAGGAATCCCCCACTGGTGAGGGCAGTAAGGCTTTCCCGAACCTGATAATCTGCGTCCCCGGAATCCGAGAGATCTCGTTCAGGGAAAAAAAGGCTATACTTCTTGTAAGTTTTCATCCTCTGCATCCGGAAGCTATCTCCCTTGGTGATGATCAAGAGTCCGGATACCAGACCCAGCCCCAAGATAATCAGTAATATGCGTTTGCGGATGCCGGCGTAGAACAGCATACCAATCAGTGTCATCCCGCCGATTATGATGGCCGAAAGGTGCTTTTCCACCAGGATCAAAGCGAAGACTATCGCAGTCAGCAAAGTTAATTCCGGGAAACTGCGGGGAAAGTGCAGTATGTTTTTGGTATCTCTTAGCAATTGTTGCTTTTTGTCCAGTACATTGGCATAAAAGAAAACCAGGGCTATACGAGCAAAGAATGAGGGCTGAAAACTGAACAAACCAAAATCGATCTGACGCGTGGCTCCCTTTATGGTGGAGCCTTTCACCAGAACCCAGACCAGCATCACGATGGCCAGATACACTAGCCAGGTATTGGTAAAGCGCAATTTGGGCAGATCAAAGAAATACAGGATAAAGATAGCTGCGGTGGCAGAGATGCCCAGAAAGACCAGATGACGATAGAAATATGCCATAGAGCTTTGCACAGAGGTAATATCTACCATCACAACCAATCCCGCCAGGCATAGAGCTAGATAGCTCAAAAAGATTGTGCGGTCAAAACCAACGATGTAGGTGCTAAGCCTGTTCCTTTTCACGCTTTATTTTCCTTACAATTTCTTTGAATGTATCGCCCCGGTGTTCAAAGTTTTTGAACTTGTCATAACTGGCACAAGCAGGACTAAGCACTATGTAGTCACCTATTGTGGCCTCATCAAAGGCGATCCGCACACAATCTTCAAAATCCTCAACCAGTACCAGGGGAACTTTTCCCAACCATGCTTGTTGCATTTTGTAGCGGGAATCTCCTGTAATATATGCTCTGATGGCGTGATCTTGAAGACTTTTGGTTATCTGAGCGTAATCCTCACCCTTGTCTGAACCGCCCAAAATGATGCGGATCGGACGCTCGAAAGATTCCAGAGCGCTGCGAACTGAATCCGTATTTGTGGCTTTTGAATCGTTGTAGAAATTCACTCCATTCACGCAGTCTACATATTCCAGGCGATGGGGCAGGGCAGAGAAGGACTTTATGGCGTGCATTGTTTTGGGGATGTCCAATTCCAGAGCTTGCGCGCAAAGCAGTGCTGCCATGGCGTTGAGATGGTTGTGTGGTCCTTTGATGGGCACATCGTATATGGACATCTGATACTCTCCCAGATGGATGAATTTTCCATCCAGGTAAGCCGGAGCGTTTGTAGCCTCTTTGCTGAAGTATAGCTTCCATGCTTTCAGATTGTCGGCACGGCGTACGATCTCTTCCGAATCAAGATACAAAACTGCAAAATCTTTCACTGTCTGATAGCGGAAGATGCGCATTTTGCTGTTGCAATAATCTGCAAATCCTTTATATCGATTCAGATGGTCTGGACTAAGGTTCAGCAAGACAGCGATATGGGGGGAAAAACTGGTTATTAGATCCAGTTGAAAGCTACTGATTTCCAGTACGATATACTCGATTCCTGTTTTGTGGATGGGGAAGGAGCAGAAAGCGTCACCTATGTTTCCGGCCAGGATGCACTTTTTGTTCATACTTTTCAGGATGTGGTAGATCAGAGATGCGGTGGTGCTTTTACCATTGGAACCTGTAATAGCAATCACCTTACTGTCCGCGGCCTTAATCTGCCAGCCAAATTCGATCTCGGAGATCATCCTGATTCCCGCTTGCTTGCCTTTTGTGATGATAGGCGCGTTCAAAGGTATTCCCGGACTCACGATCCACACATCGCACTCCAGCAGTTTGTCGCTATGTTCGCCAAACTCACATTCGAAATCGCGTTTCAGAGCTTCAGCCGCTTCGATCTTTTCTGCAGGCAAAAGATCACTTAAAAAGGCATTTCCCCCCATATCCTTGATCTTGTACGCTGCGGCTATTCCGCTGCGAGCCAAACCCAATATGCCATACTTCACGTTCGTGTCGATCATGATTGTTCCTTTATCGAAGTTTTATGGTGCTCAAACCAATGGCAACCAGCAGGATTGCCACGATGTAGAAGCGAATTACTATCTTGGTCTCATGTATTCCTTTTAGTTCGTAGTGATGATGTATCGGCGCGCACAGGAATATCCTGCGTCCCGCTCCGAATTTCTTTTTGGTATACTTGAACCAGTATCTTTGAATAATTACACTGAAAGTCTCCATCACGAATATCATGCCGATGATCACCAAGAAAATCTGCTCTTTCAGCAAGACCGATATCACAGCCAGAATACCGCCCAGAGCCAGGGATCCCGTATCTCCCATAAACACTTGCGCAGGATAGCTATTGTACCATAGGAAGCCGATCAGTGCGCCCATCATCCCGGAGATGAATACGGTGAGTTCTCCGGCATTGTATATGTATTCCAGATTCAGATAGTCCGCGGCGATAAAATTACCTTTCAGATAGCTCATGATGCCCAGTCCCAGTGCTGAAAACGCCAGAGTTCCAGCGGCGAGACCATCCAGACCATCAGTGAGATTCACCGCATTAGAACTGCCTGTGATCATGAACATTACGAAGGGGATAAAGAGCCAGCCCAGCGGCAGAATTAGGTTCTTGAAAAAGGGAATCTGCAGGTTTGTGATCTGATCTGCAGGCGATGAACTGTAGTATATGGCAAGAGTTAGTATGAGGGCGATGGATATCTGACCCCATAGTTTGTATTTGGGGATCAAGCCCTTTTTGGCTTTCACAAAGTTTTTCAGGTAATCGTCCAGAAAGCCCAATATGCCCAGCCATAGTGTGCTAAGATACATCATTAGAATAGCGGAATTGGTCAGAATATTCCAAAATAGCGACGCCACCAACAGAGCGACCAGGATTATCAAGCCACCCATTGTGGGAGTTCCTGCCTTTATTCTGTGTTTTTCCGGCATGTCTTCATCTATGCTTTCCACAGCTGCCTTGCGTTTCAGCATGCGGATGAAGGGGGGACCGAAGAGCAAAGTGAAGATAAGCGCGGTTATAAAAGCACCGATAGAGCGAAATGTGACATAACGGAAGACGTTGAAGACAATGGAATAATCTGCTAAGGGGTACAATAGGTGATATAACATCAGGTTTCTCCTCTCAGACGCGGCAAGATTTTCTCCAGATGAATACCGTGCGATGCCTTAACCAGTATTACTGCATTTTGAGGGAATTGCGGGAAAGCAGCCAAGAGCTGTTCTGTGCCGTCAAAGTGTCTGGATTCATCATTGTGAAAATGGCGGGCATAGGCTCCCACACTATATATTCCTTGCTCTGAGCTGTCGGCGATGATAGCGCCGATCATTTGATGATACATCCGGGCGCTGGTGCCCAGTTCCAGCATATCACCCAGTATAGCATAGTGGGGTAGTTGTGGATGATAAGCGTGCCAAAACTCCAGCGCAGATTGCATCGATACCGGGTTTGCGTTGTAGCAATCCACTATCAGGAATCCATCCCCTCTCTTTTCAATCTGCATCCGCATATCCAGCTTGAGTTCCTGAGACAGTGCTTGCCTTATCTCTGCATTTTGATAGCCCAGATGTTGCGCTAGCGCGATGGCAAAAGCGCTGTTTAATACAAAGTATGGAGCCTTATATGGGATATCCCAGCTTTCCTGGTTTAGGCGATAGCTGATCCCATCCTCCCCTTCGATCACATCGCTGATCACACAATCCGCATCAGGGGAGTAGCCCAGCGAGATGCCATCGTTCCGGTACAATGCGAAACGCTCATCATCAGCGGGGTAGAGGCGCAATTGCAAAGCTCTGTGGAAGAGATCGCTTTTTTCTTTGAAGACACCGTTTTCATCGCCAAAATACTCCAGATGCGAGGGACCGATATTCAGGATTATGCCCGCGTCCGGGGTTATGGTATCCGCCAATTGGGCGATCTCACCAAAATGATTGGAACCGATCTCAAAGACTGCATATCGGTGATCCGGTTCTACCCGTAGAATAGTCTTACACAATCCAATCAAGTTGTTTTCGTTCCTGGCAGTTTTCAGCACCTTGCAGCGTGTGGCCAGGATTTGGAATATCAGTTCTTTCGTGCTGGTCTTACCTGTGGACCCGGTGAGGGCGATCTTGTAAAGATCAAACATCTGCAAGTATTTTTGCAGAATCGCAGCCATTATGGCTTCAGCTTTATCGCATTTAAAGTAGCGCTCATCGTTCCGCTCTTCCCGGCTTCCCACTGCCATATTGTCGGGATCCAACAATACCTGGTCCACATAGCTATTACCGTCAAAATTGTCTCCCTTGATGGCGAAGAATGCGCTTCCCGGCTTTATCCTGCGGCTATCGGTAGAGATATAGCGATAACAACGGGCTTTTATATAAGCTGTATCCGGAAGTGTGATACCCAAGTAAAGCTTTATCAACAGAGGATCAAGAGCTAGGATCAATTCATCTTCATCCTTGTATGAGGGGATGTTTTCCAGTGCCGATCGGGCCACCAGATGATCGTCAAAATCGTAGCGGATCCCTTGGATTTCCTGATAGGTCTCATGGCCTTTCCCGCAGATTAGAACGATGTCTCCTGCTTGTGCCAGTCTGATGGCGGAGGCTATGGCGGCACTCCGATCCCGTATGATCCACCAGGGCAGTGCCCAATCGCAATTACTCACAATATCCCGGATGATGGCATCGGGGTTTTCTGTGCGGGGATTGTCGTCGCACACTATCACGGCATCACTATAGCTCAAAGCCGCTTTCAACATCAGGGGACGCTTGCCTTTATCTCGATCCCCTCCGGCTCCAAACACAGTGATAATCCTTTTGTGAGGCATCTTATCCAAGCTTTTGAGGACATTATTGATGGCATCTGGACTGTGCGCATAATCTATAAACACACCCAATCCTTGTGAATTGGCTACACTTTCGATTCTGCCTCGCACGGGCTTTAGTGCCCTACACAATTCCGGCAATTCGCCGAGTGCTACACCGGAACACAGCAGGGCGGCAGATGCCAAAGCGAGGTTGTCGACATTGAAATCTCCCACCAGAGGGCTGTGAATAGTGCATGTTTCTCCGTTTTTGCGGACCAGTGAGAAAGAGGAGCCCTCCAAGGCGATTCTCACATCCGTAATATTGATATCGGCCCCGCTGTCTCTTCCCAGGCTTAGCTTGTTTGCTCCGGCCTCTCCAAGGCGATCTAGGATCATCCTGCCATAGGGATCATCTTGATTGATCACACTCCATGCGGACTCTGTCGCGGCGCGCTCGAAAAGCATGTATTTAGCTTCAAAATATTCGTCCATATCCCGATGGAAATCCAGATGGTCGCGGCTGAGATTTGTAAACAGGCAATACTGAAATGTGATGCCATATACTCTATCCAGGGCCAAGGCATGGGAAGATACTTCCATCACCACATGGCTTATGCCCGCGTCCAGCATCTGTTTCAGTATGGCATTAAGCTGCAGGATGTCCGGAGTAGTGTGTTTGGTAGCATAATCTTTACCCAGTATCTTGTAGCCCAAAGTTCCTATCCATGCCGCTTTGATCTCTTTTTGCAAGAGCATCTGATACAACATTAAAGATGTGGTGGTCTTGCCGTTGGTTCCGGTCACTCCATACAAGCTCATCCTGGCGGCAGGATCACCATAGTATAGCTTCGCGTATAGCGCTGTTGCTTTGCGGCTGTCGCTTACCACGATCTGAGCCGTGTCGGTCTCACCAATGCAGAATGCTGCGCCGTTTTCCAGGGCATTGGGGATTGCGCTGTGTCCATCGAAATTTGCGCCTTTGATGGCGATAAAGCAATCTCCCGGCTGCAGTTCTCTATTGTCGTTCACAGGCCGGGGCAATTTCTTTTCACCTCTGATCTTGCTTTTTATGAGTATCGAGTGAGATTCGAAAAGCTGTAGCAATTGATCTATCATAGCGAAGCCTCCAATATACAAACACTGGTTCCGGTTATACGGGAGCCCGGCAGCAGAGATTGTTTGCGTATTACTCCGGATCCAACGATCTTTACCGGCACTCCTCTTTCTGAGGCGGTTTTCACGGCTTTGCGCAGAGTCATACCCACCAGATTTGGCATTATGGCTTTTGCCAGGCTCTCCTCTGCGGGCTTATCTTTGCTTTTACCCAGCTTCAAGGTGATGGGATGATTCTTGTCCACAGATATCCCTGCTTTTGGGAATTGATCTATCACCACCGAAGCACTGTCTGGCCCCTCGATTTTATATAGGAAACCAAAGCGATTCAGACTCCGCTCCGCGTTTTCCACGCTCATGTTGATCAGATCCGGCATCTTCAAGGAAGTCTGCAACAGACGCTCATTATAAGGGAGAATCTGGCAATCCGGCATAAAGAGTATGTTTTCAACGATTTTTTTGAAAGAAGGCGCAGCGCTCATCGAACCGAAACGATAATAGTGAGAAGGCTCATCGTAAAACACAACTACCACCATCTGGGGATTCTCCATGGGAAACATCCCGGCGAAGACGGCGTTGTATTTTCCGCTGGAATACCCTCTGGTGCCCTCCACGTTCTTTTCTGCAGTTCCGGTTTTGCCGCCCACACTGATGTAATCCATCCGGATATGGGTAGCCGTACCGTCATCCACAACGTCTTGGATATAAGATAACATGGTATCGCAAGCGGCCTTGGAAGAGACCTGCCTCAGCACTGATGGTTCGAAAGATTCGATTAGCTCTCCATCATCGTCACGGTAACTGTCTATGATGCTTGGTTTCATCATTTTTCCGCCATTGGCTATGGCACTGTATGCTGCTGCAAGCTGAATGGATGTAACCGATATCGACTGGCCAAAAGAAAGAGAATGCAGGGAGTATCCATCCCAGTTTTCCAGCTTGGCAAAGAGGCCGCTGGATTCTCCGAAAAGGTTCAAAGCGCTTCTCTGCCCAAAGCCCAAAGATATGTATTCTTCATACAAGCGGGTTTTACCGGTTCGTTCTGCCAGCTTTGCCACACCCACGTTACTGGATTTGGCAATGATGTCACGGGGAGTGAGGGGGCCGTAATCGTGAGTATCTGTGATCACGCGTCGTCCAATCTGGTATCTGCCACACTCTATTCTCTCATTGGGCTTCACCAATTTGTGTTCCAGGGCAGGCAACATACTGATAGGTTTCAAGGTGCTTCCCGGTTCATACATAAAGCTGGCGGGGATGTTCGATCTGGTTCTCACCAGGTTGGGATCGTCATCCTTATCTTTGTTCGATACACCGGCAAGGGCAAGCACTCTACCGGTTTTGGGATCCATCACTACAGCACCGCCGTGGGCAGCACCGTATTGTTCTACTCCTTCATAGAGTACGTTTTCCACTATTTCCTGGATGTTTGTGTCTATGGTAAGGTACAGGTTGTTCCCATTTCTGGGGTTTTTCTCATGCAGATCGGGATAGGGAACGCGATTACCGTTTGCGTCCAATACGATCTCGCGCCAACCGTATTCTCCGGAAAGCACTTTGTCGTATGTGGCTTCAACGCCGCAGATGCCCGAAAGCTTGTACAAAGATTTGCTGTCGGTCATGGGATCATAGCCGTTGGAAGCCTCACTTACGGCTCCCAACAGCCGGGCGGCCAGGGTGCCCTTGGAATAGATTCTTCGCATAGAGGCAAAGTTGTGGATCATGCCCGGCAATTTCTGGTCTTTAAACTCCTGTATCAGCTTATCCAATTCCGCTTCACTTATGCGATTGCTGATCTGGATCGAAGAGTTTCTACTGCCAATATTAAGGCGTTTTAGGGCTGCTTCTTTGCTGATGCTGCTGCATTTGCTGATAGCAGTGGCTACTCTGGCAAATGCTTCTTTTTGGCTGATGTCATTTCTGTCTGCCCAAGTATTTATTGCTGAACGATCGATATCCAGTTGGTAGTAGCTAACGCTGGAAACCAGCAAATTGCCTTTGGCATCATATATTCCGCCTCTGCGGGGGATGAGGATTTCTTTGCGGGGAATATAACGCACACGCCTGAGATGGGCAAAATTGAAGGGATCCAGAATCTGGATACCAAAAAGGTACGCGCTCCACAAAAGAGCGGCTGCACCAAAGATAACAATCAACAAATAGAAGCGCGAGCGCATGGCATCAATCTAGCATGATGTTTACGTTCTTTGCCTCGGCTCTGGTGGCGATAAGATCGATAATGCAATAGGTGTTGCTTTCCTGGCTGGGTGAGGGCTCGTGCACATAGATGATGCTGCCCTGCTCGTTATCCGGGATAAATTGGTTCATTTCCACCCTTACCAGAGACGCGATATGGCGACCGCTGCGCAGATCATCATGCTCCACCAGGAGCTCGGTATTGATGTTTTTCTCCGCGTTGAAAGTTTTTTCCACGTTCGAAAGGCGACGGGTGTAGCTCACGATCTTGTTGCTGTTGAAAAAGTTTAAAAAACCGCATACGGCTACCAGGATAATCAATACGATTATTCTTCCTCTCATTGTTTCCCCCATTTCTTTTCTGCCGCTCGCAGCTTTGCACTGCGCGAACGGACATTTGATGCTATTTCTTCAGGCTCCGCCAAAACCGGTCGCCTGGTTAGTATTTTTATCTTGCTGTAATGCGAGCATACACATTTAATGATTGCCGGAGGACAGATGCAATCCTGCTCCGCCAGCCTGAAAATGTTCTTCACTATGCGATCTTCCAGTGAGTGATAACTCATCACCACTATTCTGCCACCGGGATTAAGCAGATTGATGGCATCATCCAAAGCGGTGGATAAAGCGTTCAATTCGTCATTTACGCGGATTCTGAGGGCTTGAAAGATTCTTACCTTAGCTTTCAAGGATTCTTTGCTGCCTGCTCCCACTACGCTTTCGATGATACGTGCCAGCTCGGTGGTGCTCTGTATCCTGCGCTCTGTTCTATAGCGTTCGATGGCTCTGCCGATCCTGCCCGCGGCTTGTTCTTCGCCATATTCCTTGAATATCTTCTTTAGCTCTTCAAAGCTGCTATCGTTCACGATGTCTTTGGCGCTGTTTCCGGCATCGCGATCCATACGCATATCCAAATCAGCTTCCCGATCAAAACTGAAGCCCCGTTCTGTTTCGTCCAACTGATGCGAGCTTACTCCCAGATCAAAGAGAATTCCATCGATCCCCTTTACCTTATTATATGCCAATTGCGTACGCAGATCTTTGAAATTTGCCTTGATGAGAACCGGAGAATAGCCCTGCAAGCGCTCTGAAGCAGCCTTGATTGCTTCTTCATCCTGATCGATTCCGTAGAGCCGGATGCCGGGCTCTTGTTGCAGCATGGTCAGGGCATGACCGCCGCCGCCCAATGTGGCGTCCACATAGATCTTGCCTTTCTGAAGATTCAGATACTTCATGCAAGTTTGCGGCATCACCGGTTCGTGATAGGTGCTCACAGCTGATAGTCCTCACTGGTAAAGGTGTCGCGATGAGCTTGTAACTTGCTCTGGCGTACCCTGGCATATACTTCCGGATTCCACAGTGAGATATAGTGACCTTCTCCTTTGATGATCACGCTATCTTCGATGCCTACTTCACTTAAGAGCAATTCGTGAATTCTCACTCTGCCCGGTCCTTCCAATTCCTGCTCCATCATCGCAAAATCAATCAGCTGAGTACGCAGACTCTTGGCGCGCTCATCACCATCTTTCAGGCGTTCCAATGTGCTTTTCCAAGAGTCCAGAGGATAGATGGCGATGGTATTTGAAGGACCCATGGTTACCACAACCGAGCGCATTGCTGCTTCGGCAAATTTCTTTTTGAAACTCGCCGGAATGATCACGCGCTGCTTGTGTACTGAGTTTTCGAAGATACCTAAAAATTCACCGGACATGGTCCTTCCTTTTCCTGCTGTTTCATCCTGATTTGAGCGGCAATGCAATTTTTGGTTAAGCCGCGCCATGTATTCTGAGACTTTTTGAACTTATCTGAGATATTCTGATATCCTGTGACACCTATATGACATCCCACATTTCTTGTCAAGATTTAATTGGCTTTTTTTTTACCTTTTTGTGGCGATATGCCATAATATATTGATAAACAGTAGGTTATAATGATCTGTCAGAGCCTGTTTTTTTCTTGGAGACAATACTTCGCCCTATCTAAACCCCTATACTCAACATCCATATACATGCCGCAGCTTGTTCAAAATGAGAGAATTGTGAGATTTATCCGTGTGTAAGTGAGCAGAAACCTCAGCCTTGCCCTTCCTAATCAGGGCTATTGCGCTCTATTTCTCTAAATGGCTCAAAAAAAACAGGATAGCATTCTTGTAGAATGTTATCCTGTAAAGACCGCTGCACATGAAAGGGGACAAAAAGCATATGTAAATAGTACTTGACAAGATAGATAGCATCTATAAATTGGTTTC
>DHSO01000031.1:30172-73444 GCA_002410505.1 Cloacimonetes bacterium UBA5284 | reverse complement strand
TTAGACACCTAGGAAAGATTAGTTGAATGTAAGGCTAGACATTCTTTGCAGAACTTAGCATCAAAGCTTTCCCCAAAAGCATTTTGATGAGGCTTTCCCGGGTCCCGGTTCTGCGAAACTGCCAATGTAAGCCTAAAGGTATATGATTTTGTGCTTCATGGCTTTGCTGCAAGCTTCTGCCGGCGGAGGATTCAGGATAGTGAAGACATCTTGCATACAAAAAAAACCGGCAGGATATCCCGCCGGCATTATTGAGACAGAAAGCAGTTTAGAACAGGTTGTAGCTGAGGCCCAAGCCCAGCATTTGTTTCCATTGCATTTCGTGTACTTGTTCTTTGTCGTAGCGCATCTCAAAGAGCAGATTCGCGCTGATCAGGCCGAAGAGTTTGGTGGTAAGAGTGTTTTCCCACACCATATCTGGGGATTTCCAGTCATCGTTGGGCAGATCGTCTTCTTTTGAATTGAAGACAGCCTGATACACTTGTAATCTGCTGCGGAAGGTGGATTGCAGCGGAGCGTTGATTTGTTTTTTGAGCTCCGATACAAATTCAAGACCACCATCGAGAGTGGTGATGGTTTCTTTGTTCAGTGCAAGATCCATTTGATCCCGATTGACGTTTTGTCTGAATGCGGCACCAAGACGTGAGTCAAACTTCATCGATTCCGTGTCGATGAAGGTTCTCATGATACCGGCGGTTTCCGTAAACAGCATGGGATTCACAAATCTGGTGTTGTCCTTATCTTCTTGTGAGAGATCCAGAAATTGGGATTCCAGGCGGCCGGCCATGAAGGGATCCACCCAGGTTTGCAAGGTAAAGCGCCACAGGGATTCCAAGTCTATTTTATCGGTAGATTTTTCCGGCGCTTCCCAGTACTTATCGCCCAAGGAATTGGTTTTTTGAAGGTGAGTCTGACCAAAGGCGAGTTTCATGGTATTGCGGTTGTGCAGCCAGTCTTTCATCTGCTTTTCTGCGCTGGCATTAGCGTTTGCCAACCAGGATATATTGCTGAGTTCCGTTCCTGCCCAGTTTTCGCTGAATGCGCTTTGCGACAGAGTGAGGCTGATATCTGCGTCGGTGCTCCAGCCTTCCGCGTACACAGCGCAGGCAAGGATCAACAGGCTCATGATGATCAGGGTTTTTTTCATATCAAATTCTCCTTGAATTATGCCCAAAAACCTTTGGTGGTGAGGGCTAGCTTTACTTTTTCAACCATGCTGGCACGAATTCTGCCATAGTCTTCATTTTTCACATTTGCGTAGATTCCGAAGATAATTGCGGCGGCGTTGGCATCGGTCATTACGATGGCGGGAGCCGGATCTTTCAGAAGGTCGCTTTCGCTGTCTATTACAGCGCGTAGCAAGTCGCGAACCGCATTGATATCGGTGTTGCCCGGCACATTAATGCTTAGTTCGATTCTACGGACGGGCATCACGCTAAAGTTTGTGATAGTGTCGTTTGAGAGTTTGCCATTGGGTACGATCACTTTACGGCCATCGCTGGGGATGATGGTGGTGGCAAAGATGCCGATATCGTGCACCTTCCCGTTGATTCCTCCGGCTATCACGCTATCTCCCACCTTGAAGGGACGGAAGATAAGCAGCATCACGCCGGAAGAGAAATTGCCCAAAGTGCCCTGCAATGCCATGCCCACTGCCAGTGTGGCGGCACCGAAGATCGCGACCAGCGAGGTGGTCTGCACGCCAAGGCGGGCGATGGCAGCAATTATTACGAATGCCAGCATGACTCCGTAGATCAGGTTTCCTAGGTATTGAGCCACGTTGCTATCCATCTTTCCTTTTCCCATAAGGCGCTTAACAACGTTGGAAATGGCCTTTGCGATCCATTTTCCAATTAAGAAAATAATCAACGCAACGATTAACTTGGCACCGAAGCTTAGAAGCATTTCGGGCAAGCGTTCCATAAAGAGCGACATATTGTCTGCCATGAGTTCTCCTTTTAGTTACAAGTGAATGCTGGTCTCTTGGTTTATCAAGCATTATCAGTATTTATATTATACTAAGTAACATAAGCAGAAAAACCAAAAGAGCAAGAAATATCATATCGAATCAAAGAAAATCACTATCGATAAGATTTACGGTTGACAAATCCGGGGGTGTTCATAATGGTGCAGAATAAATATTCAGATATGAGGTTTGCAATGCAACATGATGTTATCAGCTACTTTATGCACTTGGTGCGCATAGATAGTGAATCGCTGAACGAGAGGGCAGTAGCAGACATTCTTAAGAAGGATCTGGAAAGTATAGGCGCGACAGTAGAAGAAGACGATTGTCACAAACAAACGGGTGGGAATGCCGGCAACATCTATGCGTATCTTCCCGGAAACGTCGACAAGGCTCCCATATTATTCTGTGCTCACATGGATACGGTGAAACCCGGGAAAGGGATAAAGCCGAGAATAGAGAATGGAACCATCTATAGCGACGGAACTACCATCTTGGGCAGCGATGATAAATCCGGCGTTGCGGAGATCATGGTCGCACTGAAACGCATTGTTGACAGCGGTACGGATCATGCTCCGGTGGAAATTCTCTTTACGGTAAGTGAAGAAATAGGCCTTTTGGGAGCCAAGGGATTTGATAAAAGCCGCTTAAAATCTGCCTTCGGTTTTGCCCTGGATTCTCATCAGGTGGGAGAGCTCCTTATCGGAGCGCCTTCGCAGAACTCTTACAAAGCCGTGGTGCATGGTGTGGAAGCGCACGCAGGTGTAGAGCCTGAAAAAGGTTTGAACGCCATTCGTATTGCCTCTGAAGCCATAGCTGCGATGCCCATGGGTAGGATCGACTTTGAAACCACTTGCAATCTGGGCATTATCAATGGGGGTGAAGCCACGAACATAGTTCCCAACAAGGTATGCCTCTATGGAGAAGCCCGCAGTCACAATCCCGCAAAGCTGGAACGCGTGTGTAAAGACATTGTCCACGCGCTGGAAAGCACGGTGGCGCGTTATGCAGAGCAAGGCGCGAGACTGGAAATGAAGTGTGAAAAGGAATATGAAGCTTTCAGAGTGAACGAAAACGATCCCGTCGTGAAGATGGCGATCAAAGCCCTGCAAAATCTCGAAATCCCATATCAAGCGGTTGTTGGCGGTGGAGGCAGCGATGCCAATATCATCTCCGCGATCGGTTTGCCGATGATCATCACGGGAACAGGGATGGACAAGGTTCACACAGTTCATGAAAATATAAAAACCGACCAATTGCTGAAGGGAACCGCCTTTATAGAGGAATTGGTGCGAGTATACAGCGAAGGCTGAAGATGACCACTATCTGCCTGATCGGTTATGGAAAGATGGGCAGAATGCTCCATCAGCTCGCGCCGGAAAAGGGCTTGAAGGTTGTGGGTATGGTGGATCCGGTTTGGGATGGTGCTGCACGTGAAATAAGCCGTGATAGCTTGAACAACGCGGACGTAGCCATCGAGTTCAGCCATCCCTCCGCGGTATTGAGCAATCTGGAGCGTCTGCTCGATTTGAACCAAAACTGCGTGATCGGTACCACCGGCTGGCACCAAGATCTGCCTCGCATCGTGGAAATGGCCAAAAGCAGCGGAATCGGGATGGTCTATGGGGCGAATTTCTCTTTGGGTATGAACCTGTTTTCCAGATTGATTGTGGATGCCGTAAAGCTGTTTGACGGCTTTGACGATTACGACCTGATGGCTTGGGAAAAACATCACGCGCAGAAAGCAGACAGCCCTTCCGGTACAGCCGTGGAATTGGCAAAACTGATCCTTGAAAACAGCAGCCGCAAGACTAAAGTTGTATGGGATCGGCTCCAGCGCAGGCCGGAAGCAGAGGAATTGCATTTTGCCAGTATTCGGGGCGGTAAGATCCCCGGCACTCATGTTTTGGCCTTTGACAGCGATGCTGACACGATCGAACTAAGCCATGTGGTGCGATCCCGCGCGACCTTCGCTTTGGGCGCTTTGCAAGCGGCAAAGTGGATAGCCGGCAAAAGCGGAGTCTACAGTTTTCAGGATCTAATCGCGGATATATTATGCTGATCCCTTTCATAAAGATGCAGGCTCAGGGCAATGACTTTGTGATATTGGATTTGTTTGAGCAAAAAATGGCTGAGATGGATTATCCCCGCTTGGCCATTGATATCTGCAAACCTCATTTTGGTGTGGCTGCAGATGGTTTGGTACTGCTCTTTCCACATCCCGGTGCCGATGCCCGCATGACTATCTATAACAACGACGGCTCTTTGGCAGAGATGTGCGGTAGTGCCCTGCGCTGTGTATCTGCGCTAATGATGCAGAAAACCGGTCGTGATGAGCTGAACATTCTCACGGATTCGGGACTGAAGCAGGCGAAGAAAGAAAAAGACGCGATCGTGGTGAATCTGGGCATCGCAAAGCTACTGCGAAAATCCTTTCCGGTGGAACAGTTTCGCGGTGATCTCGTAGATATCGGCAACCCGCATTATGTGGTGTTTGTGGATAGCCTGGACGACGATCCTCACTTGAAATACGGTTCAGTGTTGGAGCATCATCCCGCATTTGAAAAACCGGTTAATGCCCACTTTGTGAAGGTGCTGGAACCGGGCAGAATACAGATGAAGATCTGGGAGCATGCCTGCGGAGCTACCCTGGCCTGCGGTACAGGAGCAGCGTCGTCGGTGTATGCCGGTATTCGACGTGGCTTGCTGGATGCTCATGTGCAGGTGGATGTGCCCGGCGGAGATCTGCACATAGTGCTTCAAGCGGACGAAAGCCTCCTGCTATCGGGCACGGTGGCGGAATCGTTCAGAGGAATATATCCGTGGAAAACCTCGGCAAGTATCTGAAAGACCTCAGAGAAAGCAGAGCCATAGACTACAATCAGGTCTATGAGGATATTCGTATCACGCAAGCTCAGATAGAGGCCATGGAAGAAAACCGCCTTTTCGACCTGGGACACTATGGCTTTGTAAAAGCTTTGATCTATAACTATGCTCGCTATCTGGAAGCTGATCTGGATGCCGTGATGCGGGAATTCATGGTGATGATGCCGGCAAACACCAAAAAGGAATTCAGGCCAAATAAAGTGGTGAAAGAGAAAAAGATAATGCTGTCCACGAACTTTCTTTGGACTGTGGGAATCTTGGTATTTGTGGCAATCTTGGGCTCTATCCTGTTCCACAGCTATCGGCAGGGCTGGTTGAAAGCGCCGGATTTCTTCAGTAAGGAAGCTGAAGCCGGGCCCGTCGCACAGGAGGAAGCAGAGCAACCTGTGGAGCGGGACAGCTTGCGGATGAGAATGCGTATTCTGAGCGAAAGCATACCACAAAGCAATGTGATGATGGAAGAAGGGCATACATCGAGCAGTATCCTGGATACCACGGATTACATAGGCAACATCTTGGGGAGAAGCCCCGTAAACGTTCCGATCAATTAGTTAAAAGAATCCACGCAGTTTTTGCCAATCTCAAAGCCGGCTTGGACTTCAAACAGCAGAAGCAGCAAGGATAACATGAAGTCCAAAGAGCCCCAAAACAAGTGGTCAGTTCAAACCATGGAAAGGCTCTTTGAACTCCATAGTCCATGATATCTCTGCACCGCATAAGGCTTTATCCCCATTTGTCCGAGTGAGACCAGTTTGCAACTTTGGCTGAGAGTTTATAATTGCAAAATATGGGGATGCAGAGATATCCGGTTTGGGCTATTAATTTCTGCTTGACAAAAATGTGCCGCTTAAAAAGTTTGGAAAAACATATTGAAATACAAGGTCCAGTAACTCAGCGGTAGAGTATCTGCCTTTTAAGCAGAGAGTCGATGGTTCGATCCCATCCTGGATCACCAAATATTTGCGACCCCTTCGTCTATCGGTCAGGACTCAAGATTTTCATTCTTGCAAGAGGGGTTCGATTCCCCTAGGGGTCGCCAAATATTATATAAGCTAAGGTGCTCTTGCGCCTTTTTTATTGCGTCCCGTTCGTCTAGTGGCCTAGGACTCGTGATTCTCAGTCACGCAACAGGGGTTCGATTCCCCTACGGGATGCCATATTTTTTGCCCAGGATTGGGCGCTATATTCAAGTATTTGAAAACGCTCATACTCATTCCGGACTATCAGAAACCATGTCCCCATATACAAAAACATTTTTTGTCACCAATAGCAGTCAGCTACTGCATGTTGTGGGCTAATAAGCTCTATGTGGTTTCACTCGCGAAGATTACACTCCTGACATTCATCGATACCCAGTTTTAACGATGCCCAGATATATCGGCTATCTCTGCTGCTCACCAGGCTCTGTGCTGTTTGGCGGTCGCGCAGTGTATCAGCCATGCTTTGTAGGATTTGGAGCTGGGCATTGGGAGAATCCTTGGGCGTGATTACCAACACGATCAGGCGCACGAGGCTGCCATCCGGGCTATCCCATTCCAGGCCATGTCGGCAATGGAAGACAAATACGTGGGAGCTTTTTTAATCCTTCTATGCGCGCGTGCGGTATGGCTATCGAGCGACCCATGGCGGTGCTCATCTGTTCTTCCCGTAATTTTACTTCTTGATACACTTGTTCAAAATTCAGTTTGCTGCGCTGCGCCACGGTGCTGCTCATAAATTGCAGTATTTCTTCCTGAGATCCGGCTTCCACATCGATGAAGACGTCGTTTTCACGGAATATAACATCAAAGAGGTGCTTGCGCAATTTCTTTACGGTGAAAGATAACCATGGGCCAAAGATAATGGTAGAAATGAGGGATGAGGCGATGATGCTCACGAGGATCTTCTCGGTGATCAGGCCACCGGAAAAAGCCAGCATACCCACAACTATGTGCATTTCACCGCCGGGAGTATGAGCGATGGAGATCATTCTGAGGTTACTCTTGTGCTGCTTTGACCATCTGGCTCCGAGGTATGCCGCCAAATATCTCGAGCTGATGCCGACTCCAAGCATGATCAGCACCAAAACAATATCGAAATTCGCGATAAAATCCAGATGCAAGCCGATATTGGCAAAGAAGATGGGAACGAAGATGGAATATACCAGACGATTCACCACGAACCGATCGCGCTCGCTTACATGTTTGGCCTCACCCAGGATAGTGCCGGCGATGAAGAATCCAAATAGGGAATGGATACCTATCTTCAGCGTGATGGCGCCAAAGAGCGCACCAATCAGCATAATGACGGTTATTTTCAAGCCGGAGGATTCGCCGCTTCTATTGTGAATGAAGGTAATAGCTTTGTCCACCAGCCGACGCATCAGAGTGAGACTGATGATGGTGAAGCCAAGAGTCATGAGCACCAGGCGGACTATAAATGATATCTCCAGGCTGCCGTGCGCGAAGATGCCGAGAATGATGGTAAAAAGAACCCAGCCTGCTATATCGTTCATGGTGAGCGCGGAAAGGATCAGGAAGCCTATATCGGTTTTCAGGATGTTCAGATCCCT
The DNA here is from genome assembly GCA_002410505.1 of Cloacimonetes bacterium UBA5284. GTDB lineage: Bacteria > Cloacimonadota > Cloacimonadia > Cloacimonadales > Cloacimonadaceae > UBA5456. Next base: position 66,041 of record DHSO01000031.1, on the reverse strand, counting down.
CATTCCCCGGATCGCTACCGGCAGTGCACTGATGGTCATCACTGCGGCCAGAAAAAGGGCAAAAAGAACTCTGTGGGAGGGGTCTACCAAATAGTGGGAGGGCAACAGATAGATGGGGACAAAGCTGATGATAATTGGCAGAGTGAGGTCTGCTAAAGACAGCTTGACGGCATCTCCGCGTTGTTGCCAGATTCGGGAGAAATTGATCTCCAAGCCTGCTTCCATCAGCAGAAACAGATTGCCGAACCAGGCGATTGTTTCCAACATCGTGCGTTGTGTGGCATTGTCCGGAAAGATGGCGGTGTGCAGTTCCGGAAAAAGCTTGCCCAAGATAGCCGGACCCAGGATGATGCCTACCAGAATATCCCCGGTGATGCTGGATTGCTTCATCTTGGTGAGGAAATAGCCGATGGTCTTGCACAGGCCCAAAACCAAAGCAAACTGGATCAGGAAAATCATCAAATTATGTTCGCTGATGGGGCCCACTATTTCTCCTCATATCTGTTCTCAAAACTATAAAGCATACTGTAGCTATCTGCTTGCATAAAAGTAACATACAGCTTATCTGCCTGATGATGCTCAAGACTCCACATTGCACTGCTGGCAAGCATTCAGCTCGCTACGAAGGCTTGCCCAGAGGAAACGCCGATCTCTGTTGGTAACCATATTGCGGGCTTTTTTGTGATCCTGCATGGCGCCGGCAAGGCTTTGCAGGATCTGAAGTTGAGCGTTGGGGGAGTCCTTGGGCGTGATCACCAACACGATCAGGCGTACCAGGTTGCCGTCCGGACTGTCCCACTCCAAGCCCTGTCTGGTATGAAAGGCAAATACATAGGATTTGTCTATGTTTTCCAAGCGGGCATGAGGAATGGCGATTGAGCGTCCCATGGCTGTGCTCATCTGGTCTTCCCGCAGTTTGATCTCATGATAGATGCTGTCCCGGTTAAACTTGGTTTTGCGAGCTACTATAGAACTCATGTAGTGCAGCATCTCATCGCGGGTGCTGCTTTCAGCATCGATATATACATCCTCTTCGGCAAAGACGATGTCGAAGATGCTGCGCTTCAATTTTCTCACTGTCTGAGAGAGCCAGGGGCCAAACACGATGGTCGAGATGATGGCGGCCGCGATGATACTGACCAGCACTTTCTCTGAGATCAGGCCGCTGGAATATGCCAGCATGGCGATCACGATATGCATTTGCCCGCCGGGTGTATGACTGATGGCGATAATGGATAGATTGGATTTGTCCTGCCCAGACCACTTTGAGCCGATGTAGGCGGCCAGATAGCGGGCTCCGATGCCAATCGCGCTGATTACCAGAACCAGGAACCAGTCGAAATTGGCGATGAAATCCAAGTGTAAACCGATGTTCGCAAAGAAGATAGGTACAAATACAGAATAAACCAGCCGATTCACCACAAAGCGGTCTTTTTCCGTGATGTGATTTGCTTCGCCCAAGATAGTGCCGGCGATAAAGAAACCAAAGAGGGAATGGATGCCGATATTAAGAGTAATAGCTCCAAAGATGGCTCCCACCACCATGATGAACGTTACTTTGAGGCCGGAATTTTCGCCCATACGATTGTGAATGAAGGTCATAGCTTTGTCCACTACTCTGCGTAAAAGAGTAAGGCTGATGGTGGTGAAGGCCAAAGTAAGCAGAACCAAGCGGGCGACAAAGCCGATTTCCAGCGAGCCATGGGCAAAGAGCCCCAGAATGATGGTAAAAATAACCCATCCGGCGATGTCGTTGATAGTTAGTGCAGAAAGGATCAGAAAACCTACATCCGTCTTCAGGATATTCAAATCTCTTAAACCCCGAATGGCGACAGGGAGGGCGCTGATGGTCATAATAGCGGCAATAAACAGGGCAAACAGCACTCTTTGGGAGGGGTCGGCAAGGTAACGCTCAGGCAGGAAATAGATGGGGATAAAGCACAAAATGATGGGCAAAATCAGATCCACGGCAGAGAGTTTGATGGCATCCCCACGTTGCTGCCATACTCGAGAGAAATTGATTTCCAGGCCTGTCTCCATCAAGAGGAAGAAATTTCCAAACCAGGCAAGAGCTTCCAGCATGGAGCGCTGTACCACATCATCGGGAAAAAGGTAGGCTTGTACTCCCGGAGCCAATTTACCCAAAATGGCGGGGCCTAATACTATTCCTACCAAAAGCTCGGCGGTTACGCTGGATTGCTTCAGCTTTTCAAAGATGTAGCCTGCGATCTTGCACAGTCCCAAAAGCAGTGCAAATTGGATCAGAAACAGCATTAAATGATGTTCTGTAATTGGTCCCATCAATTCTCCTATCTAATTCTACTGCATAATATTGTCTTTCTGATGCAAGGATAGAGCAAAAGAGGATGCAAGTCAAGAACTATCTTGAATTTGCCTTCATCGGGCACAAAGAATGGGCCCGGATTTGGCGATGAATCCTTTTTTTGGACAGGGTTTCAGGATATCAGTGAATTGTATTTAGATGCCCAGTTTCTGGCAGGCGATGCGAGCAGCTTCCTGATGAGCCGCTTTTTTGGTGTTGCCTTTCCCTATGCAATTCAGTTTGTTTCCCACTCGCACTTCGATGGTAAATACTTTTTGATGTTCGGGGCCATCTTCGCTGATGGTGACGTATTTGGGCGGATCCTGGTTGTGTCCTTGCAGATATTCCTGCAAGATGGATTTGTAGTTTACCAGCTCGTCCCGGGTCACGGTTTCTTCGTAATCTATCAGGATATGGTTTTTAATGAAACGGGATGCCGCCGCGATTCCACTATCCAGATAAATCGCGCAGATGAGAGCTTCCACACTGTCGGAGAGGATGGAGGGCTTTTCTGCCCCGCCGGAAGCGGCTTCTTCCGGGCTCAAAAGCAGGTATTTGCCCAGTTCCAAAGTGTTCGCCTTCAGGGTGAGATAGGTTTCGGAGACGATTTTGGATTTCAGTTTGGACAGCTTGCCTTCCTGCTCGTTGGGATGGCGGCTAAAGAGTTCTTTGGAAACCACAAAGCCCAGAATGCTATCGCCCAAAAATTCCATGCGTTCAAAAGGGGAGGGCATTTTGTGATCGTTGAAATGCCGTCGCAGATAGGATTTGTGGGTGAGAGCAGCCTTGAGCATAGTGCTATCATTGAAATTGTAGTCCATGCGTTTTTGCAGATAGTGCAAGCTTTTTTCCCATTTGGGATAGCTTTCCGGCATGCGTTTGCCGTTGAAGTATTCGAGGATCTGAGAGACAATATTCTTCAATTTATTACTCATCTTTTCATAGTAAAAGGTCCCGCCGATGGCATGCCATCAGGGGACCGGAATTGTGCTGACTAATCTTTATAGCGGGTGATGATCACCGAGCTGTTGTGGCCGCCAAAACCCAGAGAATTTGATAAGGCGGCATTTACTTCCTGCTTAATAGCGCAGTTAAGGGTGTAGTCCAGATCACAATCAGGATCGGGATTTACCAGGTTCATGGTGGGGTGGATGATGCCTGTCTCGATGCTCTTTACGCACACGATGGCTTCGATGCCTGCCGCAGCACCCAACATGTGTCCAACCATGGATTTGGTGGAGTTTATCTTCACTTTGTAGGCCTTGGCTCCAAACACGGTTTTGATGGATTGAGTTTCGCCTTTGTCGTTCAAGGGAGTGGATGTGCCATGAGCATTTATATAATCGATGTCATCGATGGAAAGTCCGGCATCTTTCAGGGACATCTGCATGGCTCGGGCACTGCCTTCACCATCTTCGGTGGGAGCAGTGATGTGGTAGGCATCCGCTGTGGCTCCATAACCGGCAAGCTCGGCGTAGATCTTCGCGCCACGGGCTTTGGCATGCTCCAGTTCTTCCAGTACCAGGATTGCCGCGCCTTCACTCATCACAAAGCCATCGCGTTCTCTGTCGAAGGGCCGGGAGGCTGTCTGAGGATCGTCGTTGCGTGTAGAAAGAGCACGCATGGATGAAAAGCCGCCAACTGCCAGAGGAGTAACCGCGGCTTCGGTTCCACCGGAGACCACGATGTCGGCATCACCATACTGGATCGAGCGTAGCGCGGTTCCCAAGGCATGGTTCGCGCTGGAACAAGCACTCATTACATTGAAGTTTATACCTTTCAGATTGTGTTCGATGCTGATGTGGGCGGCGGCGATATTGCCGATCATTTTGGGGATAAAGAAGGGGCTGATTCTACGGGGTCCGGCAGTGTGGCATTTGATGCATTCTTCTTCGAAAGTAAGGATGCCCCCGATACCCGCTCCGGTAATCACTCCGGTACGATCGGGATCGAAATTTCCGGGCTCCAAGCCGGAATCTTTAATCGCCTCACGGGCAGCAATCATTGCAAATTGCGTGTACATATCCAGCTTTCTTACTTCTTTATGATCAAAATGGTCCTCGGGATTGTAGTTCTTTACTTCTGCGGCGATCCTTACAGGGAGATTATCTGTATCAAAACGGGATATCATGCCAACTCCAACCACTCCACCCACAAGGCTTTCCCAAGTCTGGGCGACATTGTGCCCAACAGGAGTGATGGCACCGATTCCGGTGATTACGACTCTTCTTCTTTGCATATAAACCTCTGTTTAGTCTTCTTGAAGCCGGTATTCCGGCTTTAGAGCAGCGCATTTGTCTGCAAAATCAAATCGTGATTACAAAGACAAATGCGGATGAAAATAGCGGAACCAATCCTGATATCAATGCTATCAGGATTGATTCCAGGTGTCTGGTTCGATTATCCCAGTTTTTCCTTCAGATAATCGATGGCTTGGCCAACGGTACGAAGTTTATCCTGATCTTCGTCAGGAATGGTCAGACCAAATTCATCTTCGAAAGCCATCACCAATTCCACTGTATCCAGGGAATCAGCACGCAGATCTTCGATGAAGTTTGCTGCTGGAACGATCTGAGCTTCTTCTACACCCAGTTTGTCCATTACGATCTGTTTTACTTTTGCTTCAATATCCATTGTTCCTCCTATGTTATTGAAGAGAGCATTCTCTATGTGTGGTATTGTGTTAATGCATGGTAAGGCCGCCATCTACCGCGATGGTCTGCCCGGTGATGTAGTTGCTGTTACTTGAGGCAAGAAACATGCATACTTGGGCGATATCATCCGTGGAGCCCATTCTGCCAAGGGGAATCACGGAAGCATATTCTTTTCGGATCTCGTCGCTGAGGCTGGCGGTCATTTCGGTCTCTATAAAGCCCGGCGCTACGGCGTTCACTCTCACATTGCGCTTGGAGAATTCTTTGGCGCAACTCTTGGTGAAGGCAATCAAGCCGCCTTTGGACGCAGCATAATTTGCCTGACCGACATTGCCCATAAGGCCGATGACGCTGGCCATATTGATGATGCTGCCTTTGCGGGCTTTCATCATGTGTTTAAATGCCTTCTGAGTGCAGATAAAGCTTCCCTTCAGATTGATGTCCATTACCAATTGCCACTCGGCTTCAGACATCCGTATCATCAGATTGTCCCTGGTTACACCGGCGTTATTGATCAGCACATCAATCTTGCCGTGCTCCCGGACTATGCGGGAAAAGAGCTCTTCAATGCCGGCTGAATCTGTAACATTGCCTACATAACCGAATACTTTTTCGGCACCGGCTTTCAGCTGATCAACGGCTTTCTGAACCGCGTCCTGATTGAGATCCAGTATAATCACAGTGGCTTTTGCCCCGGCAAAGTGTTCAGCTATGGCATAGCCGATACCTCTGGCGCTGCCCGTGATCAAGACAACATTATCTGTAAAATCGTGCATTATCTTTCCTTATAGTTAATTGTATGGGATTATTGAATGGTATTCAGGATAGAACCTGTTCCAAATCAACAAGATCCACTTTCCGGTCAACTGAATACACAAGCACTTCTTTGTCAATATTCTTTATCATTCCGCTGAGTACTTTCTGCGGGCCAAACTCAATAAAACGCTTTACGCCATGCTCTATCATATATCGAACGCTATCTACCCATCGCACGGCCGAGATGATCTGTTTGCCCAGTTTTTCACGGGCTTCGTTGCCATCCATTGTGGGAAGGGCATCGTAATTTGATACCACGGGAATCTTTCCAGCGGCAAATGTGGTCTGCGCCATTTCGGCTATCAACCAATTGGCTGCTTTGGCGATCAGAGGCGTATGAAAGGGGCCGCCCACGACAAGCGGTAACACACGTTTTGCGCCTCTTGCCTTTGCCAATTCACCGGCTTTGGCTACACCGCTGTCGGTTCCGGATATCACGGTCTGGATAGGTGTATTGTAGTTCACGGCCTGTACCAATCCCATCGCTGAAGCCTCGGTGCAGATCTCGCTAACGGCATTGGAATCCAATCCGATCACCGCGGCCATGGCAAAAGGAATGTCGCCTACGGCTTTCATCATAAATTCTCCCCGTTTGTTTACCAAATGCATGGCGTCTTCCAAACTGAGGATGCCCGAGGCCACCAATGCGCTAAACTCACCCAGAGAGTGTCCGGCTACAAAGTCCGGTTTTAGAGCAAAGCGCTGTTCAAATGCTTTTAGAGCGCATACGCTGTGGAAAAGGATGGCGGGTTGAGTGATCTGCGTTTGTTTCAGCAGATCATCGGGGCCCTCGCTAATTGCCGCGAGCACCGCACTCTGATGCTTTGAATCGAAGCTTTCCAAGAGAGTGACCAGGGCGGGATCTTCGGCCAGATAATCTGCGGCCATGCCCACATACTGAGCTCCCTGTCCGGGAAAGATAAAAGCTGTTTTCATATATACCTCTAATACCTGGCCAGGATGCTGCCCCAGGTGAGACCTGCTCCAAAAGAGGTGAGCAGCAGGATGTCTCCCCGGCGGATCTTCTTTCCGCGGATAGCTTCGTCCACCGCCAGAGGGACGGTAGCGGAAGAGGTATTACCATATTTATGAATGTTTACAATCACTTTACTCATTGGCACTTTCATTCTATCGGCTAGGGCTTCGATGATGCGCAAGTTTGCCTGATGCGGAATCACCCAGTCGATATCCGCAGCGCTAAGGTGGTTGCGGCGTAAAAGTTCTTCGGAAGATGCATACATGGATTTCACTGCGTTTTTGAAGATGCGATTGCCTTCCATATACACGGTGTGTTGATTGGCATCCACGGTATCGTGGCTGGCAGGCAGGCGAGAACCTCCTGCTGCCTGGATCAGAAATTCTCCCTGCGAACCGTCCGCGTCAATCTTGCTGTCGATTATGCGGGAGATGTCTGTAGCCTGAGCGCGGGAAACAACCGCAGCCCCGGAGGCGTCTCCAAAGAGAACGCAGGTGTTCCGATCTGTCCAATTTGTGATCTTGGTAAGGATCTCCACGCCTATCACCAGGATGTTTGAAGCAGCACCGTTTTCCACATATTGCCGGGCGATATCGGTAGCATAGATAAAACCGGTGCAACCGGCGGATACGTCGAAGGCGGGGATTCCCTTCAAACCGAGGCGTTTCTGCAAAATGCAGGCGGTAGAGGGGAAAGGATGGTCTCCGGATATGGTTGCCACGATGATGGCATCGATCTCTTTGTACTTTACTCTTGAAGCTTCTATGGCATTGATAGCGGCTTGATAAGCAAGATCACTGGCCGCTTCTTCCGCGCTGGCGATATGGCGTTCCACCATTCCGGTTCTGGTGCGGATCCATTCATCAGAAGTATCCACCATTTTTTCCAGATCCTGGTTCGTGAGAATCTTAGCCGGGGCGTAACTCCCGAAGGCTGAGAACTTTGCATAATAGTTTCCCATTACAACCTCTCAAAATAGTCTTGTGTGTGTTCCACAAAACCGGATTCGGCTATGCGAGCGGCAAAACGGATTGCGTTCTTCATCGCTTTGGCATTACTGCGGCCGTGCGACACCACGGAAATTCCGTTCAATCCAACCAGCAAAGCACCCCCATATTCGGTGTGGTCCAGTTTCTTTTTGATGTAGCTATAAACAGGATAGGAGAGCATCGCCCCCAATTTGGCAACCCAATCCTTGTTAATTTGTTCTTTGAGGATTTGGAATATGGAAAATCCCACTCCCTCAACGGTTTTGAGCATCACATTGCCCACAAAGCCATCGCAGACTATCACATCAGTGATGCCCGCAATAACGTCTTTTCCTTCGATGTTGCCCACGAAATTGATATCCCGGCTTTCTGCCATCATTTTGTGCGCTTCTTTGGACATCAAGTTTCCCTTCGCGCTTTCTTCGCCTATGTTTAGCAGGCTCACGCGGGGCCTTTTTTCTTTGAAGAAATACTCGTAATACTTCGAGCCTATGATGGCAAACTGCATCAAATGCTGCGCCTCGCAATCCACATTGGCACCCACATCGAGAATGATCTCATGGCTGTCCTGAGTGGGGAAGACCACAGCTATGGCAGGGCGTAAAACGTTTTTCATCCTGCCTAGGGTGATCAGAGACGCGCTCATCATGGCACCGGTATTTCCTGCCGATAATGCCACATCCGCTACGCCTGCTTTGTGCAGAGCGATGGCGCGCACCATGGAGGAATCGCGCTTCGATCTTACCGATGCGGCGGCACTGTCTCCCATCTCTATCCGTTCAGAGGCATGCTCTATGCGGATGCGGGCGGGATCGTAATAGTATTTGCTGAGTTCAGAGGAGATAATCTGTTCGTCGCCGACCAGTATCACCTGCGAACATAGCTCTTCTTTTATGGCAAGAACGGCACCCTCAATCTCGGGATATGGTGCCGCGTCACTGCCAAAGGCATCCAGCGCTACGCGCAAGATTATTCCTTGCTGTCCAGTATCTGCTTACCGTTGTAAGTACCGCAATTTTCACAAATATGGTGCGAGCGAGAGGCTTCACCACATTTCTGGCAGGTGCTAAAACTTGGTGCCGTGAGGGCATCATGTGTTCTGCGCTTGTCTCTGCGGATCTTCGATGTTTTTCTTTTTGGTACTGCCATTTTAAACTCCTTTGGCACTAAAAAATAATGAATCTGATTCAAAATTAATGCGTAACTGCACTAAAGACAAATCCGGACATTATGTCTGTCTAGTATTTATGTCAATTAGAGCATAAACTTGTAACCCCCTGTTTTTGTCAATCAAAATAGTTATTTGGGCATACTAAGTGCCCTGTTTTTCAATCGACTCGCAGAATGCGCCGAAGCTCTGATGCTTGCCGTTCGCACTAACCTCACTGCAGGTAAAAAATGCCGGGATTATCAATAAATACCAGTGCGCAATTGCCGATTATTCTGTATTCATCATTCGGGAAATCACTGAATTCTTCCACCAAAGAATATTCTCTGCTTTGCCCGGCATTATCGCGATAGAACAACCTTATGTTTTCGCCAAAGTTGTAGTCCGGTATGGGAAGATACAGGTAAGGCCATTCTGGTACAGTGCTCGTGTAGAAATCAGTCTGCAAGGGGTTCTGATCCACATCCCAGATGCTCAGCTGCAAGGCGTTTCTGCTGCTTATGCCTGCACCCGCGCTCGGCACATCTTTCAGTTCCAAATCAGCTCCCATGGGCAATTCATTCCCGATGTATTCTGCTGGAAATACAGCTTGCGCCTGATATAGTGAGAGATGGATATCGCTGACCTTACTAATCGTGACGGAGCTACTGTCGTGAGGTTGGTTGTCCCGCACTATGCCAAATTGCGCCTTATATGGCAGGTAGAAAGCAAAGTGTCCCTCGCTGTGGCTGAAGCTCCATGCATCCGCTTCATCTGCTTCGGGATAGCTGTAAATGCGATAGTAGTCATCATTTGAAACCGAGAATAGCAGATTATCGGTTCTTAGATTTTGTTTCAATCGCACATAAGGTTGACAGCTGTCGAAGAATTGCTCATTGTCCAGCATTCTGAAATCATAAACCGGGCTCAGCATACTTAATTGATATTGATCCTGAAACACCTGATAAGGATCGTCAAATGAGGCTTTTTGGGACACCCTCATTGTGCCAGTGGGAGCCGTGGAATCCGCTTGCAAATATAGCTCCAGGTCATAGTCGTCAAACAGCATATTTGCATAGATCCTGATGTCACGATATTGATTTTGATGGTTCAATTGAGCCGCGTCCAAGATCACACCTGCAAAAGCGGGAGAGATCCGCAGGATATTGTTCTCCAATACAAAACTGTTGTGCTCCAAGGACTTCATGCGTTTATAGCGAACAAACTTCGGATATCCCGAAAGGGTAGAGAAATTCACTAAAGCTTGTAGGTTCATGCTACTGCTGGTCTCGATATGGAACATTTCCGGGATTGCATCGGTGCTTGAACTCACCGGTTGTATCCCGATGAGCGCAGTGTCACCGCTAAAGGAGTAAGGCAGAGCATTGAGCCAGGGGTGTGAGCTTTCAAAAGAGGGATTGTATGAGATGTCCAGCGCTGAACAGGGTGGATTGTCGCTCCCTTTGTAGTAATATGTGCTCCGCTGAGTTTGCAAGCCAAGCTCTTTTTTCAGGCAGGGGATGTGGTGACTGCTAGGGTCTTCGCTGATCTTGCCCAGCGTGTACAATCCGGAGGTATTGATACCGGAATACACAAAGCCATCCTGATAGCTGAAGTGTTTCTCATCGTAAGCTGAGGCCGGTGTTTTGTAGCTCAACACATCTTTGTGTGGCATCTGTACTGAGAGCATCAACCTATATGCAGCGGGATTATCCAAGATGGCGGCAAAGCCAAATTCCACCCACATTTGCTTGGGCAGGCTTTCTAGGATCTGGTTCTGAGCCACAAAATTGATTATATAGCTTGCAGCTTCTCCGGAAAGATGATATGGTTTGCCTCCAAAATAGCGTGCTTGCAGCGCTGTGCTGCTGGCGTTTGGATATATTTGCATCTCAGTATCCGCCAGCTTTGCCATGGAACAGTCTATCCATACATCTCCCAGCCGGATATAGCGGTATCCGCTGCCCAGATCGATGCTGTAGTAGCCCTGATCCTGAAGCGTCTCAATCAAAAAATAGGATCCGGCACCGTTGATAAAGCTCACCAGCCTGTTGTCCTGCAGCAACCATGTTTCTTGGGAAGATTGCCAGCTTTCCAGACCGGATTCGCCGAGTTTCAGCCACAACAGGTTTTCGGTTGAAGTACTGGAAACCCTGTAATGCAAGATCGGCACTGCACTGCTTTGTGCATTGTTTTGGGTCTTCACTTCGATCACCTCAGTGGCCTGCGCGAAATTGGGGTAGAAACCGGATAACAACGCGTTCTGCGCGTCTGAGGCCTGGTTTTGTATAGTGATCTCAGTATCGCCCATATCATCCATAAAGGCAGATGGGATAAAGATTTGCAGGTAAGTATCCGGAGCATATAGCAGAGCCTGAATATCCTTGTTCTTATCTTGCAGATCCAGTCTCAGATTGGCGGACATCTCAGTCAGGGCAAAGTCTCCGCTGCCGTCAATGCCAAAGTATGCCCGGTTTTTGCCATAGCCGGTGCATAGCGCGGGTTCCGCGTTCAATGTATATCTCAGGCTCAGCAGGCTGGCGTTGTTTAGGCTGTGATTGCCCTTCACATTGCTGTAAATAGTGGCAAAATCTTTTGTACTTTCCAAAGTGATGGACTCCGAATTTCTTAGTATTTGAACGCGATAGCTGGCGCTCAAGCTTTGCGATCCGGAGTTCACCGCCAGGCTGTCTCTGTCCAGCATTGGGTCCACACGTTTTAAAGATACTTTGTCTTGATACCAGATCAGATGATCAGCGATGCTTTCTTTGGGCAGATACAGATAGCTGTCATCGTTTTCAGAGCGGATCAGGTGGTCGCTGTATACCAGGATATGTGAAGACAATACATAGTCTTTGGGATCCAAGTTTGGAGGCAAAAGGATGTTTTCCCGATTGTTGCAGGAACTGCTGATAAGCGCAGACAGCAGCAAACTAAAAGCTATAAGAAAGGTTAAGGGACGAGCTGTGTTGTGCTTCATTCTCAAAAAATCCTATTTGGTGATACACCATCGCGTATATTCTGTCGCTCATTTTTTGACAGAGGGATAGGGCAATGGCTTTGTCATTGGCGTCATATTCATCGTAAATCACTTGATAGGGGCTAAGCCACCAAGCCTGATTGCCCAAAAATAGATAGGCCTGTAGCCGGGTGTTCGTAAACACTTTGTATCCGGCTTGAAGGCTGTGGAGGGTCTTGCTGCTGTCGCTGCCCACAATCTCTTGATCCACATACATATTGGACAGCCAATAAGCAATAAGCCATTTGTCTGAAAGGATCTTTAGCCCGATGTCTGCCTGTTGCGTGTCCAGTCTTTGGAATTTTCCCCAAGCTGCCGCGAGCATAGGATTGATCTCGAGATTGCGCCAATATAATATGCCGGAGATTGAGGCCGCGCTTGTCGAGGCGGGGTATATCCTTTTGTCGATGCCGCGCAAAATGCTGTGTGATGCACCGGCTTTGGCGAAGGAATTTGCCAGTGAAAGGCTTAGTCCATATTGTTCCCGGAACCGTTTACCGCTCAGGATCAGTTCCTCGGCTTTTGCCGACAGTGTTGCATGCGTCGTCGTCAAGCTAGCGCTCAGGCCAATTCCGTTCAAATCTTTGTAATCGCTGTGAAAATCCAGGTTCATCGTAACATGTCTGGCTTCCAAAATCTGCCGGGCAGCGCTATCTTCGGAGTGTTGTCTTGGCTTTAGCAGCCGTTGCGCGGCAGGGTAGTTATGCAGATAGATGTATGCCCAAAGCAGGCCGTTTTGGGCAATGTCTGTTTGCCCTGGCGTTTCCGCCAGCTCATCTGCTTTTTTATATGAATTAAGAGAGGCCAGATGGCGATCTGTTTTTGAGTAGCCGTAGGCCAGATATGCTGCGATTGCCGAGCTTTGAGCTTGCTTTAGCAAAAAGGATTGAGCGCGTGCGATGCTTTGTTCATAACTGCCTCTGCTTTGCAGAACCCACAAAATCCCCTCTGCGGCAGATACGTTATCGGGGTCTTGTAATAGAATTGTCTCATAGTTTTGCATGGCCTGATCGAGCTCATTTGCGATGGCCAGTTGATAGGCATATTCCAGCCTCACAGTCGTGTCTGCCGGATTTTGCGCCACCCGCATGCGCAAATCATGGAGATGCGGGGAGGCATTTTGGCCAAAACACAGTGTCGGCAAGAGTAGAATCAGGGTAAACAGGATTTGTTTCACGGACTGTCTAAGATTTCCCGGTAATCAATTACAATTTGTGATTGGGGATAGTATTTCTTCAGGCTTTTATACTGAGCCTTTGCCGCTTCGATATTGCCGCTGAGATACAGATTATTCACCAAGTATGCTCTGTTTTCCATATCCCAGGGAGCTATCTGCAATATTCTGGCAAAATAATCGGCAGCGCTGGCATAAGACTTTTTCATGTAGGCAGCGTATGCCGCTTTGGAGAGCAAGAGCGTATCGTGGGGGGCATCTGCCAAGAGCAGTTCGCAATAGCTGATTACATTATCCCATTCAGCCAGGGCAAGGCGGCAGTTTATGATACCGATCCGAGCATCTTTGTGATCCAGTTTTTTTTGAGCTTGCAAGTAGCTGTTTAGCGCGCTGTGGTAGTTTCCGGAAAGATATTGAAGCCAAGCGATACGCATCGCATAAAAAAGGTCTTCCGGGTCTTCATCGGCCAGCTCTTGCGTCAGGGTCAAGGCGTGTAGATAATCTCCCCGAGCTTCTGCCAGGTAAGAATCCTGAATGCTGCCGGCAAGGACCTGGCTGCAAATTGCCAGCATCAGAACGGTGATAATTATGTGTTTACACATTGTTTGTCTCCTCGGAACTAAAGTGTGTGGCTGTAAGGATCAGGCCTTTTGCATCAAACAGCCTTATGCTGCGGATTCCGTGTTTCCTGTCCAGGTCAATCGTTGCCCGTCTTTGTCTCAGCTTCATGCCAAATACAAATAAGTGGGTTATACTTTCCAGGCTGATGCCGTCCCCGTCGCTACTCAGGCAGGAATCACTTTCTACTCTGATGGGCTTAAAGAAGGGGATCAGAAACAGAGTAAGGTTTTTCCAAAACTTATTCATGGTTACCGAAAGGCTGGGTTCATCTTGCCATGTCAAACTTTGCTTCTCTGCCCAAGGGATTCTGCCGGCGGCATAGGCAAAGGCAGCCAGAGCACTGTTTCGGTTTCCGGTCAAATCCAGAGCATTGAATATGCCATGATACACCGAAAAGCCCAGTTTGGCTTTGGCATCGGACACCAGATAGTGTTTTCCCAAAAGGTCAAGATCCGTTTTCCACTGCTCTGTGAAGTTGCCATTGTTGCTCTTCACAGCAAAGGTTTGGCTTTGACCATAGCCTATTTGCAAGATGTTTGCAAGATCTTTTTCCGGGATCAAGGCAGAGATCATCTCTCCTTCTTGAGGGATACCACTGGCCACAAAGCGGTAGCCACCCTCTGCACAAGCTTGTTTATAATTCAGGATGTTGCAATACAGCGAGCGGCTTCCGGCTTCTGCTCCGGCTTGAGCTTGAAAGTGGAGATGGGGAACAAAGGAGCGGCCGGAATTGCCCACTTGGGCAATCTTTTCTCCCACTTTCACATAATCTCCTTCGGAAAGCTTTACAGAGCCCTCTTTTAAGTGGGCATACAGGCTGTAAAATCCATATCCGTGAGATATGCTCACATAGTTTCCCCAGTTATCGATTGTATTCGCGTCCCCGATGGAGTTGTCCGGAATGCTGTTAACTACTTTGGCCACATAGCCTGCGGCGGCGGCATACACGCTTTTGCCATAGCTGTAATAGTCAGAAAGTGTTAGCTCTTCGTCACTGAACTTTTTTCCCTGTTTATCCTCAATTTCAAAATCCCAAGCCAGCGCCCATTCTTCTTTATGAGTATGTTCACCGTGGTGACCCTGAGTTACCAGCCATTGTCCCGCAACCGGCATTTCCAATTGCGGAATGCCGATATTGCTAAAGCGACGGTATCCGGAAAGATATGTATCCAAGGCTTTTTCAGGATGCAAGATTCCGTAGTCGTTCATCACCGGAGAGCGGGGGCGGATACGCAATTTTAGTGCGTAGATCATCGTGATCACTACGATATTCACCGGGAAGGAAAAGATGGGTAGATACAGAAACAAGGGGCGGCCGGACATGAAATCTGAATAGTAAAACTTTCCGGACATTGCGTATGCCAGCAGAAATCCCGCGATGGTGGCAAATACTGCCAGCAGATAAGAGCTTTTCCCCGGTATCAGATACACGGAGCCTATGGCCAGGCTGATCAGAATCAAATTGAAGCCCGGGAAGAACATCCCATAGGTATCCCCCATATTCACATAGCCCAATAGCAGCCAGCAGATGCTCCAGCCCACTAGGGAAAGCAAAAAGCCGATCCGAGTGATCATGAAAAGCACCAGCGCCAAGAGGATACCCGCCAAAACATCGGGGACAAACATGATGCTACCCAAGCTGAGAAAGTAACTGCGCCAATAGGCCCCAAGCTGCAGATTCGGGCTGAAGAGCAAGGGCTTTTGAAAGTTCAATCCACTGAAATTGCCACTCCTCACCAGATAGTACCAAAAGAAGACCGCGGATATGGAGAATGCCAAGCTCATGGAGGGTATCTTGAAAGTAGTGAGACACAGATAGTTAACGGCCACATATAGGAACAATGTAACCAGCGAGGCAATGACCAACAAGGCAAAAAAGTGCCCGGACAAAGTTCCCATGCCGCTATAAGGGTAATAGTAGGCTATCGCCATTCCGATCAGCAGGCTGTTGAAGGATAAAATACCGCTCTTGCTGTCCCAATCCTCAAAACCCAGCAGGCGCGACGTCAGCATGGCGCATATCAATGTGAAAAACCCTGCCAAACCCACGATTGGGGAGAGGAAGGTAAGAGCCATCATTCCCAGCCCAATCCCCATGCTATCCGAATACAGAACAGTGGCATAGGCATTGGGGATTGCTTTGGCAAAGGCGAAAAGATGTGCTTTCTTCATCAAAGCTTTCTCAGATGTTCCGGTACTCTCTCCCTTGCCACCACGTCATCCAGGCTTTCTGCTTCGCGGATCAGTTCTACAGCTCCGGTTTCTGTGATGAGAACGATATTGGGACGATACTCTATAAATTGCATCCATTGAGTATTGTTGTAGGCCCCGACGGGGCTGATGAGTACCGTCTCCCCAAAATGCAGATCCGGGAAGGGAATCGCGGGCCGGATCACATCGATGTTCATACACAGCGGACCGTAAAAAACGGTGTTCTGATACGCACCGGGGAAGCTGCGCGTGGGGCTCACTTTCAGCTTGTACCACCACGCCGTGATGGTTGTGTTTACTCCCGCGTCCAGGATCACTGCGCGCTCTCCAGTAGGCAGGTTCTTTTTGCCCAATACGGTGGAGATCAGGTATCCTGCTTCATCCACCAAGGCCCGTCCCGTTTCCAGGATAAGAGTGGGCAGATGCCGGCCAATATAGCCGGATTCGTTCAGGGCATTACCGATGGCGGAGGCATATTGATCCAAAGAGGGCGTAGCAAGTTCACCCGGCGTATATTGCGAATGCAAGGTGTTTTGAGAGGCAAAACCTCCACCCAGATCGATGTAATCCAACACAATACCATGATCCTGCTCTATCCGGGTGGCGAGCTCGCACAAAGCTTTAGCAGCCCAATAGTAGGCTTGTTCGTCTAGGATAAAGGTTCCGATGTGAGTGTGCAATCCCCTCAATTGTACTTTTTTGCCCGATAGCAGCCGTTGAATGGTGCGATCCGCTTCTTTGTTCTCGTAGTTGAAGCCAAAGCGGGTCCATTGCGGACTGATTCCCGTGTCCATGTTTACGCGGATTGCCACTTGGGGGATGGCGTCAGTTTCATCTGTCAGCTTCTCGATCAGATACAATTCATCCAGATGGTCAATATGGATCAGAGCTCCCTCTTCTATTGCTCTACGAAGAGTTTTGGCAGTTTTTCCGGGCCCGTTGTAAATAATATCTTTCCCTTCTATGCCCAATCTGCGCGCCATCTCATATTCCATCCCGGACACTACTTCAGCCTTGGAGCCTTCTTGATGAAAGATACTGCACACGGCTGCCAAGTAGTTTGTCTTGTAGCTCCAGGCCATCTCCACCTTGGGATAATGCATTTTCATGGTGTCTGTCAGACGGCGATATTTCTTGCGCATAGCGCTCTCGGAAAGTACTATCAAGGGGGAGCCGTATTCATTTACCAATTGAGCAATAGGCACTCCGTCGATGTTGTCCTGATAGCGCACCACACTCTTGGCGCCGTATTTATTCATGTTGCCTACGCTGTTGCGCTCGATATTGGGAGCCACATAAGTCTTTTTCATCATCTACCTTCTTCTCAATTCACTTTTTGCGGATATCTCGCCCATTGTGGAAATGTCCGCGATAATGTCCTCGGCATGTCGGATAAACAGTGTTCCCGTTTTGCACCCGGGTAGTTGCTCCAGAGGTAAATCCAGAGCTTTCAAAACCACAGCAGCAGGCTGGTTTTGCCCGGACCCTTCTGCCAATCTTACCCAAGCAGGAAATCTGGGGTTGATCTCGATCAGATAATATTCACCGTCAAAACCACGCATTACTTCCAATTCGCAGGGGCCGCGCCACTTCAACAGAGAAATCACTTTGGCGGCGAAGTCACCCAGCCCTGGATTGTTTACTACCACTCCCCCAAAGCCTTTGCCCTTGTCCGTGATCACCAATTTCTTTTGAGGTACCATGCCCAGGATTCCGCCATCGCCGTCTCCCACGATTACGATGTTATACTCATCGCCGGGGATCATCTTTTGCAATATGATGGGAAGTCCCCACCTGCTTTCAATCTCATAAAAGTATTTCAAGCCTTCATCCACGTAATTTGCTTTGTAGGCCTCATAATAGCGTCCCTTAATCATCATGGGAAACTGGTCTTTGCTGTTTATGATGGCGGCTGTATCGCTGATCAATATGGTATCTGGAACCAAAATGCCACGCGGCGGGAAAAAAGTGGCAAGGCGGGTTTTATCTCGCAAAAGAAAGCATTCTTCACTGGGCAAATATGTGTGAATCCCCGCTTTTTTCAGCTCTTCTTGCAAGCGGATATACAGTATTACCTCTGCATCCAATGTAGGGATTATCACATCAATGGCTACCTGAGACAGGATGTAAGTGATCCTGGCCCAAAATGCCTCGGCACCGGCAGAAGGATAGGGCATCTGATACACTTCATCCGTGAGATCTTCCACATATATGCCGGATTCCATTGAGTCGTAAACCAAGCCGACGATTTTACCCTTGAACCCGGCGGCTCTAATGCTGCGGATTACCGCTACTCCGGGCTGCGGATTGTCTCCGGTCTTCAGGCCGGTAACCGCTATAGTGCAGTTCAATTGCGAAAGATCAGGATTTTTTGGCGTGATGCTCATCAAAAACTCACCAAATCCAAAGCTTCCAGCATCAACGTAAAGTGCTCAAAATCACTGTTGAAATTATCTTCATTCACCTCATACTCTGCAATCAGTTGTGCCCGGATGGATTCCTTCTCCAAGCCTGCCGCCAGCAGTTTCAAGATGTAAATTCCGGTTGAGTTGCTAGTGTAACTGTATCCAGTATTGGGGTCGAATATAAAGCCGTTGTCGTTCATGGCAAGGTTTTCTAATCTTTTGTAATCCATGATTTTCTCCTTTATGCGGATGCACGTATAACTAATACTAAGGCATCATGAAATATATGCAAGTTTTGTACCCAAGTATCCTGGAACTCAAAATAGATACCTTGTCAATATGATATAGGCTTGTATTTTTATCTGTCGGATTGCTTGTCCTGCTCTTTGCGACTATGCTGCAGGAGCTGTCTAACTAATAGCAAAAAATGATTTGATATGGGTATGGAAGATATATTGACGATGAAAAGTCGAGAAGCTTGAGCTTTGCTCTATCGCTAAACTATGCCGGCAGCGCCGGGTTTTCCTGATCAGCAAAACCGCAATTCGCTTCCCAAACTGGGCTCGGTTGCCTGTCATGGAGATATTTTCCCGTCGACCAAAGTCTTTCTTGACAAAATTGTGCCCTCATAAAAGACTAAACTCATCTGGAAAAAACTATGAATTATAAGTTGAAACACACTCGGCAGATAGTCATTGCCTTCATCATCATCCCGGTGGTGGTGCTGATCCTTACTGTCGTATCCATTGCGATCAGGCAGAACATGTTTGAAAAGCGTTATCATTTCTTCACTGATCTGGAAAACGCGATCGGCATCTCGGCACAAACTCCGGTTTTATACAAGGGTTTCGAGATCGGCAGGATACAGGAATTCACCCTGAGCGAAGACGGTAGTATATTGGTGGATTTCTACGTGTTGAAACGCTATCGGGACCTGATGGTAAGCTCCGGCGTGATATATCGCACCACCATTCCCATCACCAATAAAACTACTTTAGAATATGTGAGAGCCCCCGGCGCGCAGGATTTATTGGAAGAAGGCAGCAGCATCCCCTCCACAGATTTTCCCGAAGGCAGGGCGCTACTGAAGATATATTCTCCCAAGAGCAGCGACCCCATCGCCATGATCGTGGAGAATATCGGCATTCTCACCAGTGAGATCAACAAGGACGACAATGAGGATAAAGGCGCCTTGATGCGGATCTTGGTTCACGCTGCCAATGTCTCCGAAAAAGCCGAGGTGACCCTGGAACTGCTCAATAGCAATCTGCAGGAAATGAATACCTTAACCGCTAATCTGAATAGGGACAACAATGCCGATGCCGGAGTGGTCTTGCGCATTGTAAACAACTTTGCGGATATCAGCGAGAGCCTGGCCTCTCAGACCGATGAGTTGGAGCAGCTGATCGGAAGCGCGAATCTGGCAGCGGCAAACTATGCCAATCCGGACAGTCTGGCCGTGAAGATGCTGGATCCCACCGGAGAAATGCTGTTCGCCCCTCTCAGCGCTTCATTACACGCGCTCAGTGGCACTCTGCAGGAGACCGAAAAGATCATGGGCAGTCTATCTCGCTCCAACCCTGAAATGCTTTTGATGATAAACAACTTGAATGAAGCCCTGGATAGGGCAAATCAGACTTTGGAAGGCTTGAACAACAATCCTCTGTTGCGCAAAGGGATAAGCCCGTCAGTGATCAGGGATTACGCTCCCGAAGGTCGCATCGGTGAGGTGCCCGGTGAATAAGCACATACTGTGGACTGGCTTGGTGTTATTGTTACTACTGGGCGCGTGTTCACGTCCGGCAAAAGTAAGGCAAGCCCCGGCCAAAGCAAGTGCGGATGCCACTTTGAAGCTGGCGCAGAGCCTGGAAAAGAAGCAGCGCACTACCGACAGTGCCGCCACATACGACTCTGCTTTGCGCCAATATCGCAGTTTTGGTGATCTTCGGGGCGAGGAATTTGCTCTGGCCGGTTTGGCGAGATTGGCGTATATCAGCGAAGATGAAAAGTCTTATCTTTACTATCGCGGGGAGCTGGTGGATTTGGTGGCGGATGCCGATCCGGAGGGAGCCTTTGTGCCGTTACTTTTGGATATACACCTTTTGCAAGATGCCGGGGATTATGCCCGCGTAAAAGAGCTGGCGGTGGATTCATACGACTATCCAATCAGCGTAAGAGTGCAATTGCTCACTCAGGCCTTACAGGCAGATTCATGGTTAAAACCGGGCTTTTCCAGCCCTGCTTTTGACGATCTGGAGCGCTTGAGCAAACGCTATCGTCGCGGTATGAAGAAAGATTTCGCGAAGGATGCCTCAGTGCTATCCGCTGCATTGTATGCAATGGCATACCACAGCTTTTTGCTGAAAGATTATCGCTCCGCGCAGGAGTATGTATGCGAGGCGGAGATTTTGGATGAACGCTATGAAAACTTTCCCGCTCTGGCTTATGATCTGTGGTTAAAGGGCAACATCCTGGCAGCCGATAAAAACACGGATCTGGCAAAAAGTGAATACACCCGGGCAAAAAGCATCTTTTCTCACTTTGGAAACAGTGAGATGCTTAGCAAAACCGAAGCCGCGATCCGGCGGCTGAAAGGAGAATAACTGTGAACATAAATGGTAAAAAAGCCCTGATTCTGGGCATTGCAAATAAACACAGCATCGCCTACGGCATCGCAAAAACCCTGAGTGAACAGGGAGCGGAGCTGGCGATCAGCTATGCCGTACCCACTCTGGCCAAACGAGTATTGCCCATCGCCGAAGAGCTGGGCATAGACATGGTCTATGAGTGCGATCTCAGCAAGGATAACGACATCAAAAATATGATGAGCCTTATCGCGGAGGTGTGGGATCACATCGATTTCATCGTGCACAGCGTGGCCTTCGCTCCCTCCAGCGATCTTAATATTCCTTTTCACCACACCAGCAGGCATGGCTTCCTTACCGCCATGGATATCTCCGTATATTCGCTGCTGGCGGTATCCCGCGAGGCAGAGATGCTATTGCGTCCGGGATCATCCATCATCACCCTTACATATTACGGCGCGCAAAAAGTGGTTCCAAACTATGGTGTGATGGGCATTGCAAAATCTGCCCTCGAAGCCACGGTGCGCTATCTTGCCTATAGCTTGGGAGAAAAAGGCATCCGCGTGAACGCCATATCGGCAGGACCGATCCGAACTCTGTCTTCGTCTGCCATCGGAGGAATCGCCCAAATGCAGCGGCGCATCGAAAAATCTGCCCCGCTCTCCCGCAATATTGAACAGGAGGACGTTGCCAAAACCGCCCTGTATCTACTGTCCGATCTGGCTTCGGGTGTTACCGGAGACATCATCTTTGTGGATGCGGGAATATCGATTATGGCATATTAGTATGAAACTCTTTATCAATGCCTCCCTCCCCACCAGCTCAAATGCCTTGAAAAGGGTAAATGTCCTCTTCGATGAGAAGATTATCAAGATCTCCGCCGACGAGATTTCACACGAAGAAGAGCCGGAGATTATCGACCTGAAGGGCAAGGTGCTTTTGCCCGGTGCCGTGGAAGCTCACAGTCATCTGCTCTCTGGTAAAAAGACGATCAAGAAAGATCTATCGAAAGCAGGGAAATCCGCTGTAAAAGGGGGATGGACCACTCTGGCGGAGATGAGCTATCACAGCAAAGATCCCATCTTTGAAAGCTATGACCTGAAAGACATGATCAAAGCCATACAGGGAGTAGCACATCCGGATATGTCTTTTTGGGCCCACGTGGATGTGGACAACTATCCCTATTATGCTGAATCCGCTCAGGAACTGTGGAACAAAGGTGTGGTGGGGATCGCGTTGATGACTCCCTCGCCCAATCCCGCAGTGTCTTCAATGAGTTTCACTGAGATCATGGATCTCTTTATGGATATATACGAGAGTGACACGGAATTTGCCTTTCAGGGATATGATGTGGATTGTCACAATGAATATAGTTTTGCCGCCCAGATGGATGGAATCAAGAAAATCCTGCGGCGAATGCAAGAAAACCCCATTCATATTCCCAGAGTAAGCTCCTATCTCACCATTGAATTCATCAATTCCATATCCAAACGCAGCGATATCTCTTTTGGCTTGAATATGACGGATCTGATGCATATGCTGGAGCCGGAAGCTTTTCCCACGCCTTGGGCCACGGATTTTGCCGATTACTATGCCGAATTGTATGAATTGTTAAGGACAAACAAGATATATCTACTGTCAAACAGCCCTTGTGAGACCAATGTGGACAGTGAGCTATTCAATGGCAACCCTGCCGATCTGATGGAATACAGCTATCTTTGGTTGCTCTCGGAACTGTGGAAAAAGCGAAAGATAGCTTTGGCAACCTGTCTGAAAATGGTGAGTGAGAATCCGGCAAAACGACTGGGCATATATCCCAAAAAGGGATGTTTGGACGCCGGGTCTGATGCTGATTTTGTGATCTACGACCCGGGAGTGACCACGAAGATAAAAAGCCCCAATGGAAGCGAGATAGAACTTACAGGCGCGCTGGAGCAAGTTTGGCTGCGGGGAAAATTGCAAGAGCCGGACAGCCCTCCCGAAGGTGAATTTGTTGCCCGCGTTCAAAGCCCCAAGCGCCGCCATAACAAACGTAGCTGGATCTAAACTATAAAGGATATATATATGCACAAAAACCTGCTTTACCTGAAAGCGGAGCTGGACAAACATCCGAAATTGAAGTATGAAATTATTCAACAAAATTGGCAAACAGACTTCCTGCGCTTTTACCAGAGTCAGACAAACTACAACATCAGTAAAGACAATTGCAGCTTGTCCTGCGCGCTATACAAAGGCAAAAAACTCTATAGTTTCGAGCTTGACGGCCCCAATCCGGACAAGATCGACGCTGCCTTCTCGGAAGCCTTGAGCCTCATCGATTCTCTGCCGGAAGATCCGGATTTTCGGGATCTGGAAAATGAACTCAGCCTGGCACCGCCACGTAAACTTGCAAACAACATCAATGAGCTGGACCTCAGCCGCAAAACCAAAATCCTCAGCGATTTTGCCCAAAAGGCTGCGGAATAC
This sequence comes from Cloacimonetes bacterium UBA5284, assembly GCA_002410505.1. Classification (GTDB taxonomy): domain Bacteria; phylum Cloacimonadota; class Cloacimonadia; order Cloacimonadales; family Cloacimonadaceae; genus UBA5456. Next base: position 42,655 of record DHSO01000031.1, on the reverse strand, counting down.
GACTTTGAACTATATGGCACCTTTATTTGTAACTACAGTCAATACCGCCTTGTCAACAGCAACGGCATGGACAAAAGCAGTACAAATTCCCCCATATATCTGGAGATAAAGGCTGTTCACAACAAGAACCAAGTTACTGTATTGGAGACCTTTGGCGGCGAAGACTTTGGCTATTTTGATCAAGATGCTTTTCGCGAGCATTTGGTGGCAAAGCTCGTACATGCCCAAAATCCGGTGGTGGATGTGGAGCCGGGAGACTATGAAGTGATCCTGGCGCCGCGCTGCCTGGCAGAATTTTGCCAGTACCTCAGTAGTGGCATGAGCGCTTGGTCGCTGGATCAACATAGCAGCTATTTTGAAGATAAGCTGAATCAAAAGATATTCCCAAGCTGCGTCAGCATCACAGACGATCCCGGTGATCCGGAAATGATCGGCAAGGATTATGGTTCTAATGGACACATCTACAAAAAGCTGGATCTGATCGACAAGGGTGTATTCAAAGCCTTTATGTGCGACAGCTATTTTCATCACAAATTGGGGCTGCCCAAAAACGGCAATACCGGCGATTGCATCAAGATCGCTCCCGGAGAGCACAAACTGGAAGATATGATCTCAAGTGTAACAAAAGGCTTGTACATCTCCAGTTTGCATTATATGAACTTCATCAATCCCCGTGAAACGTCACTTACCGGGCTCACTCGCGACGGCACCTTCCTCATTGTGGATGGGAAAATCAAAGCAGTGGTGAACAATCTGCGTTTTACCGAGCGCATCGCCCGCATCCTGGAAAACGTAGTGGCTTTGGAAAACAAGGCTTACACCATACCTTTCTCCGATAATTACGACAGTTTCAGCATCAGTACCACCAAAGCTCCCCACGCCAAAATATCGGGATTCAACATAAGTTCATCCACCAAGACTATTTAGGATATAAATATATGGAAAACAAGATAAAAAGCATCGTTGCCAAACTGCAGAGTCCGGACCTTAGCTTTGCCGATGTCCGCATCACTTTTACCGATTTCGAAAACATAGCATTCATCAATGGAAACCTGCGTAACTATTCCAGCTCCAAAGGCTCTCCCGCCCTGGGGATAAGAGTCTTGATGGATGGTTGCTATGGTTTTGCCGGCTCCAAAGATTTGAGCGACGCCTCCATCGAGCGCCTGATCTTGAGAGCAAAAAACAACGCTATCCAAGGCGCGAAGTTTCTGAAAGAGAGGGTTACATTTCCTGCCATAACACCCAGCATCGCCGAATATCAACATCAGCCCGAGATCAATCCCTTTGAGATGCCAAAGGAAGAAAAGCTGAATTATCTGCACGATCTGGCCTTGGCCATAAAACCACATGGCAAGATAGTTCACTCCTATGTGATGGCGGAGTTTGAGCGCCAGGAAAAGTATTATGCCAATACTGAAGGCAGCTACAGCCACACTTGCGTGTACAATACCCTGCCTCTTATGAGTGTCGTAGCAGCGGATAGTGGACAGACCCAATCCCGCAGCTGGCCGGGACACATGAGTGCGGGCAGAGCCGGCTTCGAATTGTTTTATAAGCAAAAGTTTATGGAAAATACAGAGCGGATCTTAAAGGAAGCGCAAGATCTGCTATCCGCCCCCGTGATCACGGAAGAAAAAGCAGACATCATTATCGGAGGCGGACACCTTGCCCTGCAATTACACGAATCCGTAGGCCACGCCACCGAAGCAGACCGCATCTTTGGCCAAGAGATATCTTATGCCGGCAAAACCTTCGTAAAACCCTCGATGCTGGGCATCTTCAAATACGGTTCAGATATCTTGAATATATACAGTGACAGCACCGATCCCCGCGGATTGGGCTATCACCCCATCGATGACGAAGGCGTGCCGGGCAGAAGAGTGGACATCATCAAAGATGGTATCCTGCGTGATCAGCAAACTTCGCGTCATATAGCCCACAAGCTGGGCTTGGAGCCTTCATCCAATATGAAAGCATCGTTTGCAGACGACTTCCCTCTGGTGCGCATGACAAACCTCTGCATCGCGCCCGGAAAGGGCAGCTTGGCAGACCTTATCAAGAACACAGAGCATGGCTACTATCTGGATTTTACCAAAACCTGGAGCATAGACGACAACCGTAATAACTTCCAATTTACCACAGAGATCGGTTACAAGATCCAAAGGGGCGAGATCACGGGTATCGTGAAAGAACCTACCTATTTTGGGATTACACCCCAATTTTGGAATGCCTGCGACGCAATCTGCGGCGAAGAAGAATGGGCATACCATTCTACCTTCCATTGCGGAAAAGGCGAGCCCGGGCAAATCATGCGCTTGTCCCACGGTGTAGCTCCGGCACGTTTCAAGAATATAAATGTGAGCGTAAAAATGTAATGACCCCGCAAATGGGGAATATATCTAAAGCACTATAAGCAATATACTTGGGCAGTGCCAAGGGGATATCGGGCACTGCCTTTGTGTATTTTTGGATACAGTATTGGCAGACGGTAGCGATATTTCCCTTGCCAGATAATCTGCCATGTCCATACTTGAAAAAACTATAAAATTAAGGTTGGAGGTGGAAATGTTCTCCTTATATCTTGTATTGGCATTTGCTCTTTTGGTAATCATATTTATTGCCCGGGGCATCATCGTGGTGCGTCAGGCGGAAGTGGTTATCATAGAACGCCTGGGCAAATACTATCGCACTCTGCCCAGCGGCTTGCACATCGTAATTCCGATCTTCGATAAAGTGAGGCCAATTCATTGGCGCTACAATAAAACGGACTATCGTGGCAATGTCTTCGTGGCACAAAAAGTAGAGAATCGCATAGACTTGCGGGAGAATGTTTACGACTTTCCGCGGCAGAATGTGATCACCGCAGACAACGTGTCCATGAACATCAATGCCTTGCTCTATTTCCAGATCACGGATCCCTATAAAGCCGTGTATGAAATCGGTAACCTCCCCGAGGCCATTGAGAAGCTTACTCAGACCTCTCTGCGTAACGTTATCGGCGAGCTTAGTCTGGATCTCACTTTTACCTCCAGGGATTCGGTGAACAACAAGCTGCGTATCATTCTGGATGAAGCCACCGATAAGTGGGGCGTGAAGGTTAACCGGGTGGAACTGCAAGAAATCCAACCCCCGGAAGAGATCCGCAACGCCATGGAGAAACAGATGCGGGCGGAACGTGACAAACGTGCCAAAATCCTTACTGCAGACGGTGAGAAAGAATATCAGATCCGCGTGGCGGAAGGTGAACGCCAAGCTAAGATCGCTCGTGCGGATGGCGAAGCTCAATCCAAGCTCCTGGTAGCAGATGCGGAACGTAAATCCATCCTGCTGGTAGCGGAAGCTCTCAAAGAATCCGGAGCCGATCCCGCCCAATACCAGATTGCCCTGAAATATATCGAGGCCTTCCAGGGATTGGTTCAGCAAGGTGATAAGACCGTGGTCCTGCCCTACGAATCTTCTGCTCTGCTGGGCTCGGTGAAGACTATGGCAAATCTGTTCAATAAATAAAACTTATCAATCACATAGAGGGCGGTATTTTGCCGCCCTTTTTTGTTACTCTCTTGTGGTTCAAATGCTTCAGCAGTGTATTGGCACGGCAGCAAGCTCATTTGTAATAGTATAGAGCCTGAGGGCTGCTATCTGAGGCTTCACTAAGCGTATAGTAGCCTTTGCCCCGGGCATCAAAGCAAATTGCTTCTCCCTGAGGCTCAAGATGATAGGGTAGATATTTGCCCTTTTTGCTTAGTGCTTTCACTATGCTGCGACATCGCCGAAAGCGCTTGATGCCACCGTAGTTTTTTACCAGAATATACTTGCCGTTGGGCGAGATGTCGGCGGCGGTTACCCAATTCATACGCATCTGTCCCAGCTTTTTCGCATTCAGGATAGATCCCGTCTTCTGAGGGTAAGGCAGATGGTAAATGCCCACTTGTTCCTCGCGCTTGGAGATGATGTAGATATCGCCGCTTTTTGGATCCACAAAGAAGGCCTCAGCATCGCGGGGTCCGTCTTCATATTCGAAATCGATGCGCTCATAATCCCTGATCGTGATTAGGCTGTCACTGATCTCGGGCTCGAGAAAGCGATAAAAGCTTAAATGCTTGTAGCGGGCGTTGTTATCTCCGATCTCACCAACGTATATATAGGCTGCCTTTGAAATGGGATCCCGGGCTGTGGCGATTTCCTCCCAATCCCTGTTGATGGCTCCTTCCAAGCGCAATTCCGCCCGCAACTTTCCTTGAGTATCCAGGGCGAAAACGGAAGCTTCACCGCCGGAATCGTTGTGGCAAAACAATATATCATCGTCGAGCAGCGAGCGGGCAATACCAGAAGCTTCGGGCACGCGCCCTGTTTCCAGGTTTGTGCTTTGCGGACTTTTGGCAAACAGTAGCGCGTAGTATAGCGCCAGGGCCATAATGGCGAGGATAAAAAGTCGTTTGAACATAATATTTCCCTTAGTTTTCATCTTTGATGGCTCCGATGCCGCTGAGGCGTAGCAGAAGGGATTTGCGTTTGCCACCTTCTCCTAAAGAGAGGTCACTCACCAGGGTTTTGGCAGCCGCGATCACGTCATCTTCACCGTTGGCAGCCGGCCTCCTGATGCCCCATAAGGAGTGCAGAGCGTACGCGCGTCCGTCAATTGAACCCAGATATAGCATAATGTGCCCCGGCATACGTAAGAGGGTCTGTGCGGGTAGAGCGAATTCCTCGATCAGAGCTTCTCTTTGATTACTGTTATCGGCACCTTCAAACTCATGTAAACTGAGGCTGGCATTATATTGCGCGGCTCCGTTGCGAGGTAGATATATTCCGAAGCATTGGAATAGCTGTTTGATGAATCCGGAACAGTCATACTCGGCATTCAGATCACCCCAGCCATAGGGCGCGTTTAAAGCAGAGAAGCCCAATTCATACACATTCCTGGCCGTGTAGGGGAGGTAGCCGCGATGAACCTCGCCTTTGGCGATATATGCGCTCTGTCCATCAGGGAGCTTCAGTTCATACACGGTGTCGTGTTCAGCCCGAAGGGGAAGCCTGGTGCCCAAGCGGAGCAGACCGTAATATCGTATTCTCCCCTCATCCAGATAGAGATCACTCTTATCCCGGATAGTTATCACAAAATCTTTGCTTTGTTGATATGCCAGCCAGTCGTTGCGCTCCAAAAAGGCGAGATTCTTTTTTGGGTACCATCCCGACGAGGCTCTGCCGGCACCAAAAACCCAGTTTCCATCCGCCGATTCGTGGTAGATCACCAGAGGTTCGGCGATGTCGAAACCGCTGTTTTGCAGATAGTCAAATTCCAGATCCAAGGCCACATCGCTCAATACTTCCGCAAGAGGCAGCAAGCGTTGATCGGTATAATACAGCGGGAAAGCGAAGCGGCAGCGATTCACATTCTTGATCGCTTTCAGGTTGGTAGCATCACGCAGCGTTTGCCAAAATTGCTTGTCTGTAGGGCTGCCATCCTGCCTGAATTTGCCGTGTCCTTTTGCCATATTGTAGCAGTCGTTGATCATGCGTTTCAAATGTGTGGCGCCAATGATGGCAGAGCTTTGTTCGATCTGTCCTACATCCCCTTTGCGTAAGACGCGACGGTTGAACTTCGCGATATTGCTCGCATCCATCAGCAGCGAATCCGGGTTGGGATGGTGGGAAATCCAAAAGCCGGGACGGCGCAGATCCGGATTAACCAGGGGTGGATTCTCCGATAGAGCAAGATAGCGCGGAGCCTCCACTGCCGATAGCAAGGCACAGGATAATGCCATCAATAGTAAACTTGCGTACAGCCCATGAACGCGCATATCTTCTCCTTTTAATCTACAATATTGTCCAAAACCGGCAGCATCTCATCCAGAAATTCTTGATAGCGGTTTTCCAAGATTGCCTCTCGCGCCATATTCATCAGTTCCTGATAGAAATGCAGGCTGTGTATGGTTGCCAGGCGCATACCCAAAATTTCGTTCATCGTAATCAGATGGCGGATGTATGCCCGACTGAAGTGAGTACAGGCATAGCAAGTGCATTGAGGATCGATGGGGCCGAAATCCTCTTTATAGCGAGCTGCTTTGATGATCATCTTGCCATGGCGGGTGAAGATCGAGCCTTTGCGGGCGTTTCGAGTGGGCATCACGCAATCGAACATATCCACGCCCCGGGCGATGTTGTTCAGCAAGTCGCTGGGGGTCCCCACGCCCATCAAGTAGCGCGGTTTATTCACGGGAAGGATGTCGTTCAAAAACTCTGTGATCCTGAACATATCCGGCTTTTCTTCGCCTACGGCCAGCCCGCCGATGGAGTATCCGGGAAAACCCATCTCAATCAGGGCACGGGCAGATTTTTCGCGTAGATCTTCGTAGATGCCCCCTTGAACAATGCCAAACAATGCCTGGTTTTGATGATTCTTAAAGGCTCTCAGCCCACGCTCCGCCCAGCGCAGAGTTGTTGTAAGGGACTTTTCCACATATTCCCGGGTAGCTGGATAGGGTGGGCATTCGTCAAAGCTCATGATAATGTCGGCACCGAGTGCTTCCTGGATTTCCATCACATATTCCGGTGTGAAGTAATGCAGGGAACCATCGATGTGCGAGCGGAATTTTACACCGTCTTTGGTGATTTTACGCAGGGCGGCGAGGCTCATCACCTGAAATCCGCCGCTGTCAGTGAGCATGGGATGGGGCCAATTGATGAATTTATGCAGTCCTCCGGCTTTGCGGATGAGTTCGTGTCCGGGGCGCATATAGAGGTGATAGGTGTTTCCCAAAATAATCTGCGCGTCAGCATCCATAAGCTCTTTGGGACTCATGGCTTTCACTGTACCCAGTGTGCCGACGGGCATGAAAACCGGGGTACGGATCGCACCGTGATTGGTATTTATCTTCCCGGCGCGGGCTTTGCCGCTGGTGGCTTCCAAAGTAAAACTAAATGGCATCTTACCTCGTATGGATAAAGCGCAGAAAGAGCTTCGAAATATCGGAATAAAAAGCGTAAATCATCAGAGTGATGAGTATTGCAAAACCGATGCGCTGCAAAATAGACTGCACTTTTTGAGGTACGGGCTTACCGATGACGCCCTCGATGAAAGCAAACAGGATGTGCCCACCATCCAGAATGGGGATGGGCAACAGGTTCATCACCATCAAGATTAAGCTGATGGAACCAAAAAACAGGATCAGGCTGCCGATACCGCGCCGGCCCATCTCTGAACTCATCGACGCCATCATCACCGGTCCACCCACACTGGATTTCAGTTGTGAAGGCTGTTTCACCAAGTTGAAGATGGCCTGGTAGTTCATTTGCACAAAATTGATGCTGGATAAGGCACCCAGTTTGATGGCTTCTACAGGACTGTATTGCAGGCTTTCACTGATGGGCATGTATTGGCTGATGCCGATCATTCTACTCTGACCCGCGGCGATGTTCTCTTCTGGTTTGATAGTGCGTTCGAAGACTTCATTCTCTCTGGCAATGAGCAGGATCACGTCCGCTTTGGGCGAGTCTATGATGCGCTTTCTCATTTCATACCAATCGGCTACGGCAACGCTGTCCACCATTAGTATCCTGTCCATTGGTTTCAGGCCGGCGCGCCAGGCGGGAAGCCCGGAGAAAACCTCGCCGATCACCGTGCTCACACGAGGTATCAGACTGCGCATCAAAGAATCCTTATCCGCCGCAGCTACGGAAAGTTGCAGCGTTTCTTGGGCTCTGGAATAGCTGATTACCGGGTCTTGGGCAGAGGCAAACTCCAACAAAAAGCGGTTGAATCCACCAACGGGTATATCGTTCACCGCCAAAAGCGAATCTCCCGGAGCAAAATGCTGTGCCCACACTCCATCAGCACTGGATACAACCGGTGCGAGATCTTCCAGCTTTTGGGGGAAGCTGAATGCCAGCATAAAGAGCAGCATTCCCAGGATCAGATTGGCAAAAGGTCCGGCAAATACGATCAAAGCTCGCTGCCACCACTTTTTGCCATTGAAGCACTCATCCTTATCGTCATCACTGACGGGGCTTTCCGGATCATCACCTTTCATCTTCACATAACCCCCCAAAGGGATCCAGGAGATGCGGTACTCTGTGCCATTTCTGGTGAATTGGGTGATGGGCGCGCCAAAACCGATGGAGAATTTCTCGATACCCACTCCGAAAGCCCGGGCCACTAGGAAATGCCCCAGTTCGTGAATGGTGATCATCAGTCCCAGGGCAATCAGCATCAACAATAGTGACAGCATCAGGCCTGCTTTTTGCTGAGTGTGACGGCAATGTAGGACGCGACGTCTGTGGAATAGCTCCCGGTGCCAAAACCGGCGTCATAGCCCAGTTCTATAGCCAATTCATGCGAGATGCGCGGTCCGCCGCAGATAAAGAGCATTTTATCTCGTAGACCTTCAGCTTCTGCCAGTTCGATCAAGCGAGTGAGGTTTTTGATGTGGATGTTTTTCTGAGTGACCACTTGCGATACGAGAATAGCATCTGCGTTCAGCTCACGGGCTTTTGCCAAAAGTATTTCCGAGGGTACTTGGGCACCCATATTCACGGCATTGAAGCTTTGATAGCGCTCCAGTCCGTAGCGATGATTGTAACCTTTCATGTTCATGATGGCGTCTATGCCTACCGTATGAGCATCGCTTTCGATGCAGGCCCCTACCACGGTGATGCTTCTGCCAAGGTGTTCTGCCACATATTCATCGGTAGCTTCCATGTCCATGACGGGAGTTTCCACCACCTTCACTTTGATCTTTGCAACATCCACACCCACTGAGGTTGCAGCATAAGCGATGAAGTGGGTAAAACCTTCGCCGAGATCCCGCATGCAGGTGATTTCTGCTTCATCGAAGCCCATGGAAAGGATGAGCAGGCGCGCGGCTTCCTTTCCGTGAGCATCGCCGGACACCGGAAGGGCAAAAGATAGCTGGATCTTACCGTCGTTCAGAGTATCGCCATAGGGTTTCACAATGTTTGTCATAGTCCCAGCTCCTTTTTCATATTGTCCATAAAGGGATTGTAATATTCAGGATCGCGTTCAAAAACTCCATCTAGGCCCTTACCACCATTTTCAGGGCGTTTGATCTCGGCAAATTCTCCTGCCGTCATAGCGTGAAAAAGACCTTCTTCCGCCACTTTCTCCAAAAACTCAGTGGCTTGCTTCAGAACCAGATTGGCGCGTGTGGTGATGAAGCTATCCGGGCTCAACTGAATATGCTGTCCCAGATCTTTCACCGCTCTGAAGAGGTATTGAGCGTTTTCGATTGCCAAAGAGCGGTCTACCAGATGCGGAGTGTGGATGGCTTCAGTCATCATACCCAGAAGCTGCACGCCTTGCCCGGTGAGTTGTCCGATGAAATTGAACATGGCATCCATCAAGTGAGTTTTGAAGATGTTTCCGCTGGCAAACTTTGTGGGGGGCATATACTTCACCGGTGCTGCGGGAAAGAGTTCGCGGCTAAGCATGGCATGCGCCAGCTCATAGCTGAAGCTGTTCTCAAATTCTGGATCTATCTCGTGGGCATGGCCCAAACCCATTTTTTCCGGTTTCACACCGCTCATCAGCGCGAAGCTCTCGTTCAAAAGCTGAGAGGCGGTAACAGTATAGGCCTTTTCTACCGCGTCTGAAGTGGTGAGATAATTATCCTCGCCGGTCTGAATCTCGATGCCGGCATAGGCGTTGATCATGCGGGCAAAATACTGATCCAAAAGCGTTCGTTTGGGATTGATGTCCCGGAATAGGATGCCATACATAGCGTCGTTCAACATCAGGTCCAAGCGTTCGATAGCGCCCATTGCGGCGATTTCGGGCATGCACAATCCGGAAGCGTAATTGGTTAAACTGATGTAACGCCCCAGTTCCTCAGATACTTCATCCAAGGCCTTGCGCATAATGCGGAAGTTTTCCTGAGTGGCGTAGGTTCCTCCAAAGCCAACCGTAGTGGCACCGTAGGGAACATAGTCCAAAAGAGATTGCGCTGTGGAACGAATTACGGCAATGATATCCGCGCCTTCGCGGGCGGCAGCTTTGGCCTGCGTTACATCCTCATAGATATTCCCTGTGGCCACTATCACATAGATAGCAGGCTGCCGCCGGGGACCGAATCTGGAAAAGAAATCCTCGCGAGCCTTTCTCTGAGAAGCGATGTGCTTTAGCATTTTTGCTGAAAGCTCGTCCAAAATAGGATACAAGGATCCCATCGGAGCCATGGGTAATGCGCTGAGGTCCAGCTCTCCGGAGGCAACAGCATCTGCTGCTTGCTGAGCGCTGATACCTTTGTGATGCATAGCGTTGGCGATCCAGATGGCAGCTCCTTTGCTTAGAGCGCCGGCGTTTTGCAGAGCGTCCACCACCACATTGGGCAAGGGTTTACCGTCTTCAAGCGCTCCGTCGATGCCCATCAGACGTAACACGGTGCGCTCGATGGTTACAGAGCTGTGACTGTCAAAAAGCCGGTCGAAGCTTCCCGTGATTCTGGCCGCGGCAGTGCGGGCGCGGGATACCAAACCGGAATCTAATTCGAGTTTTAACATTTACACTCCAAATAATGATATTTTCTTGTTTACGAGCTTTTTGGCGCCCTGTATTTGGTCAAGAAAAAAGCTGTCTGTAGCTGCCGGATATGAATGATCGCATATATCCCGGGCTACTGAAAGCAAAAAAAGGCGGGATATTGAATCATCCCGCCCCGGTCTAATGTATTTAAGATGCTTTAGAACAAACCGCTGATGTTGCCGTCGTGCTCCACATCGATTGTATTGGCACTGGGTTTCTTGGGTAAGCCCGGCATGCGCATGATTTCACCGGTGATGGGGATCAGGAAGCCCGCGCCACTGGCAATCACGATTTCTCGCACCGTTACCAGAAAGTCTTTGGGACGGCCGATCAGATCGGGATTGTCCGACAGAGATTTCTGGGTCTTGGCTATACAGATGGGCAGTTTGTCAAAACCGTATTTATTGATCTTTTTCAGGTCGGCTTTGGCATCTGCACTATAGTCCACCTTCTCGGCTCCGTAGATTTCTTTGGCGATGGTGAAGATCTTGTCTTCCACGGGATTATCCCAATCGTAAAGACCGTGATATTTGCATACATCTTGATCCACAATGTTCACTACCTTTTCTGCCAGTTCAATGCCACCTTCACTGCCTTTGGCAAAGTAGTCCACCACACTGGCGTCAAAACCGGATTTGATCACAAAATCCTTCACGATTTGCAGCTCCTCCTCGGTATCGGTGGGGAAACGGTTGATGGCGACCACAGACTTCATGCCAAACTTGGTGATGTTTTCCAAGTGCTTTGCCAGGTTCACCAAACCGTCAGTTACGGCCTTGGGATTTGGCTCGCTCAAGTCTTTCACTTTTACTCCGCCATGAATCTTCAGCGCACGCACCGTGGCAACCAATACAACCGCGTTGGTGCAGAACCCACCGTATTTGCAGACCAGATCAAAGAATTTCTCCGCACCCAGATCAAAGCCAAATCCGGATTCAGTTACCACATAATCGCTCAAACGCAATGCTGTCTTCGTAGCCAGGATGCTGTTCGCGCCCTGGGCAATATTGGCAAAAGGACCACCATGCACAAAGGCGGGAGTGTTTTCCGTGGTTTGCACCAGATTTGGTTTCAAGGCATCTTTCAGAAGGGCGGCGATGGCACCTTCAAAGCCCAATTGATGCACTTTCACCGGCTCTCCGGAATAGGAGAACCCCACGGTGATATTGCCGATGCGTTCCTTCAATTCATCCATGTTGTTCGAAAGGCAGAGGATAGCCATGATCTCACTGGCGGGTGTGATGTCAAAACCATCTTCACGGGGGAAACCTTGTTTGCTGCCCCCCAAGCCGATTACTATGTGACGCAGCATGCGGTCGTTCACATCAACCACGCGTTTCCAGGTGATGCGGCGAGGATCGATCTGCATCTCGTTATTGAAATAAATGTGGTTGTCCACCAGCGCTGCCAGGGTGTTATTCGCGGAGGTGATAGCATGAAAATCTCCGGTGAAATGAAGATTGATGTCTTCCATGGGCAATACCTGAGACCATCCTCCGCCAGCGGCTCCGCCCTTCATGCCAAATACCGGGCCCAATGAGGGTTCACGCAGCGCTACGATGGATTTTTTGCCGATGCGGTTCAGAGCTTGGGATAGGCCGATGGAAACCGTGGTTTTGCCTTCTCCGGCAGGAGTGGGAGTGATGGCGGAGACCAGAATCAATTTCCCGACGGGGTTGTTTTCGGTCGCAAATAGTGCGGAGTAGCGCAGCTTTGCTTTATACTCACCATAATGATCGAGATCTTGGGGACTGAGCCCAATTTTTGCTGCAATCTCGTCTATGGGCTTTAGCTTCGTAAGGTGTCCTATTTCCAGATCAGATAACATTGGAGCCTCCTGGCTTATAATTTGTTGTTATATACAATCTAAACGCTTCTCAATCTAAAGCAAATAAGTGACGCTGCCGTGAACACCAAGCCGTGCCGCAGTAGATATAAACGGG
>DHSO01000031.1:0-30006 GCA_002410505.1 Cloacimonetes bacterium UBA5284 | reverse complement strand
CCCGTTTATATCTACTGCGGCACTACTTTATATAAAGGGAATGGACCGATAAATCAAGAACCGGTAAAAAAACTACAGACTAAAGAGAACACAGAGTCAAAATCTTTTTTGGTTTCTTCGCAGCTCAAGCGGGATATAGAGAAGGGATCTTCATGACTGTATATTCTATCAAAATCGAGCTCGTGAACCGGAATGCTAATATCCCGGTGCTCACCTTTCAGTAAACGGGATATACCCCGGGGAGCTATCACGGTATCTTTGGTTAAACCGATAGCGAAGATCTGATGCTGATAAAGCTTCAGCAGATCCTCCCTGGTCTTTTGCAAATTGGCTACATCAAACAAAGAATACAGTATTTGCCCTTCAGGATGCTCACCCCCCAGATAGTGGCTTACGAGCTCATCCTTTCGCCGGTTCTGCTCGAAATTTGTAATAATGTAGGAATATAAAGCCGCGTAGGCCTCACTATCCAGAATAAATTTGGATACCGGAGCCAGATCTCGCAATGCTGCTCCACTACAAAACAAACATACTTTGGAATCACTAAAGTATCCCTCGAAATTGCACAACTTCAAGGTAAGTGCGAGAAAGCCTCCGATAGAATACGCGAAGAAATCTGCCTTGAAATCTTTATCGATATAGGGATGCAGCCCGCTTTTACACTCTTCAACTAATTGTAGCACATCGTAATAGGATTGTAATCCGGACCAGATGAACCGATTTGGCAGGTTGTGTATACGCAAGCTGATTGCCACATTGGAAAAGCTGGACGATTCAACTTTTGGGTAAAGTATCTTACGCTGTTTGCATTGAGCATACATATCGCGCGGATTGCTCCACCGTTTTGGCGCGCGCTGCATATGAAAGGCGATCGGGAATAGCACTACGCTGGAGCCGGTTTTCTGGCAGATTGTTTCTGCCCAGGGGAGATATTTGGTCCAGTCTTTCTCATTGAAACCATGAAACATAAAGGTGATTTTGTTCGTTCGCTTAGCATCCTGCGGTGTGAGAATCTGATACCGGAAACATCTGTTTTCCAAAACATCAATGTCCCTGCTGAAGGCATTATTGCCCCGGGAGACAGAATCTTCCCCGGCTATGTTCAGCCGGATTGATTTATCATGTTTCGCGCAATAGTATTGGGCAGTACCGGGGAGAATCTGATAGTTTTTGGATTCAAAATCGAATTCCCGCAGCTTAATCTCGTGCTTCATATCTTCTCCACAAAAAAGCTTATGTGCTCCATTGCAATCTCAAGTGAGCCGCCTTAGATTCAGTATCAAAATCGCTGAAGCAGACATCCATCTGAGATTGCTTTTCATTACCACAAGCTTTGCACCGGGCCATATTCAGTCAACTTATATTTAGGCAGCCGGATTGATAGGGTTGCTGCAGATCCTAATGAGGTTTAGCTTCTTCGCATGATATCTGTAGAGGCATTTAGATTAGCAATGATATGGGCTGAAGCCGTCATCTGTTGATTTGTTTCATCGCTTCTGCAATTCTTATGCAAAAACATGCTTTTTGGCCTTGACATGAACAGCGCCATAAATACAATGTATATATATAGGTTAAGGAGTGTAGCAGTGACACAATATCTCGGCATCGATATCGGTGCTTCAGGATTCAAATATGGCATTGGCAGCAGTAAACTGGGTTTACAACATTTTGCCCTAAAGCGAAATTTTGATCGCAGTATAGAGGGATTCCGCAAAGTTGTCTCGGATATCCTGGCAGAATCTGCGCATCATGAGCTTAGCGGAATATGTATCGGCAGTCCGGGCACCATCACTTACCCCGAAGGCAAGATAGTAGGACGCAATCCCAATCTGCCATTCTTCACCGATATCAAGCCCGCGGATCTGGTACCTGATGGCATGAACATCCCTGTGTGCGTGGATAATGATGCTAATCTGATGGCTCTGGCAGAGGCCTGTTTGAAGGATTGCCGGGTCTGTGTGGGAATCACGATCGGTAGCGGCATAGGTTGCGGTATCGTGCACCGAAGAAACATATACCACGGCGCGCGTGGATTTGCCGGTGAAGCCGGGCACATTATAGTGTATCCGGATGGATTGCTATGTACTTGCGGGCAAAAGGGTTGTATGGAAGCCTACAGTTCTGTGGATGGCATCCGGCGCCGCTTGCACGAGGTTCATTCCCCCTACGCGGGCTTGGATCTGCCCAATCTGATTGCCTCCAGGCAGCGTTATGATGAGATCGACAAATTCATCACCGAAGGTGAACAGGTTTTGATCCGGGGCCTGGCAAATCTCTGCAGTGTATTAAACCCGGATTTGTTGATACTGGGTGGAGGCGCGATGGACCTGGCTCTATACAATATAAAAAACGTGGAAGATGGCATCAAGAAATTGATTCCCCCGGCGCACGCACAGTGCTTCAGATGTGTTCATGCAAGCTATGGCAACCGTGCCGGAGTAATGGGTGGCATTATCTTATGCGAAAGATTGAACTATCGGAATAAAAATTGCATCACATAATATTCAAGAGCAATAGAACAAAATGAGAGGAATATAATGAAAACCAAAACTCTATTATTTGCCGGC
Organism: Cloacimonetes bacterium UBA5284; assembly: GCA_002410505.1. Lineage (GTDB taxonomy): Bacteria > Cloacimonadota > Cloacimonadia > Cloacimonadales > Cloacimonadaceae > UBA5456. The sequence continues at coordinate 27,439 of DHSO01000031.1, read as the reverse complement.
ATTATGTTGCTAATGAGCTTTAGCTTGGTGGCCAAGGCTACAGAATCTTTGTTGATGTTTGACATCAGTCCCAACCCCATGAAAGAATACTGCGACATCAGCCTGGAATACAACGGTGACGCAGTGATCACGATCCTTGTAGTAAACGAAAAAGGTGACATTGTAAAGACGGTGTACAATGGCCCCATTCACAAGACCGGGCGCTACAGATGGGAGCGCGACGATGCTTTTGGCAATTGGGTGCAAGCCGGTGTTTACACAGTGGAAATTCAATACGACAGCCGCTACACCTCCACCAAAAAGACTTTGATATTGAAGTAACGCAATTTAGTTGACAGTGGATCACATTATTAAACGCGAAAAAAAGTCCGCGATGGGCTTTTTTTTGTTTGCTGCGCTTACCTTAAGAGAGGTTTTCCACATTCCTTCCAATCGCCATGTAAGCTCCATGGTGATGTTGAGGCAAATACTATTTACAGGATACGAAGCCTTACCTCTCATCAGCTTTCTGGCCCTGGCCATCGGTGGGCTGGTGATCTTGCAGGGCACAAATCTCTTATCCGGATTTGGTCAGGGCATATGGGTGCACATCGTCCTGGTAACGGTTGTGGTTAATGAGCTATCCGGCATCCTTACCGCCTTGGTGGTGGTGGCACGCAGCGGTACGGCGATTTCTACGGAGTTGGGCAACATGCGAGTGCGCAGGGAGATAGATCTTATCGAATCTTTTGGTATATCGCCGATATCATATCTGGTGTTGTCCCGTATCATCGGAGTGGTGGTGGCGATGGTTATCCTGGTGCTCTACTTCAATTTTGTGGCGGTTTTGGGCGGATGGTTGTTCTCCAGAATGTTCAGTCATCTGGAATTTCAAGCCTTTATGAGCGAATTCCTCTCGGTGCTCAAGCTCTCCCATATCTTTTCAAGCCTCATCAAGTCCATCGTGTTTGGGCTGATCATATCCACCGTATCTACTTATCAAGGAATGAGTGTGGGACATGCCAGTACCGAAGTACCACAACGCACAATTCGCGCGGTAGTTACCTCCATTTTTGCTGTTATCCTCAGCGATATGCTGATCACATGGCTATTCTGGATATTCAGATGAAGGTAGAATTTCAAAGACTGAGCAGTAAAGAGGGCCTGCGTGAGCTTGATCTGAAGCTGGAGCTGGATCATACAGTCTTGATCTACGATCCCAGCGAAAACCTCTCCCGCGCCATATTGAACGCGATGGTCGGTCTGGATGAGATATGGGAGGGGCAGATATTGATCGATGAACTGCCTCTGATGGATTTCCTGCTGAAAGGCCCTCAAATACAGAGCTTTGGCTATGTCTTCGATGAAGGCATCATGCTCTCCAATCTTTCCCTGAAGGAAAACCTGATGTTGCCGCTGAGATGGTTGCATCCCGATCTGGATGAGGATGAAATGGATGGGAAGATCGCTGCTATGATGCAAAGCTTCAGGCTGGATCTGGACCTATCTGCGCGCCCGGTTCGCTATCGGGCGGGGGAGCTGAAATTGCTTAGCTATGTGAGGACTTTGCTGATCGAGCCCAAAGTGCTTTTACTGGACGATCCCTATTATATGCTGAATAAAAACGAACGCGCGGTGCTGCTGAGCGTGCTCACGCAACTGCGCACAGTGTATCCCATGTTGATCGCAAGTATCGACGAAGATTTTGCTGTGGGTTTTGCCGATCAGATTATAGATCTAAGCGGCTACAGCGATCACTTTTATCCGGGTTGAGGCGCAAGGTATTTCTGGATCAAAAGAATATTTATCAGAATCTTCGATATAAGGACGCCACGTTGCCGATTAAAGTGAGGTCGTTGTGCTCATCAGGCTTGATCAGGATGGGATTGTACTCTTCGTTGATGGGCAACAGTACAACCGTGCTGGTCTTGTGATCCATGGTCATCATCTTCAGGGTGATGGCTCCATCGATGCGTACCGCGCAGATCTTGCCGGAAAGCTTATCCCAGTCGTTACACTGATGAATTACCACTATATCGTCGTGATGCAGCGAAGGTTCCATGCTGTGACCGTTCACTCTCAGACTGATAAAACTGCCGGGAGATCCTTTGATCTGCCCTCTGCGAATGGATACGGTATCGGCATGGGGAAGGTTGCTATCCACGGGTGGACCCGCGGCGATCTCGCCCTGAACGGGGATGTCTATCACTTCGGCATCTACCAAATCTACCTTGGCTTTGGCTATCTCTTCCAAGCTTTTGTTCAGCATCTGCTGCAAGGTTTCCCAGCCTTTGTTTCTGCTCTCCGCTATGCTCTGCTTGTTGTCGGCAAACATGGCCCCACAGCCGGTGAGCAACCAGTGTAAATCTACGCCATATAGCCGCCACAATTGTTGCATATTCTCCAGAGAAGGCTTGATCTTGCCACTCTCCATCTGAGAGATGGCGGAGGGATTCAATTTTAGATCTCTGGCAATATCCAGCTGCTTTTTCTTTAGTACTAAGCGTAAAGAACGTATTCTCTCTCCGATCATAGCGTTACTCCTCTTTATAATTTGTGTCTTGCCATATAAGCAATGCGAAGCTACTGTGTAAGCACGACTAATCTTGTCAAGCAAAAAATCTAATCTGCAATGAAATCCATATTGGGATACCCGGACTATATCTGCAGTTCCTCTCACGCAGATGCGTATTCATAAAGGTTCAAGGCTCAAGCTTGTCGGGATATGAATTGTTATCGCTTGATCAGTTTGCCGCTTGCAGAGTAGTCTTCTCCCAGAATTCGGTAGAAATACAATCCGGTGGGGCAGAGCTTTCCTGCATCATCCCGTCCGTCCCAAGTGTTTTGCCGGGATTGACGGAGCAATTGTCCTTTCAGATTGTAGATGCGCAATTCGCGGGGAGCCGTCTTTGCCCCGGATATGCTGAATTCACAGCTTTCGGAGAAGGGATTGGGGCTGGCGTGGACGTGAACGCTAGCGGGGACAAGCTGAGGATCCTCGGCAGTAGAGCTGCTGGAGAAGCTGAGGGGAATTTCCAGCCAGGCATTATCGAAGACCATGCGTATGCTGCTTTCGATGATGTCGCGGGTCGGGACAAGGTTAGTAATGCTAAAATACATTATACCGAAGGCATTAATCGTAGCCTCTCCGGGAGCAGGGTTTATCTGCCATTCATCGGGGTTCAAAGCATCTCCTACCAGAAAATCCATCAATTGCAAGGGTTGTGCACAAAGGCTTGCCACCTCAAAGGTCTGGCTTCCCCCGGCTTCGATCTGAAGGGCATTGGGCAGGCTGAGCACAGTGATTGTGGGCTGCAAATTCAACACTGCACCCTCTACGACAGTGAGATTGTAGGGCACTTCTTCCGGTAGTGAATACCATCCGTTATACTGTCCGCCCCAGCCGAAATTGAGATGATACATACCGTCACTAAAGCCATCCACTACCACATTGTGCCCGGCGTCTTCGGCGGGAGTGACCATCGCCAGCAGCAGGGGCATTCCATCATTCAGATTCTGGATCATGCTGGAGTATAATTGCGGATGATCAGGCCCCAAAAGTGTGGCATCAGCAAAGCCGAAACGCCGGAACGCGGCATGTGCCTGATTCACGGATAGAGTGCCGGATACCTGAGATGAATAGATCTGCTTGCAAGCCGTTCCACAGGCAAAAACCAGGGCTGCCTGGAGTTCAGAGCTAAGAGACTGATCATAATTGAACGCCATCTGCACCTCGTCCAACATCTCGTTCAATTCAGGAAAAGAGGGGAAATCTAACTCTACACAGTCGTCGTCTATTGTATAGTTACGTCCGGAAAAGGAGTGATAATAATCGTCATTATCGCTGAAGCGTGTGCCGTTCAAACTCTGGAAAAAGTTCAGGATCTGGCTCATGGCGACGGCGGGACATCCCGCCACGCTGCGGCTGTTTGAAAGGGGATCCAACGGGCACATGGCATTCCAAGGGGCGGTCTGGTTCCATAATGTGGACAGCAAATAGTCATTGTTAAGTAGCATTGCGCCGGGGTTATTCTCCATTTGAAGCCAGGATTCTGCCCGGGATGAATCTTCCATGATCAAGCGCCGGTTGAGGTCGGCTTGCAGAATGTCGCGCAGAGGATTGTCTTTCTCGGAGAAGCCAAAATCTGAATCCAAAGAATATGCCATCAGCGGAGGAAGGCTTTCACGAGCAGAGATTACAATATAACCTTGGGGTTTGAGACCATAGATATAGGCGAGATCACCTTGTTCTTGCCTGATCACTTCACATTTGTCGATCTGCAGGGAGATGTTTTGCGCACTCAGAATGGACTGTGCCAAAGTCCTTGCTCTGGGTTCACTTACGGTCTTTGCGCCTATAGCAAGAGCGGATAGAATCAGGACTAAACATAATAGCTTTTTCATGAGACCTCTTTATGTAATTATTTTTGGTTATACTGAACATTTTGGCACAATCTTGAGAATACAGAGAGACTGTCAAGGTTCGATTACTACTTTATTTGCTGGCTGACCGGCCGATGTGTGGAAGAATATAGACAATTCGCTATTGCGACTTATATTTCGTTTGCCTTACAGACAATTAGGCATCTATATGCTGCCCACCGCGAATAAAGAAAAACCCGGTGTAAAACCGGGTCTTGTTGAAAAACTTGGTGGAGCTAAGGGGATTCGAACCCCTGGCCTAATGATTGCGAACCATTCGCTCTACCAACTGAGCTATAGCCCCACGCACAAAGCTTAACTCCTCGTGAACGCTTTTTTTGTCAATATAAATCTGAGTTTTGGCATACGGAGCCAAAAAAGGGCGATCTCAAGACCGCCCTTAGATTTTATGTTTTCACGCTGAAGCTTGATTGTCTCTTCAGAGTCCTCTATAGATCGGCAATTTGAGCTTTTATCAGCTCCACCTTGGTCTGCACTTCAAGGTGTTTTTCTTTTTCTTTTTCCACTACTTCAGCTTTCGCGTTGTTGATAAAGTTTGGATTAGCCAGCTTGCGATTGATACCATCCAGCTCTTTCAGCAGTTTATCCAGTTGCTTCGTTAGCCGTTCTTTTTCCAGTTCAGGGTCGATCAATCCTGCCAGCGGGATGAATATCTCCAGATTGCGCACCACTGCGCTCACAGCGGGCTTTGGCTTTTCCGCCTGAATGCCGGATACAATCTCATCCACCTTTGCCAGGCGGTTAAAATAGCCGGCGTAGTCCCGGAATAAGCTATCCTGAGCGCTATCCGCGGTACGCACAACGATCTTCACACCGGTTGCCGGGCTGAGCTTCAACTGCTTGCGCAGGTTACGGATTGCGGTAATGCTTTCCTGCATCAGTTTCATATTGTCATTGATGGCGGAGTCAATCAGCGAATCATCAGGAATGGGGAATTGCGCAACGATCAATGCTTCTTCCTGCATCGGGAAATGGCCTTTGATGGATTGCCAGATCTCTTCACTGATGAAGGGCATGATGGGGTGCAGCAATCTCATCCCGGCTTGCATCACATTCAACAGCACGTATTTGGCCGTAAGCTTCGTGGGCATCGGGGCCTCTTCTTTGAGACGATCCTTGCTCAGCTCGATGTACCAACTGCAGAATTCGTCCCAAAGGAATTGGAAGATGCACTGCGCGGCATCGTTCAAGCGCAGATTTTCGTAATGCTCGCGGGTTTCGCGGCTCACTTCATTCAAACGGGAGATGATCCAGCGATCTGCCAGCTCCGGTTCCAATTCTGAAGCAGCGGGCAGGCCTTCGATGGTTTCGATATTCATCATGATAAAGCGGTAGGCATTCCAGATCTTATTGGCGAAATTGCGTCCCCCTTCCAGAATAGCGTCGCTATAGGCTACATCGGCACCTTTGGGGGTATTGAAGATCATGGAAAAGCGCAAGGCATCTGCTCCCACATGTTCTATGATATCGATGGGATTCGGTGAATTCCCCAGGGATTTACTCATTTTCCTGCCGATATCGTCTCTCACAGTAGCGTTTAACAGCACTGTATCGAAGGGGATCACTTTCTTGAAGTGCAGGGTACTCATGATCATCCGCGCCACCCACAGATAGATGATTTCAGGAGCGGTAATCAGCACATTGGTGGGCAGAAAGCGTTTCAGATCTGCAGTCTCATCCGGCCAGCCCATAGTGGAGAAGGGCCAGAGCCAACTGGAAAACCAGGTGTCCAACACGTCTTCATCCTGGCGGAACTTGGTGGACTTACACTTGGGGCATGTATTGGGAGCGTCTTTTGCAACCACCATCTCACCACAGTTTTCACAGTAATAGGCGGGAATGCGGTGTCCCCACCAGATCTGACGGGAGATGCACCAATCCCGGATATTATTCATCCAGTGCATATACACCTTGGTCCAGCGTTCGGGCTGGAAGCGCACTTCACCTCTTTCCACCACCGCGATAGCCTCACGCGCCAGCGGTTCCATCTTCACAAACCATTGATCCGACAGATAAGGTTCGATAACTGTGTCGCAACGGTAGCAGTGCCCCACCGCGTGTTCGTGTTTCTCCATCTTCTCCAATAGACCTTCCGCGCTAAGCAGTTCCAATACCTTCTCACGGCATGCATAGCGATCCATCCCTGTAAAAGCGGCGCCGGCAGCTTCGTTCATGATGCCATGTTCATCCATCACTAATAGCTGCTCTAAATCGTGACGTCTGCCGATCTCAAAGTCGTTGGGATCATGCGCGGGAGTCACCTTCACACAGCCGGTACCAAATTCTTTATCCACATAATCATCGGCGATGATGGGGATACGACGGTTGGTGAGCGGCAGGAGCAGCTCTTTGCCTACCATATCCTGGTAGCGGGCGTCCGCGGGATTGACTGCCACGGCGACATCGCCCAGCATTGTTTCCGGGCGGGTGGTGGCAATTGTTACGTATCCCGAGCCATCGGCATAAGGGTAGCGGATATGCCACAGCTTGCCTTCTTCATCGCTGTGTTCCACTTCGTCGTTGGCCAGGGCGGTTACGCAGCGAGGGCACCAGTTGATGATGTATTTACCTTTATAGATCAGACCATCATTGTAGAGGCTCACAAACACTTCTTTCACTGCGCGGGAAAGCATCTCATCCATGGTGAAACGCTGACGCTTCCAATCGCAGGATGCGCCCAGCAGCTTCAATTGGTCGATGATGATGCCGCCTTTTTCTTCCTTCCAGCGCCAGATTCTTTCCAGCAAGGCTTCCCGGCCGATTTGATGGCGGTTTGTGCCTTCTTTTGCCAGTTGCTTTTCCACCACGTTTTGGGTAGCAATGCCGGCGTGATCCACTCCCGGCAGCCACAGTGTGGGTTCGCCATTCATTCTGTGATAACGGACTACGACATCCTGAAGAGTGTTGTTGAGTACATGACCCATGTGCAAGATTCCGGTAACATTGGGCGGCGGGATTAGGACAGTAAAGGCTTTGTTCTCACCCCGGGGCGCGAAGTATCCGCTCTCTTCCCAAAGCTTGTACCATTTCTTCTCGATGTCTTGCGGAGAGTAGGTTTTGCTGATTTCCATTTTGTTTACCTTCTTGATGTCGTATTTTGCCTAAAATACATATATTTCAAGCAAATACCACTTTATGAAAGTCGAGATTACTGTCAATTGCTTTTTGGCAGGCACCCCGAGAGAGAGCTATAAGCTATTGGGAAATTCGATCACAATTGAGCCATGGTTGAATTCCCCGGATGCTCCGTAGCGTAACAACCCCGGTACCGGATAGCACATGTTCAGTAATCATGATAAGCTCTTTCTTCAGTGTGTTTATCTGTGACTCTTGAAGAATCTACTTGACTTATATCCCCTGATCATGATTATTATATCTATGTGGAGGTACTTATGACAGACGAAGTATTGAAAACTCGTGAAATCCCTGTGGAAGAACAGAATAACATTAACGATCGGATCTTGGATGAGGATCCTGTCAAGATGAAGTTCTACGAAAATTTACGAAAAAAAGCCAAAAGCTGGACGAATGAAAAAACCGGAAAATTGGGTGGGAAACTGGGAGAATATCTGTTCATGTTGCCGGATTTCTTCATTCTGGTGTGTCGTCTGGCAGTGGATAAAAGAGTATCGACAAAGCACAAACTCTTTGTAAGCGGCATCATAGCTTATCTGGTGATGCCTCTGGACATTATTCCGGATTTTATCCCGGTGATTGGCTATGTGGACGATCTCGTGCTGGCGGTATTGGGTTTGAACCTCATACTCAATGAGATCGACGAGAAGGTTTTGAAAGACAATTGGAGCGGTGAAGGCGACGTATTGCATCAGATGCAAAACATCACAGCCGCAGCGGAGAAGTTTTTGGACAAGAACCTGATCAGTCGCATCAGATCCTGGCTGAGAAAGATTTAGATGAACATCCCTCTGTTGCTGTCATCCCGCAATCCGGATAAGGTGCAGGAATTCAGGGAGATATTATCCCCATTCAACATCATCCTGCACAGTCTGCTGGATTTTCCCGAAATTCCGGAGACAGTAGAAGATGCCGATACGATTCATCGTAACGCCATCAAAAAGGCTATGGAAGGGGCTAAACGCACCGGAATGCTCTGCATCGCGGATGATACCGGACTTTTCATCGACGCTCTCAACGGCGATCCGGGAGTGTATTCTGCCCGTTGGGCCGGAGAAAACTGCTCCTATCAGGATAATCGCCGTAAGATCTTGCTACAGATGGAGGGGATAAACGGGCGGGATGCCAGATTTGAGACTGCGCTGGTTTTGGGCGATGCCACTGGATTAATTTCTGTGGTTACCGGTGTGGTGAAAGGCCGGATAAGCCTTTATGAGAGAGGGGATATGGGCTTTGGTTACGACAGCATATTCGAGGTGGAAGGCAGAAGGTGTACCTACGCAGAAATGGGCGATGAAGAAAAGAACAGAATCTCACACAGGGCTTTGGCAATCCGCGAAATGATGCCCACCCTGAAACGAATTTTGGATATTCAAGAATAAAAAAAAGAGGTTACAATGATAAAAGGCGAAGTTTTCAGGCAATATGACATCCGCGGTGTTGTGGGCGAGCAGCTGAACCAGGAAAGCTACTACCTTATCGGTAAAGGCTTTGGCACCATGTTAACAGGCAAAGGCTTGAAGAGCATAGTGATCGGTGGCGATGCCAGACACAGCACCCGAGGATTTATGGATGCTTTCATAAAAGGCGCACGAGAAACCGGATGCACTATCACAGACATCGGTTTGGTCGCTACTCCAATACTGTATTTTGCTATCTGGAAGTTGAAGCAGGATGGCGGCGCGATGATTACCGCGTCCCACAATCCCTCTCAGTACAACGGCTGTAAACTGAATCTGGGCCTGGGCAGCGTATATGCCGAAGCTTTGCAAGACCTGCTCAAACTCATTCAGAAAGGTGACTTCGCCCAGGCAGAGGGTCAAGTGATCAAAAACGATGATATCGCGGAAGAATACATTCGTTACATCAGCGAAAACATCCATATCGAGCGCCCGGTGAAGGTGATCGTGGATGGCGGTAATGGTATGGGTGGCCCCTATCTACCGGAAATCCTGCGTCGCAAAGGCTGTGAAGTAGTCGAAATGTACTGCGAGCCCGATGGTGATTTTCCTAACCATCATCCCGATCCAACGGTGGAAAAGAATATGGCAGACCTCTCCCGCGCAGTGGTCGATGCCGAGTATGAACTGGGCATAGGACTCGATGGCGATGCCGATCGCATAGGTGTGGTGGACGAAAATGGGAAAATGCTCTTTGGAGACCAGATTCTGAATATCCTGGCGAGGGATTATCTGTCAAAGAATCCCGGCAAAAGCATTATCGCCGATGTGAAGTGCTCCAAGAATCTCTATGACGATATCAAGGCGCGCGGAGGCAAAGCCATCATGTATAAAACAGGCCATGCCAACATCAAAATGCGCATGAAGGAACTGGGCGTGGAATTTGCCGGCGAGATGAGCGGACACGTGTTTTTGGGCGATCGCTATCTAGGCTTTGACGACGCCATCTATGTGAGCTGCCGCTTCATTGAGATAGTTGCCAATACTCCGATGCCGGTAAGCCAATATCTGGCAGATCAACCGAAGATGTACAACACTCCGGAATTGCATACCAAATGTGCGGATAGCCGCAAGTTTGATGTGGTAGCAAAGGTCTGCCGGGAATTCGTGGAAGGCGGTTTTGACGTGAACGATATTGACGGGGCCCGCATTACCTTTGATGACGGCTGGGGCCTGATTCGCGCTTCCAATACCACCCCGGTATTGGTTACCCGCTACGAAGCCACCACAGAGGCCCGCATGCATGAGATCCAAGCGCTGATTGAATCCGTAATTAACAAATATCTATAGATATTAGCTCAGATCAAAGCCCGGGCTCGATCCTGGGCTTTTTTATATATTCAAGGTCACTTTAGCAATCGGGGAATAGTTTACACTACTCGTGCCGGGGCTTGCTTGCCATCAATGATGGCTATCGCGTTGCGAGCGGCAAGCATGCCCATCGCTTCGCGGGTTTCCAGGCTGGCAGAACCGATATGCGGCAATACAAGCACATTCGGCAGCTCTTTCAATTCCGCCGGAATCTCGGGCTCCTCTTCATACACATCCAATCCCGCAGCCCAAATCCATCCCTCTCGCAAAGCCTTTATCAACATCTTCTCGTCCACTATCGCGCCACGGGCAGTATTGATCAGTATCGCGCCCGGCTTCATCGCGCGAAGCTCCTTTTCACCGATCATATGCCTGGTTTCGGGTGTTAGCGGCAGATGCAGGCTCAAAATATCCGCTTCCCGGATCAAAGTATCAAATTCCACATATTGCGCCGGGAAATCCAGTTCCTTAGTACTTGGTCCGTGATAGATTATGTCCATGCCAAAACCGATGGCGCGACGGGCGACGGCTTGACCGATGCGTCCCATGCCCAGAATGCCCAGGGTTTTGTGATGAATGTCTTTGCCCAAAAAGAGCAGCGGTTCCCAGCCCAAAAACTTACCTTCCCGGCTAAACTTATCACTTTCCGGGATGCGCCTAGCGGTCGCCATTATCAATGCCCAGGCCAGATCAGCCGTGCTTTCGGTTAACACTCCGGGTGTGTTGCATACTGCAATGTTGCGGGCTTTGGCAGCTTCCAGATCGATGTTATTGTAGCCAACGGCATAATTTGCAATTACTTTCAGCTTGTCCGCCGCTGCGATCAGCTCTGCATCGATCCTGTCGTTCAACAGGCAGACAAGAGCGTCTTTTCCGGCGATGTGTTCGTTCAATTCCCGGATTTGCATAGCTCTATCCGAAGTATTGGCGTGAAGCTCAAAGACCTCTTGCAGTTTGTCCATGGCTTTTTGCGGCAATAGCCGGGTGAGCAGCAGCTTGGGTTTGCTGCTATCCTCATTCAGGATTTCCACGATCTCATTACTATCGGTTTGTATCTCTTCGGGCTTGAGGAAATATTGAAATTCCAATACTCTGCCCTCGGGATCTGAAGCCCAAAAATGATATATGCCAAACAGGGCATTCACACACGGTTCTGTGGTGCTAATGCTTCTGAAACGCTCATACGCGGCATCCACCAAGCTTTTTGAATCATACAAAAAAGTGATGGTTCCCTGGGTCTGACTCTCCAAACCGAGATAGAAGCCGATTAAGAATCCATTGTGGGCAAAGATCAAGCATTTACCCTGATCCAAGTATAGTGACAAGCCCAAGGTCCCGGTGTAGAACTTGCGAATTCCATCCAAATCCTGAGTCTTGAAGAATACTATTCCAGACATTATTTATCTCCATATCATGCATCGATTATATATACATTATAAGGCTCTGGGCACTCAGAGTCAAGATCAAAAAAGCCCGGTGGGAAACCGGGCTGTATTGAGAGTGTCTGATATGAAGGAACTTTCTTACAAAGCTTTCAGAGAATTGCTGAAGATGCGGCGGATGCTACCGGCATCTGCTTTTACCGGGGCCATGCTGAGCAAAAGCTCCAAAGATGGCGTTTGCTGCGTGAGTTCCACCAGGCGATCGATGTCTTTTGCCCCAAAGCCTTCATCCGCCAATTTGGAAGTGATGCCCAAACTGAAAAGCCAACTTTCGATAGCTTTAGCCACCATCACGGCTTCGGAAGCTTCACCTTTCAAACCGGGAATGATGGGCTCAAAGATGTCTGCCAGGACCTTGGGCCGGGCCGGATAGATCTCTTGAACCACGGCAGGCAAGAGCATGGACAAACCCAAACCGTGCGCCAGTTCAGGCTTGATGGCAGATAGCGGATGCTCCAATGCGTGAGTGAAGTGCAAGAGTCCGTTATCAAAAGAAATCCCGGCTATAGCGGAGGCATAGGTTAGAAAATAGCGTGCGGCGGAATCCTTGGGGTTTTCCAGGGCGATGGGCAGATACTTGGCAACCAAACGGATGGTTTCCTTTCCCATCATTATGGCATAAGGATTGGCAGCAAGGGTAGTGGTGGCCTCTATTACATGATTCACGGCATCCACGGAGACATATCTGGTTTGGTTTTCCGGCAGGCCATACATCAAGGCGGGATCATCGATGGCATACAAGGGATAAATGCAATCGTAGGCGATGGCGGGCTTGTATTCCAGTTCAGAGATGGTCACCACTGCAAAGCGGTTCACCTCCGATCCGGTGCCATGAGTAGTGTTTATGGCGATTATCGGCAGTGCCCGTTCGGGGCTAAACTTAAATTCATAAAGCTCCCGTGCAGTTCTATTTGGATATTCCATTAGAATGGCGGAACTCTTGGCAGCATCAATCGGGCTTCCCCCACCGATTCCAATCACCGCTTCTGCGCCAAACTGGCGGCCCATTTGTGTGGCCTCATCCACCTGCGCGTCTGTGGGATTGGAACTTACCTTATTGTACAATACATGGTTGATTCCGGCTGTAGTGAGCGCCAGTTCGACTACAGCCCACGCTCCGTTTTTGCGGTAGGATGAGCCACCGGTCAGGATCAGCACCTTTTTGATGCCCATTTCACTTAGTTTTTTGGCAATATCGTGCATCTTGTTGATAGCACCCAGACCGAAGTAATCGGTTGTCCTAGAGCGCAATTCGAAAATGGCGTTGAGGTCAATCTGTGTTTCCCACATGATAAACTCCTTGTATGTTATTCATTCTGTGGGTATCGATAAAAAAGGATTGATTATCTGTCAAGTAGTTTTTCGTGATTTAATTATTGATATAGCCCTGACACCCGATTGATAGTGAACTTAGCGCATAAAATAATAGCGCCGCCATACTGTGTTCTGAGGTCCAATCAGCAAAGCAGAAGTCCATATCAGCGCAAATATGATGTTAGCATTATGCTCATACTAATCATGCCATTAATGCTGCGCGTGGATGCCGATCTGATTCTCAGCGCAGGATTCTCAAGCGCTTTGGTCTAAAGTATAACGCGAAGACCCTGATGGAGGCGCAGGCAATGATTATTCGGGGTAAAAAAGCAACCGGGATCGTGCCAAAATACGATCCCGGTTTGTGTATCTGCTTGCTTGTGTGTATTATCTAATAGCTGCCATTGCTGCCGCGAGTCTGGCAATTGGTACGCGATAGGGGGAGCAGCTTACGTAGTTCATTCCCACTCTATGGCAGAATTCCACGCTGCTGGGTTCACCACCGTGTTCTCCGCAGATGCCCACTTTCAGGTTCGGACGTGCGCTGCGACCGCGTTTGGTTCCCATTTCCACCAGTTGTCCCACACCTTCCTGATCCAGGATCTGGAAGGGATCGTGTTTCAACAGGTTTTTCTTCAGGTAAACGGGCAGGAACACACCGGCGTCGTCACGGCTATAGCCGAATGTCATCTGGGTAAGGTCGTTGGTGCCAAAGCTAAAGAATTCAGCATGTTCGGCGATCTTATCTGCAGTAAGAGCGGCGCGGGGGATTTCGATCATGGTTCCAACCATATATTCCACTTTAGTGCCGCTTTCTTTGAATACCTTGTCGGCAGTAGCGCGGATAATCTCTTCTTGCATTTTGAATTCGGCCAAAGTTCCGATCAGCGGCACCATGATCTCCGGCAGTACTTTTACGCCCTGTTTCTGAACGTTTATGGCGGCCTCGATGATAGCCCGTGCCTGCATCTCGGTGATCTCGGGATAGGTATTGCCCAGTCGGCAACCGCGGTGCCCCAGCATGGGGTTAAACTCATGCAGGGATGCTACCTTATTCTTCACTGTCTGAGGATCGATACCGAGGTCTTTGGCGATCTCGATCTGGTCTTTTTCCTCGTGAGGCACAAATTCGTGCAATGGAGGATCCAAAAGGCGCACGGTTACGGGGAAGCCGTTCATGGCGGTAAAGATGCCTTCAAAATCTCCGCGCTGCATGGGCAGGAGTTTATCCAGGGCTTTTCTGCGTCCGGCTTCATCGTCGGCCAGGATCATTTCGCGCATAGCTTTGATGCGATCGCCTTCGAAGAACATATGTTCTGTGCGGCAGAGTCCGATGCCTTCGGCGCCGAAATTGCGGGCTACAGTGGCGTCTTTTGGGGTATCGGCATTGGTGCGCACTTTCATTTTGGTGTGTTTGTCGGCCAGTTCCATGATCTTGGCAAAATCTCCGCTCAGTTCCGGATCCTGTGTTTCCACTTTACCTTCCAGCACCTGGCCGGTGGAGCCGTTCAGGGAGATCCAGTCTCCTTCCTTATATGTCTTGCCATCAACCGTTATGGTGCGGGTTTTATAGTTTATCATCAGGCTTCCGGCGCCGGAAACGCAGCATTTACCCATGCCGCGGGCAACCACTGCCGCGTGAGAAGTCATACCGCCGCGAGCGGTGAGGATGCCTCTGGCAACGTTCATACCGCGCAGATCTTCCGGAGAAGTCTCGGTGCGAACCAGGATCACCCTTTTACCGTCTTTGGCCCAATCTTCAGCATCATCGGCAAAGAATACGATCTGGCCGGTGGCAGCACCGGGAGAGGCGGGCAGCCCCTTCGCGATAACGTGTGCTTTGGCCATAGCGTCTTTATTGAAGACAGGGTGCAGCAATTCGTCCAGTTTCTCGGGTTCCATGCGCAGCAAAGCGGTCTTTTCATCGATCAAACCTTCTTTGAGCATATCCACGGCTACTTTAACCATGGCAAATCCGGTACGCTTGCCGTTACGTGTCTGCAGCATCCACAATTTTCCGTCTTGAATGGTGAATTCCAGGTCTTGCATATCGCGGGCGTGGTTTTCCAGTTTCTTTTGGATATCAAAGAGTTCTTTATATGTTTTGGGCATCACTTCTTCGAGGGACGGGAATTTTGCTGCGCGTTCCTGCTCGCTTACTCCCGCCAGTTTCGCCCATCTCAGCGATCCTTCTTTGGTGATCTGCTGAGGAGTGCGGATGCCGGCGACCACGTCTTCGCCCTGAGCGTTGATGAGGTATTCGCCGTTAAAGATGTTTTCGCCGGTGGCGGCATCGCGGGTGAAGGCAACGCCGGTGGCGCTGGATTCGCCCATATTGCCAAATACCATAGCCTGCACATTCACGGCTGTTCCCCATTCGTGGGGGATACCGTTGAGCTGCCGGTAGTATACCGCACGGTCATTGTCCCAGCTGTCAAACACCGCGAATATGGCTCCCCACAGCTGATCCCATGGATCTTCAGGGAAATCGTGACCGGTATTGTCTTTCACCGCTTTTTTGAAAAGCTCAACCAGTTTCTTCAGGTCTTCTGCGCTCAAGTCAAGGTCGTTTGTCACGCCTTTTTCTTCTTTCATGTGATGTATGATTACTTCAAAGGGATCTTCTTCTTCTTTGCTTTGGGGTTTGAGGCCCAACACAACGTCGCCGTACATCTGTACAAAGCGGCGATAGCTATCCCACGCGAAGCGTTCGTTATTGGTTTTTTTGATGATGCCTTGTACCGCATTATCGTTCATCCCGAGGTTCAGGATGGTATCCATCATGCCGGGCATGGAAGCTCTGGCGCCACTGCGGACAGAAAGCAGCAAGGGATTTTCGTTGGAACCGAATTCCATGCCCATGATGTCTTCCACGTGTTTAACGGCGGCTTTTACATCGCCGGCGAGCAGTTGACGCATCTTGTCGGGGCCCATTTGGTTAAATTCGATACAGGCGTCTGTAGTGATTGTAAATCCGGGGGGTACAGGAACGCCGATCAGATTCATTTCGGCGAGGTTTGCACCTTTACCACCCAGCAGATTCTTCATATCGGCTTTACCTTCAGCGTGTCCGTTACCAAAAAGGTAAACGCGTTTAGTTGCAGTCATTTATCCTCCATGAGAGCATTGTGTATATTTATTGATTGATTTCCCAACATATATGGCATGCGTATTCTGTCAACTTTTTTTGTGGGCAAGACCACAATCCTGTCCCCAGATTAACACAATATAATGAGTCTCCGAAATCTGCAAATGCTTGAACAGATCTAAATCCAAGGCTGCAAGTGCTTAGTTCAAACCATGAAATGGCTCTTTGAAGTCCATGGACACCGACTTCAACATTTATGCGACCCACAGCAACAACAATATAGGCTTCCGTTGCGTCAGTATCTTCGAGATAAGAATCTGTCCCGGTTTCACGGTATTTTTGTCACTTCTTTGCGCCCAGTTAAACTCGCCTTGTTTTAGCCTGGCTCTTGAATTTCCAGATCCAGTCCGAAATCGGCTCAATTTGCAATAATCGGTGATCCAAACACGCGCAAAAAGGTCCAAAACCGAGCAAGCAAATTTCCAAAGATAGTCTTGATATCAGGTTTGAGAGGCTTGAGAAATTTTGAAGCACATTTTCCCAATTAGCTCAATTTGTGTTTGTTTGTGTAATCCGTGGACAAAAAATTGCCCGTATACCGCTTCCACGCCGGATAAGGAAAACAGCATCTCTCTGCAACATCTCCTCCAACTGCATTCCTGCATTCTACACAAACTCAGCCGCCAGCCAAGTCCCCCTATGCTTCAAGGCGTGCCGATCCGGATATAAAGCCGTAATCAAGCTGTGTTCACCCGATGATAACCAGACGATATCAGCTTCGGCACCCCTTAAAACCAAGGGGAAGATATTGGCACATACACAATCCCGGAAAAAGGTGGAGATTCGTTTTGGCTTCTAGGGCAAAGCGTCAAATGTCAGCGGCAAATACCGGGAGCATGGCAGCAGAAATAGCCGAAGCCGGTGACAAAAAAATATCTTTACAGATAATGAGCTGTTTTTATAATGTGCATTCATACTGGAATACGGTTAGAATAGAACAATAAACCCGGAATTTTTAAGAAAGCATAGATAAGCATAAGGAAACGCGATGAAAAAGCTCTTTTTGATGTTCCTTGCCCTGATATTTATCGGGCTGCTCGCCGCAAAGGTGGATCTGAATACCGCCCCCTTGAGCGAATTAGAACAGCTTCCCATCACGGAAGCGCAAGCGCGGGACATCTATGAATACAGGACTTTTGTGAAGATTTTCGACAATATCTACGATCTTCGCGAAATCCCATCCATAGATCAACGCACCATGAACAAACTGAAGCCGCTGGTGGTGGTGTCAATATACACCGAGACCGACGATGTGGCGCTGCGCAGAGAGGAGATCAGCTACCTGATTGAACGATTGGACAGCAATGAAGGCGCCAGCGAAGGTATGGCGGACGTTTGGGAAGACTATCTGATGACTCCGCAGAATGTGAACAGAATGCAGTTCAACGACTTTGTGAGTCTGCCAAACGTATCTGCCGTGGATGCTGCAGCGATATTGAAGCGTGTGGCCAGAGGCGATACCATTGCAGACACCAGAGATCTCCGTGGTACCTTGGGGCTCTCTTATTACGGCTACTCAAATCTGCGAAATTACGTATATTTCAAAGAGCCTCCGGTAAAAAACCGCTTGATGTTCGACGCCCGAGTGCAATACTATACCAGATACTTCGAGGAAGGGCAATACGATATGTTGCACGAGCCGTTCCTGCCCAGTGATTATGGCAACAACTGGCTTACTGTTCCTCAAGATAAACGAAGTTCATATTGGGGCTATTTCGAGCTTGATCAGGTGCAGCCGGATATTAGCGCGAAATTGCGGATGCGCTATGGCAACAATTTCAAGATGGGCATCATGAATCACTCGCCCAAGGCGCATGAAGGCTGGCAATACATGAATAGTGAAGACTTTTTGAACAGCAGTAAGTATTTTGCCGGCTATGAGAACACCAAAATGCCTTTGTTGGGCAACACTGCTTTGAAGATGTATCTGGGACATTACCGAGCCACATATGGCGAAGGTCTCACGATGGAGAATACGGATTTTTACAGCAGCCGTAAGACCGGCTTTGGCTTCAGCAAACGCATCATGGGCATCACGCCGGATCTTTCTAAAGCGCAGCAATACGCCTTGCGTGGAGCGGCTATCGAGCTGGCGAACCCATATTTTAATGCATCTTTCTTTGTGTCTGACGACGATAAAGACGGCCTGGCTTACATCAACGAAGACGGCAGCTATGTAATGCGGGATGAATATGGTAATGACGTTTTTACTGACAACGCCGGCAATCAGTACATCATGGATGGCGGAGTAGCTCTCTATACTTATGAAGATGGCAGTGCAGTGAGAGCCGACAAGAATAAGTTCTTCTCTTTTGTAACTCCCAGCCTGCCCTACGATAACGACACCATGCTGGAGGCGGAAGCGCATCTGAACGCGTCGCTTTATCCGGACGAAATTCCTTCAGGATCCACATACACCCCATATCACATGCAATACATCAATCTTGCCCCCCGCAGGGACGCCATTCGAGAAAAGCTTTGGGGAACTCATGTGGAAGTGAGCCCCTTGATCGGTACCAGACTGGGCTTTACCACTTATACAGCTTTGTATGAGGACGCCCATTTTGTGGTTCCGGGCTTCAACGAATTGAAAGACATTATGCTTCGGGATTCCTACAATATTCCTAAGATAGAGAAAGCGATGAATGCCGAGATAAGCAACCTGTATAGCACTCAGACAGATTCCTACAGCCGCGATTATCGCCGGGTGATAGGCTTTGATGGAGGGACGGTATTGGGCAACACCGCGATCCAGGGTGAATATGCCGAAATGAGCAAAGACGGTGAAGATTTCAAGCTGGGCGACGATCCCAAGGCATACCTGATCAGCGCTCACACCCAATTTGAGAATCTCTATTTTATTACTCTGTTGCGCAATTACGATATCGGCTTCGATAACCCGTACAGCAACAGTTTTTCGGAGCATGAGCGCTTTGACGACACCATCCTGGAAAAGAATGTCTATGCGCTCAGCAATCCGCTGATTTCGGATCTGTATCAGAACAGCAATCAGTCTCAACCAGAAAAAGGCATATACTTTGAGACCAGATACAAATTCAACAATTACTTCACGGTGGGACGCAGCTACTTGGATCTCTGGGAAAGACTTGCGGACGGTCGGCGCAGTGCCAGATTCCAGAGTGAATTGGAATTTCGCCCCCTTTATCAACTGGGGATGAGATTTCGCTACAAGAACCAGGTGAACCGCTATGACGACACAGCCGAGCGCGGAGTATCCAAAACCAATGAATACACTATGGCCATCCGCACATTCCTCTCCAATCGCGACTTTTTGGAGCTGGAATACCGTTATAATACAGTGTTGAGCCCGCCCTACACATCACTCACCAATCCTGCGCAGCCCGGAAACAACAGCATGGCCGCGGCGCAGACCCTGATGACCGGGGATTACATTGGCGTGAATTACACTCACAACTTCACTCCCAGCGTGAAACTGCAAGGCTCTCTGGTATATTGGTATGGCCATGGCATCTCGCATTGGGATTGGGAAGATATGGAAATCGACTTTATGGGCGAACGTGGCGCCAAAGCCTGGATCGCCATCTCCAGCCGCATCTCAAACAATATGTATATGAACATCAAGTTCCGCAACAAAACTTATCAGGATAAAGAAGTAAGAATCCGCCAAAACAACGATCCCAATCACCCCAATCTGGTGGATCAGCTTAGCTATGCTGAAAGAGTGGAACACAGTGAAAACACAATCCGCTTTTCCCTTGATTATCGCTTCTAACGTGGAGGAAACATGTTATCAAATAAACACTTAATTATCTTCGGCCTGCTGATGCTGGTCTCTTTGCTTGGTGCATTTAGCGTAAGCGACAACTATTATGGTCACCCGCCTTATGGTCAGGCCTCCCTGGGTCAGCGTTACGGCGTTTTGGACGCCCGGGGAATGGCTATGGGCGGCACCGGGGTCTTCAACGATATGCGCCCCGGCTCTATTGCCATCAACCCCGCCAATATCACTGTTCAGAACCGCTATGCCGGCTTGAGCCTGAATACTATCATCAACCGCGCTGAAGACACCCGCATGCTTCCGCTCTACAATAGCTTCGATGCCTACATCGATGACTCTGTGTATGCATCCAATATCAACGCTTTTACAGATTTTGCCGGAGCCGGTTTTGCCGCGATGACTTTTGGTAAATTGCATCTGGGACTGGGTGCCTATCATACTCCCTACATCAGTTTTTCCGGTAAATACAGCGAAGAGATCCGCAACAACCGCAACACCGATAGCGATGGCTATCCCGAAAAGATCGCCCAGAATGAAATCGACAACGTGGGCACGCTGATGAAGACTGCCATGGCCGCAAGTATCGGCTTTGACCTCGCAGATTACTGGAATGTGAATCTGGGCATGGATTTTGCCCTGATGTCTGCCGATGTAGAGCAAGAAACCACGATCAGATGGAGCGATTGGTCTGTGCAACAAGTTGGTGAAGACATATTACCCGAATATACCAGAACCCGGGATTGGGAGCTGGAAGGTGAACAGCTGAAGCTGGGAGCTGCTTTTCGGATGGGACCGCGCTGGGGTATTGGTCTTACCATGACCCCAAAAACAAGTCTGGATCTCAGTGGTACGGACTACACCCTGCGGGATGCCTATCGTAATGTGGCGCAAGACAGCACAGTTGTAGTGATGGATGGAGATTATGACCTGCCCGCGGAATTTAAGGCAGGGATCAGCTATTACCCGCGCAATGTAATGCGCACCGTGTTCAATGCAGAACTGGAAATGGTTCAATACAGCGATGTGGACGATCTCTACGATGATGTCTTCAATTTTTATGCGGGCGTGGAACACCATGTGGTAAACCGAGTTCCCTTGCGCTTGGGATTTCAGGCTGTAAGCAGCTATTTTCAAACCATGGAAGAGGACGTAAATAGTGATGGCGATCCTTATACCTACAGAGCCGTGAAAAAAGTGATCAGTCCCATGATAACCGGTGGGTCCTCCGTTCAATTGTACAAAAACTGGGTATTGGATCTGGGCTTCGGCTTTGGATGGCGCGAGTATCAGGCCCTCGATCTCTTTGGTGATAAATACTATGACGATAGAGTTTATACCGGTGGAGCCTACGCATTATGGCCCAATACCTATATAGATCTTCAAAATCGCGGATGGGAAAATCCGGACAAAGTAAAGGAAAATATCGTTAGCTTCAATGCCGGTATTTCATTCAGTTGGTAAAGACCTTAAGAGGTTAATTATGAAAAGATATATAATACTCTCAGTGCTGCTTTTGGCGCTGAGTCTGGCGATGGCTGAAGACCTGCGGCTGGATATCATGTGGTCAAATGACGTGCATGGTGGAATAGACCGCTCTCAAGCCACTTTCATGAATCCGGAATTTCCGCCTCAACTAGGTGGCGGTGCGGCTGCGGCGACGCTCATCAAGCATATCCGCTCTTTTCAAAGCCCCACCCGTCAGTCCTTACTATTGGATGCCGGAGATTTCTTTCAGGGCAGACCGGTAGGTACGGTCACAAATGGCGTATCCGTAATCGAATACATGAATATGGTCGGTTATGACGCCATGACCATCGGCAACCATGAATTCGACATATTGCAGGACGAACTGGAGCCGACTCTGGAATTGGCAAACTTCCCGATTCTTACCTGCAACGTGATCGATACCGAAACAGGAGAGATCCCTTGGTACGCCTTCCCATATACCATAGTGAACCGCATGGGCCTGCGTATCGGTATCCTGGGTTTTACTACCACAGATACAAAACAGATGAGCTTCCCGGAAAACATACGCAACATCGAATTTCTGGATGAAAAAGAATCCGTAACCAAGTATGTGAAAATCCTGCGGGAAGAGGAGAAAGTGGATCTGGTGATTGTATTGGGACATGCCGGGCTTCCCTATGAAAACGTGGAAACCTATCTGAGCCGCTACGACGAGAAAGGCAATCCCCGCTATGCGGAAAGGCGCGGTCACTGGGGTTATGACGCTCAGGAAATTGCCCGGGAAGTGGATGGTATAGACCTGTTCATCGGTGGACATATCCACAAAGGATGGCCGGAGCCCTGGATCGATCCGGTTACTCATACCATGGTGATCACCGGTTATGCCTACGGATCAAATCTGGGTATGCTTACTCTTACTATCGATCCGGAAACCAAGACCCTCACCGGATACGAGCTTCCCGCCATCCGTGAAGGAGCCATGATCACCCTCTTTGAGGATCAGTTTATTCCCGATCCCGATGCCCGTGACCTTATCGAAGGCTATGTATCCATCGCCGAAGAGGGCATGGATGAAGTGGTCGGCTATGCAAAAAGCCATCTTTCCCGCACCAATGTGGACGCGCAATCTCCGATGGGCAATACCATTGTGGATGCCATGAAGTATATGGTAAACGCAGATTTCTCTTTCCTGAATCTGGGTGGTGTACGTGCCGAAATCAAAAGCGGACCAGTGAGCTATCGCAATATCTTTGAAGTGATGCCTTTCGATAATATGCTCATCAGCTTCAAATGCGATGGCAGAACTCTGCGGCGCATCATTGAGACGCGTGTGGAAGGCAGCCGTGCAGGTCTCATCGTTTCCGGAGTGAACGTGGTGTATTCCCGGCAACGCCCGAATTTTGACCGTGTGACCACTCTCCTCATCGGAGGAGAACCTTGGGATCCGGATAAGATCTATACCGTTGCCACCACAGACTTCCTGATGCAGGGCAATGCCGGGCTTACCATGCTGATGAACACCCCTGCCGAGGATATTACCAATCACAACATAAACCTGCGCGACGCTATCGTGAAATACTTCAAAGATATGTCTCCGGTCGATACCAAAATCGACGACCGCTGGGAACGTAACGATAACTCCAAACAAGCACCTTATCTGACGCAATAATGAAGATCTGCATATTGTATCACAGTCAAAGCGGTGTAACCGAGTCTTTTGCCAATGTCTTGCAAGAGGTATTGCAAAAAGCGGGGCACAGCGCCGATTGCCTGAAACTGGCGACGCTGAATCCGGTGAAACAAGCCTCTGTGAGAGATAAACAAGAGATCAAGATTACGAACTTGCCTGATCCTGAGGCATATGATATGATCATGTTTGGCGGACCGGTTTGGGCCTTTGGCCCTTCTCCGTTGATCGTGGCAGCGATCAAGCAAATGGATCATCTGCAGGGCAAGAAATGCTGCAGCTTTGTAACGATGGGCTTTCCCTTCCGCTGGATGGGTGGTAATGCCGCGATCGGCTATATGGCAAGAGAACTGCGTGCCAAGGGTGCAGTTCCGCAAGCCGGCGCAATCTGCACGCGCTTTTCCAAGGATCTGAAAGTGTCGATGCAAAGCCGGGCAAAAGAACTCATTTTACAGCTAGGCTAAACCCATAAATATGAAAACCGGAGCGGAAAGATATCTGCTCCGGTTTTTACATATACCCTTTTGTTTTAAAATGCCATAATCCAAGCTCATCCCTCCGCCCAATATGGAGCGGGGCTGATACACAACACCCCGCCAGATTGTGCCATATCCAATGTGTACAATGTAATATACAAAAGAAACCGGGAGACATCAGCTCCCGGTAATGGTTTACTTAAGACCATTGAATAATCGGGGCATGGGGCCGCCCCATCTCATTCACTTTTTAGCTCTTCACTCTTCAATGTTTGGGTGATGGGCTGGAATAGATTATATCATTTCAATTCAAATCAGATATTAGTCCGCGTCGGCGGGATCTACCACTTTCGCCATAAAGAGAGTTTCATTGCTTACTTTATGCACGATCATGCACAGGAAGGGTTGATCCGCTCTAAACACGGGAATGTCCGGGTTTGGAGGGTTGAAGGATGTTTTGGCAAAACCTACTTGAGTGGCAGCAGCAGCTTCAGTGCCTTGCTCGATAACTTCCAAAAAGGCTTTGTGGACAATGTCTGAGATATATAGATTCTGCGTGATTCCGGTCTTCATGATGCCGGAAAAATCTGCGCTCCCACCGTCAAAGGCGTCCCGAATGCCCAGCACGCGGAATGTGTCGACCAATTTGTCCAAAGTGTGTTCCAGGCGGAATCTGGGGATGATCACTTCTACCTCGCGGGGGCGGGACAGGCTCTTTAACCAGCCTTGCCACATGTCATGATCGAGCGCGGCGCAGGTGGCTTCGATATCCTGGGGCAGCACAAAGATCATGGCAAGTTCGGATTCCGCAAAAGGCATCTCCAATACTTTGCAATCTCCGGTCTCGCCATAGCCGAAAGTACCGGTTTGTTTCATCATGAGCATTGGCTTACTCTGTTTCTCATTGCGCTCTGAGCTGGTGTAGAAAGTGTCTTTGCGAGTGTTGAATTCTTCAAACCGGCTCATCCAGTCGCTTTTAAAATAGATGCTGTTTACCAATACCATACCATCGCTGCTGTCCTCAATCTGGCGTTCGGAGATGATGTTTTTGATGCGCTCATGAGTCTTCTTTTCCACCCATTGATTGATGAAATCAGCAGTTTCTTTGGCTTGGTTAAAGTCCAGGCTGTAGAGATCGCTATCAAAAGACTCTTGTAGGGTTTTGGTATATTCGGGGATCAGGATGTCTTTATTGGTTTCGGCGTTGAACAAGGCGTTTGCTATATTCAGTTGTGCTCTGCCCCGTTTGGGAATATCGTTCAGCATGGAGATTCTTTTGCGGAAGGCAAAGTGTTCTTGATCCGGCTTGGCTTCGTAGCCCATCACTTTTCCCATTTCCTCGGCTGTCCTGCCTGCTGCACCGGTGTAGGCCATGGCCATGGCAGCGTCTATGCTGAAGGGTGAAAGGAAGAGATTTTCGCCTTTACGGTTCACTTGTTCCCACAAGCTATAGGGAAAATCAAATTGATTACGTTCAATTTCTACTACAGGCACATCGGGAGTGCTGCCCGGTTTTTCTTCAGTGTTCGCTTGCTTTATGGCGGCATCACGATTTCTGCTGCAAGCCGTAAGGCTCAGGGTTAGCAGGATTACCATTAATATACTTAGATTTCGGAACATTTATCCTCCATTCGTTTATTGTTTATACCGGGCTGAGCTTGGTTAACTCCAATATTTCCGATCCAGAGTGCGATATTGGATGGCTTCGGAGATATGCTCACTCTTTATCTGCTCTTGATCTTCAAGGTCTGCGATGGTTCTGGCAACTTTCAGAATGCGGTCAAAAACACGGGCAGAATAGCCCATTTTATCGATCGCGTTTTGCATCAGAGCGTGACTGGCGCTATCCAGCGAGCAGAATTCCCGCATCATTTTGCTGTTCATCTGGCTGTTATTGAAGATTCCTTTGTGTTCAAAGCGTTTATGCTGAATCTCACGAGCCTTGTTCACCCGCTGGCGAATCTGCGCCGATGTATCTCCGGAAGGCAGAGCGCTCAAGTCTTTGTAAGCAACAGTGGGTACCTCCACATGGATGTCGATGCGGTCCAACAAGGGACCGGATATGCGATTCCGGTATCTGCTGATGGAGCCGGGATCGCAGGTACATTCATGATTTGGGATGTTTGCCCCATAGTATCCGCAGGGACAGGGATTCATGGAGGCGATCAACATGAATTCTGCAGGGAATGTGAGACTGGTGGCAGCTCGGGAGATAGTAACGATGCCGTCTTCCAGCGGCTGGCGCAATACTTCCAGTACTGGGCGTTTAAACTCCGGCAGTTCGTCCAAAAATAGCACACCGCGATGGCTCAGGCTCACCTCTCCGGGCTTGGGGTAGGCACCGCCGCCAATTAACGCTACATCGCTGATGGTGTGGTGCGGGGCGCGAAAGGCTCTGGTGGTCAGGATACCATTCTTGAAGTCCTTGGAAAATCCGGCAACACTATGGATTTTGGTGGCTTCCAGCGCTTCATCGAGTGTCAGCTCCGGCAGAATAGTGGGAACACGGCGCGCCAGCATGGTTTTACCGCTTCCGGGAGGGCCTATCATCAGCAGGTTGTGCCCTCCGGCGGCTGCTACTTCCAAAGCTCGCTTCACCTGATATTGCCCCTTCACGTCGTGCATATCCAAGGGGAAATCGTTGAGTACGGAAAAGATCTTGTCGAGATCCACTTTTGCGGCTTCAATGGAGGCTTCCCCTCGCAGATAGCGTACTGTTTCGGAGAGCGCGGTTACGGGGATCACCTTGATGCCATCGATGATGGCGGCTTCTTCAGCATTCTCGTAGGGCACGATGAGGGTGTCCACGCCGTCCCGTTTGGCTGAGATGGCAATCGGCAAGACTCCATCTACGGGACGCACATTGCCATCTAGGGAGAGCTCGCCCACAACGGCGATTTTGCTTAAACCGGGATCCGGGACACCGTTGTTGTTCATCACCACAGCCAGGGCGATGGGCAGATCAAGCGCAGAAGAATCCTTGCGGATATCGGCAGGTGCCAGATTGATGGTATAGCGGGCGCTTTGATACGAAATTCCACTGTTGCGCAAAGCAGCAAAAACCCGGTCTTTGCTCTCTTTCACGGCATTTGTCGGCATTCCTACGATGTTCACGCCCTGTTGCATGGTGCCTTCCCGATCGCATTCTACCGCTACCTGAATCGCATCTATTCCCAAAGTGGTGTATGTGAGCGCGAATCCTACCATTTCCAAAATCCTTTTCGAGATGAATATTATGTTCAATCATCAGATTTGGGCATGGGCGGGGAGTCAAGCTTTTTCTGGGGAGATCTTTAGTATTGAAGATAAACTGAGGGACCTAAACCGGGTATATCATGTCTGTATGCGAAATTGATACGACATAATCCACGCCTTGGTAAAATTATACCACTTTAAAGAGAAACTGTGTTATACTGTGGCAAAATATCCACACCCGCAACTGGTCTTTCCTGATTTTAGTTGACAGCTAATTGAGGATGAATAATGAAACGTAAAGTGAGAAAAGCAGTTAAGTACTCTGAGCTTACTAAGAGAATGGTAATATATGACATAGTATCCGAAGGCATAAGTATAGCCTCGGCATGTATGCAAAATGGGATAGACGAGGTCTATATGGTACGAGAATGGGTGAGAGAGTATATGAAAAAACGAGATATGTTAAGGATTCCAAGGACATTAACGAAGCGAAAGAATGCACCGATGGTTCTCATTCATGGGCCAATCAACCGACAATTCGAGCGATATGAAGAGGTCATCATGTACCAGGAATCGCTAATCGAAGCGCTATATTCTGAGGCAGATGAAGAGACTAAAAAAA
>DHSO01000055.1:8418-71673 GCA_002410505.1 Cloacimonetes bacterium UBA5284 | reverse complement strand
AAAAACGGGGGGATGTGAACAAAGAATAATCTTGACAGCAATTCCAGCACGAAAATTGTTGCAAAACACGGTCGGGATGTAGCGCAGTCCGGTTAGCGCGCTCGGTTCGGGACCGAGAAGTCGGAGGTTCAAATCCTCTCATCCCGACCATTGTGTTTTTTGCACCCATGTTCTTTGCGCACACCATTAACCAGTCCCCCTACACAACCGTTTGTGGTCTCACGGCAAAATGGCAACCCGGACTGGATGTTTTTGTATATAGATCATTCCGGAGCCCGTTCGAACTGATCACTGTGTCCTAAATCCCTCAAGCAATATTGACAGGTTATGAAATCCATGCCGGAACAAAAGCAAAAGTTCAGTTATTACCTAAAACTGCTATATCCTTTCATCAAAAAGGATAAGGGGCTTCTATTCTTTGGTCTTTTTGCCATGTTGGTTACATCCGCACTACGTCTGGTGGATCCCCTTATACTAGCCCTGATCATAGATAAAAGCATCCCCAATCAGGATTTATCTGAGATGCTGCGGTATGGATTTATGTTCATCGGCGTAGTATTGATATCCGGCTTGCTGTCTTACTTGCAGATAGTGTTACTCAGCCGTTTGGGAATCAAGATAATCACTCAGTTCAAAGGCAAGGTATTCAGCCATTTGTTGAAGCTGCCGGTGGGCTGGTTCAACAAACAGCCGGTGGGTGAGCTCATTGCCAGGGTGGAAAGTGATAGCGAGCGCGTAAAAGTGCTCTTTTCTGATCTGTCTATTACTATCATAGGCAATCTGCTTTTCTTTGTGGGTGTTTTTATCGTTTTACTGTATCGGGATTGGAAGACTACATCAATCATTCTGCCCATCATAGCAATCAGCATCATCGCTTATTCTGTGCTGTTCCGCTATATATCAAGTTTCTTCCGACAAATCCGCGAGAAATATGCCATCGTTTCCGCAAAGATAACCGATTACGTGCAGGGCATGCAGATGATTCAGGCCCTGAATCAGGAACAGCGGGTGATCGAGGATCTCAGACGCGCTTCCAAAGACAAACAGCGTACCGAGATCAAGACAAGTTTCATCGAATATGGTGCGCAGAGTTTCTTTATGTTTATCTTCAATGTAGTCTTTGTGGTAATCGTGATAATGCTGTCTGCACCAAAGATAATAGTGGGGACAGCTACTCTGGGGACATTGATCGTCTTTATCCAATACATCTACCGGATGATTTGGCCCTTGATGCACCTGAGCGAAAACGTGATGCAAATGCAGCGCAGCTTTGTATCCTTGAAGAGAATATTGGAACTCACGGCCCTGCAAACCGAGGATGAAACCTTTACGGGGACACAAGTACCGGCTTTTGAGCATGAGATACGTTTCGAAAATGTGAGCTTTGCCTACGAGGGAGAAGATTGGGTTCTCAAAGACGTATCTTTCAGCATCCCCAAGGGCAAAAAGATAGCTCTGGTGGGCCCATCCGGTAGCGGAAAATCTACCACTATCAGTCTGCTTTGCGGATTTTATCATGTTCAAAAAGGCAGTGTGCTGGTAGATGGAAGTCCTCTCCGCGGTTTGGATTTCCGGGCCTGGCGCCGGAATATTGGCCTAATTTTGCAAGATATCTACCTCTTCCCCGGCCCCATCCTGGAAAACGTGCGTGTTTACAATGATAATGTAGATGTGGATGTTGTTCGGAATGCCATTTCCGTGGTGCAACTGGATGACTTTATCAAAGCCCTGCCGGATGGCCTGGATACCGAGCTGGCAGAGCGCGGACAAAACGTGTCACAAGGTGAAAAGCAACTCATTTCTTTTGCCCGGGCTTTGGCATTTGATTCCGAGATCATCATTATGGATGAGGCAACTGCCTCCATAGATCCACAGACAGAAGCGCGTATCCAGCGTACGATGAACAGCGTTTTTGGGGGCAAAACCATGGTGATCGTGGCTCATAGGCTTACATCGGTGCTGGACGCGGACGAAATCCTTTATTTTAGTGAAGGTCGCATCACCGCCCGTGGCAACCATCAAACACTGCTGCGGGAAAGCGAGGACTACCGTAAGTTAGTAGAACTTCAGCTTTTGGGAGGCAAGGATGAATAAGCACATCAAATGGATCCTGAAGCAGTATAAAGCACAGATCTGGTTCGTACTGATCATGATAGTGTTTACCCTGCTTTCGTCTGCAGTTTCCATAGCCTACCCCTATGCTTTCAAACGTATGATTGACCTGCTGAGGGACATCCTCGCTGATCCATCCAGGTATCCTGCTCCGATGGTTGAAGTAAATAAGGTACTGATGTTTTTCCTGGCCATCGGTGCCGCGCAGTTTTTCACCGGATTTTATCCCTGCATCCGAGCTTGGGTAAATCTGCGCTTTGAACACAGTCTGAGAATGCTGTATTTTGGTTTTGTAAGCCACAAGGATTTCCGGTTTTTCCAAAAATTCCGTACCGGAGACATCGTAACCAGATTGACGGATGATCTATCGGATTTCCCAAAGATATCTTGGTTTTTGGGCAGTGGCATCTTTCGTGCTTTCAATTCCTTTTCCATGATTCTGTTTTCGCTGATTGTGATGTTCAGCATCAATGTGAAGCTTACATTACTATCGATTGCCCCGCTGCCTTTGATGATGGTAGTTTTTTACTTCACCAGCGAGAAACTCTATACGAATTTCGAGCGTAATCAAAGAGCTATCTCCAATATCAACAGTCAACTGGAAATGAGCTTTTCGGGTATTCGCATAGTGAAATCCTTTGTGAGCGAAGAGAAATACAACCGCTTCTTTGACGTGGCTCTGGCCAGACGCTTTGATACCGAGATGAGTGTGGTGAAACTGAATGCCGTGCTATCCCTGATCTATCAGTATATAGATTATTTCGCCCAGATCGGTGTGATAATGTTTGGTGGCTGGATGGCGGTGAAGGGAGAGATCACCGTGGGTACTTTTTTCCTGTTCTATACCTATCTTTCCATGATGATCTATCCGCTTCTGGATCTGCCTCAACTCTTTGTCTCCGGAAAGCAAGCCTTCGTGAACATCGACCGCCTGGAAGAGATGAAAGCGCATCCTACATTCAACAAAGCCGAAGACACAGGCCGAAGAGTTGACGACTTTCATGGCTTGAGTTTCGACCAAGTAAACTGCAGTTATCCCGAAAAGGATCGAAGCATCATCAAAGATGTATCTTTTGAGCTGAAACAGGGTGAAAGGATGTTGATCCTGGGCGCAACCGGTAGCGGCAAGACCACAATCGCAAACCTGATCTTAGGGCTGGTGAAACCAGACTCGGGCCATATATCATTCAGCGGCATAGACTTGGAAGAGATCAATATACGTACTCTGAGAGATGTGGTGGCCTATGTGCCTCAAGAACCGTCCCTATTTAGCGGCAGCATCAAGGAAAACATCCTGATGGGCAATGAAGGCGCTTCCGATATCGAGTATCAAACCGCGCTGAAGGCAGCCCAACTGGAAGACGAAGTCACCCAATTCCCCAAGGGAGACGCCAGTCCCGTAGGACAGCGTGGTCTGAGTGTATCCGGAGGACAAAAACAGCGCATCACTATCGCCCGTGCTTTGATAAAACGCCCGCGACTTTTGATATTGGACGATATCACTGCGTCGCTGGATGCGGAAAATGAAGAAAAACTATGGCAGGCGATCAACCGTGACTACCCAAATATCGGTGCCATAGTGATCTCGCATCGGCTATCCACCCTGCGCTATGTGGACAGCGTTCTATATATAGATTCCCGTGGTAAAGCGCACAAAGGCAGCCATGACGAATTGGTCTTCAAAAACAAAGACTATCACGACTTCCTGCACGAGCATCTGAAGAAATAGTCTCTGTTGCTCTTCTACTGTCGGCCAGATACATGGGATTAGCATTGATCTCAGTGAATTGAACAATAATATATCGATTGGTTTTTAGCTCTTGCATCAGAAGTATTGGTGTAAGTATTTGAAAATAACGATATAGACCCGAGTGCTTGGTATCCAAAAAGAATAGCTGCAGCAGCGAATCTGATTGACAAAAAAGATGTGTGTAATTATTATGGTTCAAATGTGAAATTACTGGAGATAATGTGCTATGAACGACCAGCTGCAAGATCTTTTGAGCAAAGTTTATGAAGAAGGCGTGGGAAAAGCCAATGCCGAAGCAGAAAAGATATTGGAAAAAGCCAAAGCGGATGCCGAAAAATTGCTTTCCGAAGCAAAGAGCAAAGCTGAGGTAACTGTAGCCGACGCTGAAAAGAAAGCCGCCGAGATGAAAAAGAACACTGAAGGGGATCTGAAGATGGCTTCAAATCATACTATCAGTGCTCTGAAGCAAAAGATTATCGATCTGGTGCTATCCGCTAGTATCGATAAAGGCACCGGGATGAGCTTTGAAGATCCTGATTTTGTAAAAGGCTTGATCCGTGAAGCACTTGCAGGATGGAAGCAAGATGCTTCTCTGTCCATCGCCGAGGCTCTGCAAAGCAAGCTTGATGATGGTTTTGTGTCTTCTCTCAAATCGGCTTTCAACAGCGATCTGAAGATTGATTTTTCTCCGCAGATTAAAGCAGGCTTTAGCATCTCTCCCCAAGATGGCAGCTACAAGCTCAGCTTTTCTGATCAAGATTTTGCCGAACTTTTCAAAAGCTATTTAAGGCCCCGCACTGCCAAAATCCTCTTTGAAAGCTGATTATGGCAAAGCAATACTACTATTTTATCGCCGGATTGCCATCCATCTCTATGGACGACAGCAAACTGGTCTATAACCCCGTTCAGTTTCGGGATGAAGCGAAAGCCCAGCTCAGCGAGGAAGATTTTAAGCTGATACAGGTCTTGCATCTACCCGAAGACATTGCCAACCTGTTGAAAACCATATATAAAAAGGAACAGGCCCTCAATCCGGAAGGCTTGTATTCCAAAGAGTTTTGGGAAGAATTCATTGCTTTTGTAAAGCACAGTTTGGACAGCATCAATCTGGAAACGCCTTCTGAATACCGGTCTTTACCGCCATTTGTAAAGGAAACAGCCGCAGAATTGCTGCAGATGGAAGATCTCCCTACTTTTCCGCTTGTCGAGCACAGGATACTCAGTCGATTATTCAGTTACTGTGCGCATCATTCCAATCGTTTCATCAGAGAATGGTTTGAATTGGAATGCAATATCAGGAACATCCTGGCGGCAATAAACGGTCGTAATCACGAGCTTGATTTTGCAAAATACCTGATAGGCGAAGACGATATCGTAAAGAATCTCACTCACAGCCATGCGGCAGATTTTGGCATGGGCAAAGAACATCCCCTCTTCGATTCGCTTCAGCGGATTTGGGAGCAGAACAATATCCTATACCGGGAACGGGGCTACGATGTCTTGCGCAGCAAGTGGATTGACGACCAGAACTTCTTCGATTTCTTCAATGTGGATCGCCTTTTGGGCTACTATAGCAAACTGCGCATAATCAACAGGTGGTTGAAAGCCGACGCAGAATTGGGCAAAGAAGTATTTCATGACACACTGAATAAGCTGGAAAACAGCTTTGAATTTCCTGAAGACTTTAACATAAAAAAATAATGCAGAAATAGAAGGTAACACGATGACCAAAGGTATAGTGAAAGCGATTATCGAAAACCTCGTGCAGGTGGAAGTATCGGGTCCGGTATCCCAAAACGAGATCTGTTACATCGATCTGGGCGGCATAAAGCTGATGGCAGAAGTAATCAAAGTGCTGGGCAATGTGGCCTATACCCAGGTATTTGAAAGCACTCGCGGCTTGAGACCCGGTGATGTGGTAGAATTCACGGAGCATATGCTTGAAGTGAAGCTGGGACCCGGAATGCTCTCAAAAAACTATGATGGATTGCAGAACGATTTGAATAAGATGAAAGGCATTTTTCTCACTCGGGGAGAATACACCGATCCCCTTGATGAGGAAAGTACTTGGGAGTTCACGCCTATTGCCAAAACAGGAGATATGGTCTCCGGTGGAGACTGGCTGGGCAGTGTTCCCGAAACCTGGATATCGCACAAGATCATGGTTCCCTTTGGTCTGAACGGTGAGTACAAGGTAAAAACAATCGCCGAAAAAGGAACATACAAGATTACCGATACCATCGCTACGATCACGGATAAAGAAGGAAAAGACATCGAACTGAACATGATTCAGCGCTGGCCGGTTAAAGTTCCCATCAAAAGCTATGTGGAAAAACCCCGGCCCTACAAACTGATGGAAACCGGAGTTCGTACTCTGGATACCCTGAATCCAATGGTTGAAGGCGGAACCGGTTTTATTCCGGGTCCATTCGGCGCCGGCAAAACCGTGTTACAACATTCTATATCCAAAAACGCTGATGCGGATATGATCATTTTTGCCGCTTGCGGAGAGCGTGCCAATGAAGTGGTGGAAATGTTTGTAGAATTCCCCGAATTGGACGACCCCCGTACCGGGCGTAAACTGATGGAACGTACCATCATCATTTGTAATACTTCAAATATGCCGGTGGCTGCACGTGAAGCCTCAGTTTATACAGCCATGACCATCGGAGAATACTACCGTAATATGGGATTGAAAGTATTGTTACTGGCAGATTCAACCTCCCGTTGGGCTCAAGCTTTGCGTGAAATGAGCAACCGCATGGAAGAGCTTCCCGGTCCCGATGCCTTCCCCATGGATCTTCCCGCTATTGTATCAAGCTTTTATGCCAGAGCGGGATTTGTGCATCTCAGAAGTGGAGAAACGGGTTCGATCACCTTTATCGGGACAGTATCCCCCGCCGGTGGAAACTTGAAAGAACCGGTTACAGAATCCACGAAGAAAGCCGCTCGTTGCTTCTATGCTTTATCCCAAGCCCGCGCAGACAGCAAACGCTATCCCGCTGTGGATCCCATAGATTCTTACAGTAAATATTTGGAATATCCCGAAGTAATCGATTATCTGAACCAAAACGTACACCCTACCTGGGTGGAAGACGTTTTACACGCTAAAGACCTGCTCTTGCGCGGTCGTGAAGCCCAGGAACAGATAAACATCCTGGGAGATGACGGTGTACCGCTGTCTTATCACGATAAATATTGGAAAAGCGAGATGATGGATAGAGTAATCCTGCAACAAGACGGTTTTGACGCTGTGGATTCCTCGACCCCCATGCCGAGGCAGAAATTCATGCTGGAGCTGATTTTGGATATCTGTGCAAAGGACTTTGTCTTTGAATCCTACGATGAGGTTATGCCATACTTTGTGAAGCTGATAAACATCTGCAAACAGATGAACTATGTGGAATTTGACAGCGATAAGTTTAAGGGCTATGAAGAAGAGCTTCACAAAGCAGTTGATGAAAGGAGCGCGAGATAATGGCAACACAAGCATTTCAGAAGATTTATACCAAGCTAAACCAGATCACAAAAGCTACTTGTTCAGTTCATGCCACAGGCGTGGGAAATGAGGAACTCGCTACAGTATCCGGACGCCTGGCTCAGGTTGTAAAGATCGTTGACGACAATGTAACCCTTCAGATATACGCCGGTACCGAAGGCATCGGAACCGACGCCGAAGTGGTCTTCTTCGGTAAAGCTCCATCCCTGAAAGTGGGGACAGAGCTTGCTGGCAGATTTTTCAATGCCTATGGCGACCCCATTGATGGGGGTCCGGATGTGCAGGGCTCTGAGATCGAGATCGGCGGTCCCTCAGTTAACCCGGTTCGCCGCAAGCAACCTTCGGAGCTGATTGCCACAGGTATTGCCGGCATCGATCTCAATAACACATTGGTTACCGGACAAAAAATTCCCTTTTTTGCGGATCCAGATCAGCCATATAACGAAGTGATGGCGATGGTTGCCCTTCGTGCTCAAAGTGACAAAATCATCCTAGGTGGTATGGGGCTGTCGAACGACGACTATCTCTTTTACAAAAACACTTTCGAAAACGCCGGTGTGATAGACCGTATCATCTCTTTTGTAAACATCACCGAAGATCCAACCGTTGAACGATTGTTGGTGCCCAATATGGCACTTACTGCCGCGGAATACTTTGCTACCGAACACAATGAAAAAGTGTTGGTTTTGCTTACAGATATGACTCTATATTGCGATGCTTTGAGTATAGTATCGAACCGTATGGATCAGATTCCTTCCAAAGACTCCATGCCCGGCTCCCTTTATAGTGATCTGGCAAAGCTCTACGAAAAAGCGGTACAATTCCCCGGGGGAGGTTCGATCACGATTATAGCCGTAACTACTCTTTCCGGCGGAGATATCACACATGCCATTCCGGATAACACCGGTTATATCACTGAAGGACAGCTGTTCTTGAAACGTGATACCGATATCTCAAAGACTATCGTGGATCCCTTCCGTTCTCTTTCTCGTCTGAAACAACTTGTGATCGGCAAGAAAACACGCGACGACCATCCCCAAGTGATGAACACCGCTGTCCGGCTCTATGCGGATGCCGCCAATGCCAAGACGAAGCTGGAAAACGGCTTTGACCTTTCGGATTATGACGAGCGCGTATTAGAATTTGCCAAAGAATACTCAAACGATATCCTAGCCATAGATGTAAATATAGATACAGATACTATGCTGGATACGGCATGGACTCTGTTCCAGCGCTATTTTAACAAGCAAGAGATTGGCATTAAAGACGAACTCATGAATATCCACTGGAAGAAGGCATGAATCTGAAATTTCAATACAACAAAATCTCTCAGCTACAGCTGATCAAACAGCTGGGAGTAAGGCAGAAAGCCTTGCCGACTTTGAAGAACAAGGAATCTGCCCTACGCGTGGAAGTAAAGAAAGCCCGCGATAAAGCTTCGGAACTGGACGAAAATATCCGCCAGCGAACCCAAGAACTGGATGTATTCATGAAATTGTGGAGCGAATTTGATCCTGATCTGATCTCCGTGAAAGAGGTCCAAATCAAGACTCGTAAAATTGCCGGAGTGAAAACACCGCTTTTGGAAGATATCACTTACGAGATCAAGGATTTCAACCTCTTTACCGCACCGAGTTGGTATCTGGATGGCATTGTATTGATCAAAGAACTATCCCGCCTGCAAATCGAGCGGGAGTTCTTCATTCGTAAAATGCATATTCTGGAGCAGGTTCGCAAGAAGACCACCCAGAAGGTGAATCTCTACGAAAAAGTGCAGATACCTGCCTTTGAAGAAGCGATTCTCAGGATCAAACGCTTCCTGGAAGACGAAGAGAACCTCAGCAAAGCCGCTCAGAAGATCCTCAAAGACCGTCTGGAGGAACTCGCATGATCGAAAAAATGAAGAAATACACCTTTGTGTTGTATCATCTGGAGTATCCTGATTTCCTCTCAAAACTTCAGGAATTGGGTATGGTCCATATCATCCGTTCTACGGATGAAAAATCCCCTGCTTTGATTCAAAACAGAGAGCTTCTGGATGAGTATAGCCAAGCTCTTAAGTTCTTGCAAAAAATAGAAGACAAAGATGCAAAGCAGATCACCAGCTTACCTACAAAAGCACTATTGAACCAGATCAAAAACGCTCGCGAAGAAAAAGACAACCTTCTGCGTAAACAAGAAGCTCTGCGTAAACAGATCAAAGATATCGAACCTTGGGGACACTTTGAATACGAACTGGTAAGGAATCTCAGAAACAATGGTGTAGGAGTTCAGTTCTATCACTGCCTGAAAAACCACTTCAATCCGGACTGGAAAAAAGACTACGTGATTCGTGAAATCGCGGAACGCAGCGGAATCCTGTACTTTGTCCTTTTGCACCAGGGTGAAGCACCTGCCTTGGAGGCAGATCGCTTTTCGTTTCATCACAGCACGCTCTTCGAACTGGAAAAAGAACTGGATGAGCTTGGCAATAGAATTCAAGCCATCGAGGATTACTTCAACGGAATCGTAAACGTTGCCTCAGAGGTTTTTCAAAAAGAAATCCAACGTCTCACAGGGGAATATGCCTACGAGGATGCAAGCCTACAAGGCATCAAAGAAGCCGATAATCATTTGAAAGTGATCGGAGGTTGGATTCCTGTAAGTAAAGAAGCCAAGCTGATTGAGTTCATCAAAGAACAGCAACTTATCCATTTCTCGGAAGATGCCAAAGCAGAGGATGATCCCCCCATCAGCCTGAAAAACAACTGGTTTAATCGTCTCTTTGAACCCATCACCAAGATGTATATGCTACCAAAGTACAACGATTTCGACCTCACCCCGTTCATGGCACCCTTCTTTATGCTTTTCTTTGGTTTCTGTAATGCGGATATCGCTTATGGTATTGTTCTAATCCTCCTCACCATCGTATTGCGGGCAAAGATCAAAGATCCTGCCACCAAGGCGATGATGACCCTGGTAATGTTCTTCGGTATATCATCCATCATTATGGGTTGGGTAATGGGATCCATGCTGGGTTACGATCTCAAGGCAATACCATCCCTCGGTGAGAAGATATTGGTGCAGAACAACGACCAAATATTCAATTTAGCCCTACTTCTGGGTGTGATCCAGATTCTCTTCGGGATATCAATTGCCACTATCAAGAAAATCCGCCAGTCTGGACCCATGCACGGTCTTAGTGAATTTGGCACATTCCTTTTCATTTCCGCCATCTCTGTACTGGGGGCGCAGCAATTGGGAACAGATATCTCAGCAGTCCAACCCTATTTGAAGTATCCAATCTGGGTAGGTCTCGCTTTGATCATGCTCTTTAATCAACCCGGAAGAAATCCCCTGATCAATATTGCCAGTGGCCTTTGGTTGCTTTACAACATTGTTACGGGCTTCTTCGGCGATATCCTTAGCTACATCCGCCTTTTTGCCCTGGGTGTTTCCAGCGCGATTTTGGGCTTTGTGGTGAATAGCATCGGAGCTCAGATGTCTGGCATTCCGATCATCGGACCCGTGATCTTCATCATCTTCATGCTCTTTGGCCATTCCTTAAATCTGGCATTAGGCGCACTTTCAGGTTTTGTACACCCTCTGCGCCTCACTTTTGTGGAATTCTTCAAAAACGCCGCGTTCGAAGGACCCGGCATGGAATACAAACCCTTTTCAAAACATTCAAAGGTAAAATAATAGGAGGTTTAATGAACCCGGATACCTTGAACACAGTAGCTCAAACCACAGCAACTGCCATGGCGGGCGGAAATTTGGCTTTTTTCCTTGCCTGGATCGGAATCTTCCTGATGGTAGCTCTTGCCGGAATCGGCAGCGCTATCGGAACGGTTATCGGTGGCAGCGCCAGCGTGGGTGCCATGAAAAAACGCGATGACATATTCGCGAACTGTATGATCCTATCCGCATTGCCCGGTACTCAAGGGCTATATGGATTTGGAGCTTTCTTTATCCTGAATGGTCATATCAACCCGGAAATGAACATGCTGCAAGCCTGCGCTATATTGGGTGCGGGACTCATCATGGGTCTGGTAGGATTGATCTCAGCTATTCAACAAGCAAAAATCGTTGCCAACGGCATCGAGAGCATGGGCGCCGGTAACGACGTGTTTTCTAAGAGCTTGATCCTCGGTGTGTTTCCGGAACTTTATGCCATCGTGGCATTTGCCACCTGTTTCCTCATCTCCGGAGTCATCCCCGGTTTGGCATAAACTAAGACAATAACTTATCTGGCGCGTCCTATTATGGATGCGCTTTTTTTGTCCGGGTAATACAATCTGGATATTGTGTATCCAAAGTGTGTAGAATCCCACCATAGAGTGGGATAGAGCCTAGCGAGAACCTTATGAAGAGCTTCAGCCCAATTCTTCCACAAGGTCTCTGGCAGCCTTGCGCAGCTTATCTGTGCTCGCATCGTTTTCGATTATGAGATCAACCAGAGCAGCTTTTTGTGAATCGGGTATTTGCCGTTCCAAGCGTTTGATTTGGTTTTCCCAGTTATCCGGATTGCGCAGTTTCAAACGGTCTGCTACCAGCTCTATGGGGCTTCTAACCAGCACGATGAAGTCGAAGCGATCCTGCAGGTTTGCCTCAAACAGAAGCGGAATCTCAAAATAGCCGGGCTTAATATGAGTTTTTGCAAGTATTCTGTCGATTTCAGCCACCACCAAGGGATGAAGATTGGCGTTCAAGAACTCTAGCTCTTGCGGTCGATCAAATACGATTTGCGCTATACGTTGACGGTTTGCTACTGAACCATAAAACACATCATCCCCCCAGCGTTTTTTAAGAATGTCCGCTATCTGGGGCAGCATATCATTGGCGATGAGATCGGCATAATGTACTGTACAGCCGAGTTCTTCCAAATAGCTGCAAAAGCTGCTTTTCCCACTACCGATATTGCCCGTAATGGCTACGTTCACGGCCTATTTACCTGCATCACTGATGATCTGCATCAGCTCTTCAAAAGCGATGTTTTGAGTAATCTGTCCGCCGCGGGCTACAGAGACCTGTCCACTCTGTTCGGATACAATCACAGCAATAGCGTCTGATATCTCCGTAATACCGATACCGGCCAGATGGCGAGTACCAAACTTGCGCGCGTATTCGGTGTTTCTGGACAGCGGCAAGACCACTTTGGCTGCCATGATGCGGTTTCCGCGGATGATTATTGCTCCATCGTGAAGTACCGTTTTGGTATTAAAAATGGTGAGTATGAGGCGCATGGAGATCAGGGAGTCGATCTGTTCACCGGCCTGGATGAATTCATTGAGTTTGCGCTTGTTTTCCAAAACGATGAGAGCACCAGTCTTGCGAAAGCTCATGGACGATACGGCATCGATCAGTGGCGTATATAGAGAAGACTGCTCACCCCGGCTGAAAACAGATTGCAGTTCCTTGGCAAGATTCAGTTTGGAGAGAATCGTGCGCAATTCTGGCTGAAAGAGGATGACGATAGCCATGATCCAATAGGTGCGTATGCCGCTGAGTAAGCCCGACAGCACTTTTAGTTCGAACAGACTGGCCACTAAGTAGAGCGCAAGCAGAAAGAGTAAACCCCACAGCACCTGATAACCGCCGGATTTGCGAATGATAAGCAGAGATTGGTAGATCAAAAAAGCGATAATGACAATATCTACGATATCTTTGAAGCGTGGAATCAGAAATTCCATTATGTTTCTCCCATAGCAGCAACTGCGGCAATCACTTTGATAAATTGTGCATGCTCATATACATCGTGTACTCTGATAATTTGAACTTTGCTGAGGCAAGCCAGCATAGTGGTAGCCAAAGATCCTCCGATACGGCGATTGACTTCGGAAGGAGTGATCTGATCTATAAAGCGTTTACGCGAAGTTCCCAGGACCAAAGGGAGCTTCAGATCATCGAAACGATCCAGAGCAGCCAGTAGATGCAGATTATGATCCAGGTTCTTGCCAAAGCCTATTCCTGGATCTAGGATCAGCCGATCGGCTGAGATACCCTTCTCGATTGCATATTGGCAGCGGGATTTTAGAAAGCTGTAGACTTCCTGTACCACATCGCTATACTCCGGTTTCTCCTGCATGTATTCGGGCCTGCCTTGCATATGCATCATAATCAGTTGAGTGTCTTCTGATCCTGCCAGTACATGCACCATATCGGGATCATAGCGCAGGGCAGAAATATCGTTTATGATATCCGCGCCCAGTTCTATGGCTTTGCTGGCCACAATCGCCTTTTGAGTGTCTATGGAAACTGAAATACCGGGGAAATTGCTCTTCAGCTTGCTCAATACGGGCTCAATTCTCTTCCATTCCAGCTCGGCAGATATTTCTTTGGAACCCGGACGAGTGGATTCTGCACCAATGTCCAGGATTTGTGCGCCATAGCTGATCAGCTCTTGCGCGTGCATATAGGCAGCATCCTCGTTCAGATAGTATCCCCCATCCGAGAAAGAATCCTCAGTGATGTTCAGGATACCCATTATTTTGGGAAAACTCAAAGTGGCCAAGGTGTCTTTTAACATTTCAATCAGTCTAGGCGAAAATTGCAGCGGATTCGATACACTTTACG
The DNA here is from genome assembly GCA_002410505.1 of Cloacimonetes bacterium UBA5284. Classification (GTDB taxonomy): domain Bacteria; phylum Cloacimonadota; class Cloacimonadia; order Cloacimonadales; family Cloacimonadaceae; genus UBA5456. The sequence continues at coordinate 57,757 of DHSO01000055.1, read as the reverse complement.
GGGATTATAGGCTCCGGTAAAGCCAAATCGCCAGTTTTTCATGGCTTCGCGCAAAGAGCGCCAGTGTTCCGCTTTTCGATAGGAAAGCACCTTGATGCTATTCATCATCACGCTTCCGTCTTTGTCGATGTAGAATTCCACCACCACGCTATCGTCCATCAAAGGCGTTATGGAGGGGATTGTCTCACGGATAAAATAAACATCTGCCCCACCTTCCAACATACTCGACGAGTATGGTGCACTCTCCGAAGCGCCCGTGCTGCTATCATCCTTCAGGGCATTGGCCAGATCTCGATTAAGAGCAGCAGGGTCTACGATCGGGCTGCTGTTTTCGATGCTTTCCCAATGGGGGCCTTCCAAGAGCGGTGGTGCTGCAATAATCTCTTCTGCGGCTTCAGGATCGGCATCAAGAGCGCTTTCCATCTCTGATTCAACTCCGGGAATTGCTTCATCCACAATGCCCTGTTCTACTGCGCTAAGCCATTCAAATTGGTGCCAGCTTTGCCGCGTATCGGTATGTACATACATAAAGGCAAGTAACAGCAATACAAGCAGATGAATACATCCTGAGATTAGATATGAGCTGTATTTGCGAGTGGCATTCATGATCCCTTCACCTCAGTAGCCACAAAGATTTTTTCGAAACCTGAGGCACGTATGATGTCCATCAAATCAATCAGCTTTTGAAGGGGCAGATTATCTTCTGCGGAGAGCCTTACTACTTGCTCGGGGTTCTGATAGTCCGCACTGAGGCGAATCTCCAATTGCTCAAGACTAATGGCTTCATCGTTGTAAAATATCCTGTTGTCAGCAAAATAGGAGATAGATATGTTTTGCATGCTGTGTCTGCCAGCCGTTTTGGAACCCGGTAACTTGACGGGCAGACCGGTTTGACTGCTAAAGTTTGAGACAATCAAGAGAAAGATGATCAAGAGGAAGACTACATCGGTCATCGAGATCAGCATAGTAGAGCTTATCTTTTTCTTGGACAGCTTTATTTTCACACCTGTTGCCTCATGCGGATAGTGTATTCCACTCCGCTTTCTTGCATTGTCTTAACGATGTTTTCCAGATTCTGCACGATGTCGTTGTAAAATATAATAGCCACTATGCCGACAATCAAACCTCCGACTGTGGTCAACAATGCTTCCCAGATGCCACCGGCAAGCATACTGATATCCACTCCTCCACTGCTGTGTATCTGGATATTCATGAAGACGCGAACCATACCGATCACAGTGCCCAAAAAGCCGATGAGAGGAGCTATAGCTGCGAAAGTACTTAACCAGCCCAAGCCTTTTTCCAGCTTGTGTAATTCGCTTTGAGCAGCAGTTTCCATGCTCTGAGTGATCAATTCTCCGTCATCGCTTTGAGCGTAGAAGAGTCTTCCCAGCATTACAGCCATCGGATTGTCGGAATCAGTTTCAGAAAGAGCTTGGCGTAAAGCGGATGGATCATTATGCGGTTCCAGGTGTTCCAGCACTTTTCTATTGCATTTTTTCACCTTGAAGATTTGGCGGTATTTCTCGATGACAATGGCTATTACAGCGATCGATATCAGCAACAGCACATACATCAGGATGCCGCCACGTAGTAGGAGCGAAAGAACAGTCATGATACCTCTTTTACAAAGATGCCCTTCTTCCGGCTACTCAATTGTGCAGGCCCGATGACCTCACAAAACAAGCATCAGCAAAAAGAAGGGCACACTTATTGATTTCTATATATCTTATCCGTGATTCTTCATGAAGTCTTTCATGAATTCAGCCAGGGCATGAGTAGCGTTCAGAGGCAGGGAGTTGTAGGTGCTGGCACGGCAGCCGCCCACATCACGATGTCCCTTCAAACCGATCATTCCGGCTTTTTTGGCTTCGCTTACAAAGAGGGCTTCCATTTCTTCAGTTGCCATGTTGAAGGTAATGTTCATCAAGGAACGGTCTTCCCTGGCAGCAGCGCCTTTGTAGAACCCGTTTGAAGCATCGATTACATCATACACATATTTGGCTTTCGCTTGATTGTTCAATGCCACTTTTGAAAGTCCACCCATATCTTCAATCCATTTCAGCACAAGGCCGATCATGTATATGGTGAAGCTGGGAGGCGTGTTGTACATCGAACCCTTGCTGGCCTGGATGTTATAATCCAACATGGAGGGCAAGCCCTTTTGTGCGGTGGCCAAGAAATCTTTTTTGATGATTACCACCACGCATCCGGCGGGACCAACGTTCTTTTGAGCGCCGGCATAGATCATGGAATACTTTTGTACATCAATCGGTTTGCTCATAAAGTTCGAGCTCATATCAGCTATGAGAGGCACACCTGCCGGAACGTCCGGATCATGGTGCCATTCGGTGCCATAGATGGTGTTGTTTGTGGTTATATGCAGGTAGGCGGGATTATCCGAAAGCTGGTAGCTTTTGGGGATATAACTGAACTTTTTGTCTTCGGCGCTTGCAGCTACATGATGGGCTTTATTGATCTTTTTGGCTTCAGATATAGCTTTTTTGCTCCATACCCCGGTGTTGACGTAGTTTGCTACCTTACCTTCGGGGGCAAAGTTCATCGGCACCATCAGAAATTGCATGCTGGCCCCACCTTGCAGGAAGAGCACATCATAATCATCACCAAGGCCGTAAATTCGTTTTACGGCAGCGTGAGTTTCGTCGATGATGGCTTGGTATTCTTTACTGCGATGGCTCATTTCCATTACAGAAAGGCCCAAGCCTTTATAGTTAAATAGGTCTGCCTGAGCTTCACGAAGAACTTCTTCGGGGAGCACTGCGGGTCCCGCGTTAAAATTGTGTACGCGTTCCATTTGGATCCTCCTGGATGTATTTTTTGTACTTTGGTGCAAGGATTTCCGAAGCTATTCTTTCAGGCAAGCTATTTTTTTACTTCTCAGAATTTTGTTGACGTATAATGGGACTTGCCAAGTGTGTCACAAAGGAATAATTCCATGATAAACAAGATATTGAACGGCTATAATGTTATCCTAGCTTCTGCCTCTCCAAGACGCAGAGAAATCTTTTCGTTGTTGGGTATCAAGTGCGAAATCCGGGCTAGCAATATTGACGAACCAATCAGTGCCGAAGATCCCGCTCTACAGGCCATGAAACACGCAAAAAACAAATGCAACACCGTATTGAAGCAAGCAAGCAAGCAAGACTTGGTGGTCGCGGCAGATACAATCGTTGTATTGGAAGGCAGGATCCTCGGTAAACCTCAAAACCAGGAGGAAGCCCGCAGTTTTCTGAGATCCCTGAGCGGTAAAACTCACACTGTTATCACTGGAATCTGCACGGGCAACACAGAGTGCCAAAGAAGCGCGCATGAAAGCACGCAAGTGTGTTTTGCCCATTTGAGCGATAGTGAGATTGAGGATTACATAAATACAAATGAACCCATGGACAAAGCCGGAGCTTATGGTATACAGGGCTTTGGCAGTCAATTCATCACCCGCATCGAGGGCTGTTACTTCAACGTGATGGGCTTCCCGGTGCGCAGATTTTATAACACTATTACAAATATGAAATTGGAAGGTAGGCTTTGAATTACTTCTACAATGGACATTTCTGGGTGAATCATGCCTTTGATGAGCAAGTGAAGGGAATCCTTTGTGAAAAAGGAACTATTAAGGACATTTTATATCATGATTGCGATCTGGATAAGGATATCTTTAGGGTTAATCTTAATGGCGCGTATGTGTTTCCGGGCTTTATCGATACACATACCCATAGCTTTGAAGGAGGTTTATATTCTTTGATGATAGACCTTTCAGAAGCACGAAGCCTAGATGATGTATTTAACTTGATCGCGGAAGGCGGAAGGCAAAAGGGCGAATACATCTTTGCTTGGAATTTCGATGAGAACAATATTGCAGAGAAGCGTTTTCCCACTCGGGAAGAGCTGGATAGAGTAGTTGCAGATAAAAATCTAGTTGTGCGGAGGATCGACGGTCATTCCTGCGTAATCAATACATTTGCCTGCAACAATATTCTGGGTGATGATCACAAAATCTATTGTGAAGATCCCGTGCTGAGGGGCGTTGAAAACGACAAAGCGGTGCATTGGTTTCATAACAACCTGGATAATGAACTCATCCTGAAGTCATATCATGCAGCCTCTCAGATTGCCTTGAAAGGTGGGTTTGGCACAGTACATACCATGGTGGGCGACGCCGATATGTCTATGGGACATTACTACCTCCTGGAAAAACATCTGGCGGAATTTGCCGTAGATTTTGTTCTGTATCCTCAATCTTTCAATATCGAAGCCGCACTCGATCTGGGTGCGAAACGGATTGGTGGATGCATTCTGGCTGACGGCTCCATCGGGAGTCTCACTGCCGCATTTTTCCAGCCTTACCAGGGGCGGCCAATCTTTGGCAACCTCTATCAGAGCGACCAATTCTGGTTTGATTTCATCAGCAAGGCTCACAAACACGATCTGCAAGTAGGAGTTCATTGCATTGGAGATCGTGCTATATCCCAGATCAACAATGTGTATCTCAGACTGGCACAGAGTGAATACAAAGATTTAAGACATCAGATTATTCACTGTGAAGTAACTGACAACGACCTATTGAACCAGATCGCAGCATCCTCAGCAGTTCCTGTGATGCAGCCCGCTTTTGATATGCTCTGGGGTGGAGATAATGGATTCTATGCCCAAATGTTGGGACCTGAACGCGCTTGCAATATGAATCGCTTCAAGAGCATGATGGATATGGGTATTCCTGTAACCGGTTCATCAGATTGGTACATCACCGAGCTGGATATCCGCAAGTCCCTGTATGCGGCCATGAATCACCATAATTCCAATGAACGCTTAAGCCTTGCTGAAGCTGTGCAGATTTATTCTTATAATGCCGCGCATTTGTCTCATGATGAACACCGATGGGGAGAGATCAAGATAGGAAAGGATGCGGATTTTACTGTACTGAATTACATTCCTTCTTCTACTCAGCCCGACCCCGATCAGAAAGTCCTTATGGTAGTGAAATCTGCAGAGGTGCTTTATGAAGATATGCCATCATGAGATAGTTGAAATCAAACGGATTGTATCCCAAGAGATAACCATACATCCTTTTTTGGAACCTGTAGATATATATAAACTGCTATATCAGGCCTTCTATGGACCATTCCACATCGTGAGAGATTTCAAACAGCTCTGTTTGGGGATATCCTCGGAAGTGTGGCGGATCAGGAAGCCCTATCTCCCCCTTTATCAAGATATCGGAAGCTGCTACACCAGAATTAGCCTTAGCACCATAAAACGAGATTCCGACGCGGACAAGTTAAATGAAAGAATCGAGAGTTTGGGCAAATGGATACTTGCTTCTTGCGTCCTGTTCGAGGATGTGAGACAAGACTTTAGAGAGCGCTGGATGTTTTACAGAAAGCTTATTGAGCAAGCCCTTCCGGCAAGAGATGAGGCTTGGAAGATTGCAGACAATATGGCTGAAACCGGCGATCTGCCTTCTCATTCCAAACTCTTCCATGAACACTACGATCCCCACTATCGCTTAGTGGATATGAGCCTGAACCATTATAAAGACGATTTCCTGGAGTTAAACACATGAACACTATTCGAGTACGCTTTGCCCCCAGCCCCACGGGTTACCTTCATATCGGCGGATTGAGAACCGCTTTATACGACTATCTTTTTGCCAGCAAGAGCGGAGGAAAGTGCATTCTACGCATAGAAGATACAGATCAGAGCCGTGAAGTGAAAGGGGCAGCAGAGATGCTGATTCAAACCCTGCACAAACTCGGCATCGATTTTGACGAAAATCCGCTCCAGGGTGGAGAATATGGGCCCTATGTGCAATCAGAAAGATTATCATTGTATCGGAAACATGCTGATGAGCTGGTGGAAAAGGGCCATGCCTATCATTGCTTCTGCAGCCCCGAGACACTGCAACAAATGCGGGAAGAACAGCAAGCTCGAGGAGAATTTGTAAAATACGACCGCCGCTGCTTGAGCTTGTCCAAAGAAGATGTCCAAGCCAATATTAATGCTGGAGAACCCTACGTGATCCGCCTCAGAATGCCGGACGATCATAAATTCGGGTTTGATGACATGATACGCGGTCATGTGGAAATGGATGCCTTTCAGAGCGACGACCAAGTATTGATCAAATCTGATGGCTTCCCCACCTATCATTTGGCGGCAACCATAGATGATCATTATATGCACATCTCGCACGTGATAAGGGGCGAAGAATGGCTTTCCTCCACCCCCAAACATATCTGGCTGTATCAATGTCTGGGCTGGGAACCGCCTCAGTGGGTACACCTGCCTCTGATACTAAATACGGACAGAAGTAAATTGAGCAAGCGCATGAACGATGTGTCTGTAGACAGTTATCTGCAAAAAGGATATCTTAAGGAAGCAATATTGAATTTTGTAGCTCTTTTGGGCTGGCATTCTTCCGACGATCGCGAAATCTACTCTTTGGAAGAACTGTGCGAGGCTTTTGAACTGGAGAGAGTAAACAAAGCAGGAGCTATCTTCGACATCACAAAGTTGGACTGGATGAACGGGCAATACTTGCGCAGTCTGCCTTTGGAAACAATCGCCATGCGTGCACTGCCCTGGTTCGATTCACAGCTTGTACAAGATACAGACAAGTATCATCGCATCATCGCGGCAGCTCGGGAACGCTCCACTTTGCTACCGGAATTAGCTGACTATGCCCAGATGTTCCTCTCCCCTGCTTCCCTCAGCGACAAAGACCTCGATTTTATCCACAATCAGTCCTCTCAGCAGGTGTTGAAATGGTATTTGGACGCCCTGCAGAGCTTATCCGGGATCGATGAAGATGCCATCGCGGAGCTTACAAACCGCGGTTTAGCTGAACTAGGCATCAAAGGGAAAAACTATTATATGCCACTCAGGCTGGCATTGATAGGGCAGCCACACGGACCGGACATGCCCACAACTGTATCGATCCTGGGTAAGGATGAAGCAATTAAGAGATTAGGCTCTTTCATACTCAACTGATCGGGCAAATCACGGCTATCTCCCAAATTTTTGCCAAAAGCAGCAATCATGGCTTCAAAGGCAAGGTTACAAATACCGTTGTACCCTCATTCTCCTTACTCTTGATCCAGATATTGCCTTTATGCAGTTCGGCAATTCGCTTTGATGTAGACAGCCCCAAACCCAAGCCACTGGAGCGATATTCTACTGTTCCGGATTTGTGCGCGTAGATTTCATTCAATTCGTAGAACTTGCGGAATACATTCTTCAACTGATACTCCGGTATACCGATACCATTGTCCTGAACGTAGATCACCAAGCTGTCCTTGCCATTCAGCTTTTCTTGCTGAAAGGCGGCTTTTCGGGCTCCGATAACCACAGTCCCAAAATCGTTTGTAAAGCGGATCGCATTTAGTACCAGATTGTAGATCATCAAGTGCAGGGCTTCCCAGTTCACCATTACCTGAGGAAGATCTTTCTCGATCTCCAGGCGGATAAACATCTTGCGCTTGCGCGATAGTATCTCCACCTCCTGTTGTACCAGTTCCAGGATTTCGGAGATATCAACGGGAGCCATACTAAGGCTCTTTTTCAAGTTGTATGTATTCATGGTATTGATGTCTCCGGTGGTCACGATCAGCTTTTTCACGGAGTTCTCGATTTTGTTCAGTATCTCCTTGCGTTCGTCTTCATCCACATAGAGGTTGCGCTTCAACCGCGACACATAACTCTGCAAAGTGGTAAGAGGAGTATTTAGTTCATGCGACACAATGGCCATAAACTCATCTTTGAGCATCTCGAATGTGTTTAATTCCGTACTCTTTTGCAACAGGTTTTCATATAACATAGCGTTCTTGATCGCAATGGATATCTGCTCAATAAACAGCGTAATGATCTCTTGTTTAAGATACATAGCCCTACTGTTGTCATCCATATTGTCCAGATACAAAAAACCGAATGTATCTGCATCTACGGAAATTGGTACACAAAAGATGGTGTGCAATTGATAATCCTGAACACTGATGGCAGCCTTGAAACGATTGTCTTCCAAGGCATTGTATGTGCTCACCATCTCCAGAGTACTTTGTGAGAGCGACAGCACAGATTTGCTGACTCCGGCCACATTGCTCAGAATCTGCTTCTGTTTGTCGATTTGCACTTTGTAGATATTGTTCCCGTCACTATCTTTTTTGATCAGGAAGCCTCTACCGGCGTTTGTAAAATCGATCGCGCTGGATACGATCTCATGCTCCAAATCGCTGATCTCTACTATGCGCATCAGTTCATGAGAGATCTGCATCAGATCGTTCATTTTCTGAATGCGGAGCGTGATTTCGGAGAAATCCTGGATGCGCACTATCAATCCCGATAAATGCTGTTTTATGCTGCGCATTATAGACAGCTCTTGCTTGGTGTAGGGTAATTCACCATCATCATTCAACACCAGATAACCTACCCGCTTTGAACCCGTTTGCAGAGGAATGATGGCCATATTGCGGCCGTCTATCTCACTTAGTACCAGATTGTCACTGCGCATGGCTTTATCGATATCCTGACTCAGCAGCGGATCAATCACGCTGGAATTGTCACTATTGTATTGATGAAAAGTAGTGTAGTTCTGGATCCTATCGCTATACTCCATCAATCTGAATTGCCATGGACTCAGGACTTCGTGGATTCCCTTTTCGATCAGGAACTTGATGCGGTCCACATTGTACACATTGGCAATATTAAAGAGTAGTTCATTCCATTTCCGCCGCAGATCTTTGGCTCGCGATCTTAGAGGTACCAGGTTGAATTTTCTTAATTGAGTCAATTTGTAGAGGTTTACTTCCAGGTAGTTGTTTTTATCTTCTTCAGGAGTATTTTCTGTGATCTGTTCCAAATACTCTTTATAAGCTCCGAAAACCTTTTCTGCCAGGTCATCCTGCTTGAGTTCCAATAGCACCTGTATGCGGATCTGATGTAATTCTACATAGAGCTGATAGTATTCGTATTGCTGCCAATCGTTGAAGTACTTGTTAACTCTGCGCAGTATATCCCGAAGGGGAATGCGGGCATTCATCAGATCCACTCTCAATTGCAGTATATCAAGCTTGCAGAGCCAATAGCGATAGTGGTTTTCCGTGGATATCACTCTGGCTTTATCGATCAATTCCTGTGCCTTTGCATAATCCCCCAAACCGTAATGGCACATGGTCTCTAGGATATAAAACACGTTTATGGCATATATGTTGTTTATTTCTCCGGCATGACGAATAGCAAGCTTCAGCTCTGCCAGGGCTTTCTCCCAATTCTGTTCTGCCATGGCGATCAGGCTGAGCACATTGTGATGAAATTCTTCTTCATGCAGATGCTTGAAGTTAATCTGAACGTTACTGCTAAGGAGTTTACGGAGTTTTTTGGGACTCATCATCTCGTTCAGATAGTAAAAATATGTCTTTACTAAGGGATTGATTTCGCTCAATTTGCCGCGAGTGAGCTCCGGATGGCTTTCCAAAATGAATTCATAATAGTGCCCGAAGCCCATAATCTTGCTTTTGGCGAGTGCCAGATTCCGTTGCACGGCATCTATGTATGTAACGCTGCCAATTGATTTGATCAAATCGCGGCAAGATATCAACAGGGTTTCCGCTCTCCGAAATTCTCCCATCTTGATCTTGGCTTCGCCCATGTTCAACAGCGCTAAAGCCTTTATGCTGGTGAGGTTTAGTTCATTTGCATATTTGTAAGCAAGTTGCGAATAGCTGTTTGATTGCACAGTAATGCCTTGCTTAAGATATAGATCCGATAGGTTGTTGTAGATTAAACCCCAGAAACGTCTGATGTTGTAACGCTTCCAAATGCTGAGAGCAAGATTCAAGTGTTCTGTAGCTTCTTCAATATTTTTCAGATCGCTGTAGAATACCCCCAAATCATTGTGCATCGAAGCCAGACGGACCATAACCTTAGTATTGTGTTCCGGGGGCAGAGTGGACAGAAAGTCTTCCAGGGTTTTGATAGCACGGTCATAATCCTTTTTGTGTCCGTAATATACAGCCAGACGATCCGTGAATACAATACTGAGATCCAATGGCAGCTCCGAGTCCAGCGCAAGATCCAGATATTGCTTTGCTTTTTCGATGTCTGTGCGAAGATATACCTGTATATAACTTAACCACACCAGAAGTTGATGTTTCCCCGTAGCCATCAGAGTTTCCGCTTTTTGGAAACTCTCAAGAGCAGCGGTGTTATCTTCGCGCATCAACAGAATTGTACCTATGCAATGGTACTTTTCAAACAGTTCCGGGATCAGATCCGCATTGTCCAGCAAGAAGCCTGCGCGTTCAAAGAAGCCGGTTAATTCTGTTTTTTCCTGAAATATGGCCAGATCCCGGATGATTTCTTTGCTTTCAACCTCAGTACGAGGATCAAAATCCAGTTTCAACACACTCAACATGGCGTCGTAAGCCTCAGATTGCTCATAATCTTCGCTCAGCAGATTTGACAACTTCAAGTAGTACGCCCGGGCAGATTGCAAATCCTGAGCTATATAGGCGTTTTGGATCAGACCAAGGCAGGTTTCCTTATCGACAATCTCTTTTCTGGCATAAAATTTTAAGATGCGTTTTGACACCAATACATGAACTTTCCTATCGGATTCTGAAAACATCCGCGATTTGGCTTCTATGAAGCTAAAGCTATAGTACTTGCCGTTTTTACTCAGAATCTCGTTGTATGTGGCATCGTTCAGCAAGTTGTAGAGTTCAGTATCCTTCAATTTGAGAATATATATTATCAATTCCCGGCTCAAGCGAGTCTGAACAATACTCAATTTTTGCAATAATGCATAGTTCTGAGAGGTTAGGTGGCTCATTCTGGAGTATATGGAATGCAATAAACGCGAGGGCAACTGGTAGTCCTCCAAGCTTTCCGGAAAGATGATGTCGTCTTCCAATACGATGCTTTTGCGTTGCACCAGGTCGATCAAGATTTCCCTGATGAAATGAGGATTTCCGGAGCTTCTCCGATACAAGTCTGTACACAGGTGATCTGGAGCGGAAACAGGCAAGAGCTTGTTTATGTAAGATTTACTTTCGTTTACATCCAGAAATGGCAGATTGATCATCACCGTGTGATTGATCTGGCTTACCTTGTTGAAATCATTACAGGACAACACTATCATCATCCGTTTCTGCACCAATAGCGGAGACATAAAGTTAATAAAATCGATAGTATGGCGGTTTACATATTGAAAGTTTCGGATTATGAAGATGATAGGCTTGTACTGGGAAAGATGAACCAAAAGGCTCTTTACACTTTCAAAATCCAGCTTGAGCTCTTCCGCGCTTTGACTGAGAGCTTTGGCTTCTTGTTCTCCGGCAAAGAGATACTGTTTGAATTTGTTGGAAATCTGTGCGAGGAATTCATGACCCTCTACCTCCTCTTCGCTGAGAGACTGCACATATTCCTTTATCAGCGCGAAAAAGGCTTCGTGATCTGTGCGGGTGCAAAAGTAATCGAATAGAAAGAATTCACCTCCCAACAGGTGATAACGGAACAGAGATAAAATGCTGTCTTTTCCCAAGCCGTCTCCGCCGATTACAGATACGATTTTCCCATTTGAGTTTGTAACCGATGGTACAAAATCCAAAATCTGATGCGAGTATTTTTCCCTTACAATATAGCTATTGAAGCGCATCGTATTCACTATGGACCAAGAGGCAGAAAAGGGGAATTCATCGTGATGAATCCGGTTTATATAACCAATGATTTCCTGCCCACTCTGAAACCTGTTTTCGGGATTACGTTCCAAAAGACGCAAGATAAAGCGCTCCAGCTCTGGAGGAATATTCTTGTTCAAAGTAGAGGGGAAATTTGGTATAAAGTACTGGTAGCCACCCGTGATCAGGGCATTCAATTGATCTACACTAAAGGGGAAAGAGCCTGTGCACAGACGATAGAGCAATACTCCCAAGCTGTAAAAATCGCTGCGTGGAGTGGGCTGCTGTCCCATCAACAATTCAGGCGCTATATAGGGCAATGTACCCGACACATGTTGACTGTCTCTGGAAGGATCAACCTTGGAAAAGCCGTAGTCGATCAGATTGATCAGAATCTGAGATCCTTCCATGCGATACAGCACGTTTTCCAGCTTGAGATCCTTATGCAGTATGTTCTGATTGTGCAAAGCGTGTAAGGCGTAGCAGATCTGAACCACGATGTCGTAGATCAGATTGATCCTGGCCTTGGAAAAGCGAAAATTTGCCAGAGTCTTGCCTTCGAAATACTCCGAGATAAAATATACGTGATCTCCCACATGTCCAAAATCTACCACATGAGATAGATTGGGGTGCTCGATCTTGGTGATATGATGCATGTCTTCAGCGCTGAAATAGCGGTAGAGCTCTTCTGAAGAGAGATATTGAAACAGCTTGAGACTAAAAAGCTTGTTTGAACGGATGTCTCGAACTCTGTATACATTTGCCCAACTTCCCGATCCGAGGCTTTCCAAAACTTCATAACGATGATCTATATACATCAATTACTCCCATAGCGTATTAAGCCCATTTTCCCATTTTAACCATACTGTCAATCAGAATCTTTTGGCGACAATTCCCCAATCATGTTTCAATCACAGAACTACCTATGGTTTCAAAGTGCAAAAATGCTACTTGATGATGCATCCAAAACGTCCTTTGGCAACAGTATTATAGATAGGCTCGAGGATTTCAATAGCAGGTTTTGTCCCTGCATAAATTATTATCAAAAGATAGTACTACTCCTGTGTTTCAGCGTGTGCCACAGTAGATATTGTCGCGTGTTCAACGAGTGCCCACTGCTTGATAACGGCTTTATATCAGCTTCGGCACAGCTTGGTATACAGGGGCTAGGCTCTGCACTGCTTTAGCCCTTCAGATTGCGCACAATGAATCATGAATCCACACAGCCTCCTGATAACCGTTTTTAACACAGAATTTTGTCCAGATAAAGTTATGCTCTGAAAAAGTATTTGTATTTAGGATTGAATTTGACAGGCTCGCCGACTTGAAGTGAGAAGGGATTACATAGCTTCCTGCTATTTCCCTTTAAACATGTCGTAACCGTGTTTCCAGCGCTTATGTACCCAAAACCAATGATCGGGATACTTGTGGATATATTCCTCTGTAACCTTAATGATTTTATTCAGTATTACCACGATATTCTCTTCATTGTCTTCCAGTTCAGGGTGGTAGATCATCTTTGAAAACTCGAATTGGATTCTATCCTGAGGACTGCGTATCACAAAGCCCGGGACGATTGGAATTTTGTAACGCAAGCTCAGCTTTGCCACACCTTTCCAGTTTGAGGCAGGATATCCCAAAAAATCCAGCATGATGCCACGGCTGCCCGCGTTTTGATCTGCCAATATCGCTACAACCCTCTTATCTGATAGATCCGCCAATATTTCGCGCAAACCGCGCTTCATGTCGATGATATGCAGACCACTTCTAGTTCTGATGGCATTTGTATAAGAATCAAACATGGTATTGCGCTGTTTTTTTACAATCACACTGAGGGGGATGCCCAAAGTAGTCAATATCCTGGCCGCCTCCCAATTTCCAAAGTGAGCTGTGGCCATCACTACCCCTCTGTCCAACTCTTGGGCTTCTCGCATGAATTCTAAGCCGATAATGTCGGATTTTGCACTCAGCGTGGCATCGTCCATCAAGTATTCTTCCGCGATGTTCAAAGCCATTTGCCGATAGACGGCCTTGATCAAGCGATTCACCCTCTCAGCTGACCAATTGGGATATACATGCTTTATCTGGGTTTCTGCCACATCCCTGCGGATCCGCAGATGATATCCAAGTGTCTGAAACATAAATACAATAATAGCCCTGCTGAGCTTATATGGTAAAGCTCGCAGCAGGGCTATCAGAACTCTGAAAGGATAGTATTCCAGGGCGTTTTGTATATGTTTGTATTTGATCTTCAAGATATATCAGCTCAGAGCGTTCAGTTTGTTTATCAACACATTTTTGGAAACAGCTCCGATAGAACTGTCTTTCAACTCTCCATCCAGGAAAAACAACAGAGTCGGAATGCTCATCACCCCGTGCTTCCCTGCCAGTTCTGGGAAGTCATCAACGTTCAATTTGCCTATCACAAGGTCCGGCCGGTCTTTGTCCAGCTCTTCCAGGATGGGAGCTATCATACTGCAGGGGCCACACCAGGGAGCCCAGAAATCTATTATCACTTTTCCTTGTTTGGTCACATCAGAAAAGTTTATGTCTGTAACTTCTACTATCATGGGATTCTCCTTTGCATTTTAAGACAAGATAAGTACATCCTGCTACTTGGCAAATCTCACGTGGCATATTGCCGTGGCATATTGCCATAGAGGCAGATATCAAAACCTGATGCTCTCCGCCAAACAGTTTTCTCAGAGACATAAGCGTTTGCACATGTATAAAACAATGCTCCCAAGATCTTTCGTTTGGGAAGATCCGGGAGCATAGAGTATATATAGCGACATTCGTATTTTGTTACTATCCTTTACTGTTTAGTAATACAGGTCTCTGGTACCGGCTTCCATCTCTGCCAGTTTTCCAATCACGGATTCCTTCATTTTGGGATCCTCTATCTTAGCTACTTCCCGGTCAATAAGTTGCAATCCGCTCTTCAGTGTGCGCTCTGAAGAGAAATCATGGAGATATTCTGCAAATGTAAGTAGTGCATTGGGGGTGCAGAATCTCTTTACAAAACCCGGAATAGCAAATTCCATGAAGTGTTCACCGGTTCTGCCCGCTCTGTAACAAGAGGTACAGAAAGAGGGGATGTAACCGTTGTTTGCCAATTCGTAGATTACATCGTCCAAAGAACGTGTATCTCCCAAGACAAACTGGGATTTCTTGCGCGATTCATCGTCCTTATGAGAATAGTCACCAACTCCTATGGAGCTGCCCGCGTCAATCTGAGAAACCCCAAAGCGCAATACTTCATTGCGTATTTCGATTGGTTCACGCGCAGTGAGGATCATGCCGGTATAGGGCACGCTGAGGCGTATGATGGCCACCAGAAGCTTAAAGTCTTCATCAGTAACCCTGAAGGGGGGATGTTGGGTGAAAGCAGTTCCAATGGCAGGCTCGATGCGGGGGAAGGAAATGGTATGGGGACCTACGCCAAAGGTATCTTCCAAGTGAATTGTGTGATACAAGAGCGACATTACTTCAAAACGCCAATCATAAAGGCCCATCAAAGCTCCGATACCAAGATCGTCGATGCCTGCCTTCATGGCTCTGTCCAAACCGTCCAGGCGCCACAGATAGCTGCTCTTCGGTCCTTTGGGATGTAGCTTTTCGTAGGTTTTCTGATGATATGTTTCCTGAAAAATCTGATAGGTGCCAATGCCCACGGATTTTACTACCCGGTAGCCTTCGATATCCATCGGGGCAGCATTAATGTTCACCCGGCGGATCTCACCCTTCTTGTATTTGGTATCATACACTGTCTGTACAGTCTCCGCAATGAAGTTGGGATCGTACATGGGATGTTCGCCATAGACCATAATCAGACGTTTATGTCCGGTTTCCACCAAGGATTTGGTTTCTTCGATCAGTTGATCGTGCGTGAGGGTGCTGCGCTGGCATTCTTTATTTGAGATGCGAAAGCCGCAATACACACAATCGTTGATGCATTCATTACCTACATATAGGGGAGCGAATAACACGATGCGATTGCCGTAGATGCGTTCTTTGAGTTCATGAGCGCCTTCCATGATCATGTGTCGCAATTCTGGATCTTTAACGCTGATCAATGCTGCCGTTTCTGCGGGATCCAGTCTGTTTTTGTCGAGGGATTTTTGGATGATGTCTCTAATTCTGCTCGCCGAAGCGTTCTTTTCGCTTTCCAACAGAGCTTCAATCTTTGCATCCGGGATAAAGGATTTGAGTCCTTCAGTGCTAATCTTCATTTTTATCTCCTGGTTCTATTTTCAATGTTTGAGTCTTTACACGAACGCCGTCCAACATGCCCATCTTTCCGGAAAAGGCACCCATTTCAGAGGTTTCCATCTCCATAATCAAGAAGATAACGGACGCGCCCCAATCCCGCATGGGATAACCCACTCTAAGAAGAATATGAGGAGCATAGTTGTGAAGCATTTCGCTTACAGGTTGAAAGGCTTTTTCGATGTCATCCACTATGATGGTTACTACGTGTCTTTTTACAGTCATTTTTCTTCCTGTGCAAGCGAAAAGAGGATACATTGATGGCAAAATCAGGGGGCTTATCATTCCACCCTTGATGCCAGAACGAATCTCTCATCGCAGGTATTTTATGTCATTATAAATCAGCGATGGAATCTGGCAAGGGAAATTTTTAAGTTGACAACTGCTACTTATTTTTCAAACTTGTTTAGTTATCGCAAGTCGTTGATAGCGAAACCATTAAAGAGACATAGCCTATGAAAAAGAAATACATAATTATATACTGCCTCATCATATTGATCAATTTAGCTCATGCCACCGGGTTTAGTTGGTTTTCGCAGACCGACTCCCGCTGGGGTTCGGACCGCTTGGGGCGCGGTACATCCATAGCCAGAAGCGGATGCGTGGTGTCCTGCCTGTCCATGTTACTGAATGCCGAAGCATCCAATCCATACATGACACCGGATAAACTCAATGACTGGCTGCGAAAAAATGGGGGTTATTCTGGCAACAATATGCGTTGGCAGATTCCCGGTCTCATCGATGGCGAAGGCTTAGGCATGGAATTGGAAAATCGTAGCACCAGATATAACGACTGGGATTTTTTGGCCTCGGAGCTGGAAAAGGGCAACAAGGTAATCGTGAAAGTAGCTGGAAGACGCTCACACTGGGTTTTAGTGGTAAAGCAAGATGGGCCCAAAGACAAGGCCTCATCCTATCTGGTAAACGACCCCGGAGTAACCAACTATGAAGAGCGTAGTCTCGCTTATTGGGGTGGTTTTCGTTCTGCCCGTAGTTACAGCGGAAACTGGCTTGATGAGCAGGCCTTCAATCTGGGCAGTGAAATCAATGTAGTCCCGGTAGCCCAGGAAGAAGAATTTCTCTACGATATATACGATCTCCCCCGTCCTGCGGATGTATTCGTTGCCCTCCACAACAACCTTGACGTAGAGATTCAAGGCTATTTTATCCTGGCTCTGTTTGATTCCGAAGAAAGTTTGATCTCTACGATAGATTACGAATATGCCCACATTGATGCCAACGAAGATGCTGATTTACTGTACGAGATGCAGGATTACAGTCCTCTGGAAAACGAAGATAACTCGTTGAAAATAATGTACAGCAAATACTTCTCTTCAATGCCATCCACATATGACACATTGAATCTAGAGCCCATTGGAATCCGCAATCTCACCAAGAGCTACGAAGATTTGCCGGATTAGCAGTTCATACAAATCTGCTCATTTTATTCAGGGCAAAACCGATTGTGAACGATCGATAAAAAAAACGGGCTTTATCCCCAAAAACATGGATTAATTCTAGTCTTGGCATCATTCTTGCTTATTATATAAGCTGTAGCCTATCAGGCATTGATACTAAATGAAATAATGATATAAAAACATAGGAGAGAACATGAAGAAGTATCTCATCATGCTCATGTTAGTGGCATTGTCGGTTATGTTAACCGCCAATTCTGGAACCATTCAGTTGCAACGTGGTGTATCCCGTTCGGAGATTCTACGCAGCGACAGCTATGGTTTGAATGTAAAATTTGCACTTGACGCCATCGAATATCAGGAAGTTCATAGCAAAGAGGGTGTTTTCACACTGCTTACTGCCAAGGACTATACTGCTACAAATACAATTGGCGAACCTCGCCTTCCCCTGATGCGGAAAATTATCAGTGTGCCCTTGGGCGCCGATCCGCAAGTAAAACTAAGCAACACTTATCGCACTACGTTGTCTCTGGCTGAAAAGGGAATCAACTACCCTCTGATCCCGGCTCAGGAAAGTGTCGCCAAATGCGATAATCCCGAAGAGCTCCCCTTTGTGGTAAACCGCAATTTCTACAATGGCAGCCGCAGTACCGCATTGCCCACTATTCAGATCGAAGAACTGGGTATGCTCCGTGGCGAAAGGCTCTTTGCTCTTGATTTTGTACCTGCAAACTACAATCCTTCCACCAAGAGCCTCGATGTGGTATTGAGCACCGAAGTGGAGATAAGTTTTCGTGGTGCCGATCTGGTAGCCAGCGCAGATATGAAAGCCAGGACAGCATCTCCGGCATTCAGCAGTGCCCTGGCATCCAGTGTGTGGAATTACCAGGAGACGAGAACCAGCCTGATGCGTTACCCCATCGGCTACGTAATCATATCTCCCCAGAGCTTTCTGGAAGCCATGCAACCTTTTGTGGATTGGAAAAGCAAAGAAGGATATAATGTAACGGTGGCAACGATTGAGAGTATTGGCAACAACTACACCAGCATCAAAAACTATATGCAAGGCTTGTGGGATAGTGCCACAACCCAGAATCCTGCCCCCAGCTACTTGCTGATCGTGGGCGATGTAGCACAGGTTGCTGCCGGCACCTCCTCAATAGCCGGCTCCTCTCACCCATCGGATTTGGGTTATGTTCGCCTTCAGGGTACCGATTACATGCCTGAAATGTACTTCGGTAGATTCTCCGCTACTACTGTAGCTCAGGTGACCAATCAAGTAAACAAGACTCTCATGCATGAAACCTATGCTATGCCGGACGACAGTTATCTGGCAGACGCCGTTTTGATCGCCGGAATGGATAACTGGTTTGCCAATTCACACGGTAACGGCGCTATCAATTATGCCACCCAAAACTATTTTAATGCAGCCCATGGAATTGATACTCATGCCTACCTTTACCCCAATTCAGGCAGCAGTATTACCCAGATTCGGGCAAACATATCCGAGGGTGCCGCATACGTGAACTATACAGCTCACGGAGGTGTGACTGACTGGAGTGATCCTCACTTCACCATATCCGACATCAACAATTTACAAAATGAGAATAAATACGCCTATGTGATAGGTAACTGCTGTCTCACCAGCAAGTTTGACCAAGGGGAATGCTTTGCGGAAGCTTGGTTGAGAGCTACAAACAAAGGTGGAATCATCTATATCGGTGGCACTAACAGCACCTATTGGGATGAAGACTATTGGTGGGCTGTTGGATCCAAGGGCAGCGCAAACGGGCAAGCTCCGGCCTACAATGCCAATGCCCTAGGCTCTTATGATGCTCTATTCCACGAACACAACGAGGATTTTGATGATTGGGCATACAGCGCCGGTGCAAACGTCATGATGGGCAATCTGGCTGTAGTCCAAGGCAATAGCAGCCGTATTAATTACTATTGGGAAATATATTCCATCATGGGAGATCCTTCACTGATGCCCTTTGTGGGTATTCCCGCAGAAAACTCCCTTGTTGTGCCGGAAACTCTCTTCCTCGGCCTGGGCAGCGTGGAACTCAATGCAGATCCATATACCTGGATATCCATCTCCAAAGACGGTCAGATTCATGGCGTTGGCCTCACCGATGCTACGGGATACTTGAATCTGGAATTTGACCCCTTTACCGAGCCTGGCAATGTGGATGTAGTTGCCACCAGATCCCAAAGAAGACCCTTTGTTTCCACGATAAACGTGATCCCAAACGAAGGCCCTTATGTAACTGTGAGCCCCATCACTATCAACGATGATAATGGCACTGCAGAAGCAGGCGAGACCATTGCAATCGACCTCAGTTTCAGCAATGTGGGGATAATGACTGCCGAAAACTTGACAGTAAGCATCAGCACTGAGAGTCCCTGGCTTTATATCCCTGAACCTGAAGCAGTGATAGACGACATCTCCCCTGATGGCCAAATATACGTACCCTCGATATTCTCGATCATCATCGACCAAGGCACACCGGATCAACATGAAGCTGAGCTGGTAATTACTGTAAGTGACGGCGAAAACGAGTGGTCCAGCAATCGTAGCTTCACTGTGAACGCACCCAATGTCGTCATCAGTTCCGTGAATTACTTTGACCCCAACAACGACGGCATATTTGATGCCGGTGAAACCATAAACATCACTTTGAACATCACCAATAGCGGACATATGCCCGTGGAAAGCGGAACTCTGAATCTGATCCTGAACAGTGACCTGGCGTCCTTACCCCTGTCCAGCTTCGTAATTCCCGGCATCAATACCGGGGTCAACATTCCACTTACCTTCAACCTGAACATCTCTGATGAAGCTGAATTGGGAACCACCATCGCTTTGGGAGTAGCCCTCGATATGGGTGTGCAAATGATCAATCAAGGCCTCATCATTCCGGTTGGCGCTGTGATGGAAGGTTTTGAAACAGGAGACTTCAGCTCTTTCGCTTGGCAAAACACCAGTCCGACGCCTTGGACTATCGTAAGCAATGAGTCTTTCAACGGTTCATATTCTGCCAAAAGTGGCTCCATCGGAAACAACACCAGTACAGAACTGAGCCTCAGCATGGAAGTATTGTCGGAAGGAGTTATCAGCTTCTATCGTAAAGTCTCATCAGAATCCGGTTATGACAAATTGAAATTCTACATAGACGGTGAAGAAATGGGAAGCTGGAGCGGCAATGTAAGCTGGGCCCAAGTGAGCTATGATGTAAGTGTCGGCAGCAGAACCTTCAAATGGAGTTACGAAAAAGACGTTAGCTTGACAGGTGGCAGCGACTCTGCTTGGATCGATGATATCAGATTCCCCTCCAACGGCTCGGATCAAATGGCGATGGCTTATACCACAACACAATCCATCGATTTTGAGGAAGTATTTCCGAACACCACATACAGCCAGGGTTTTGTCCTGCGAAATCTGGGTACTGCTGATCTCAGTGGTGTGATTACTATGCCCTCCATGTTCACGCTTGTCTTCAACGGTCAAAACCTGCCGAACGATTACTACTATGTGATCTCTCCCGGTGTAACCCGCACCTTCAATATCATGTATTCAGCAGGCTCTACTGTGTCTGAGATTAGTGAGAACATGACTGTGCTCACCAACGATCCCGACATGTCGGAATTCCAGATATTGATCTCAGTGCAACCCAGTTCAAACGGAAACTTGGTGAATCCGGTTGTAACCGCTCTGAAAGGAAACTACCCGAATCCCTTCAATCCGGAAACCACCATCAGATTCTCCCTGAAGGAAAGCGGAAATGTGAAATTGAATATTTTCAACATCAAGGGGCAATTGGTAAAAACCCTGGTCAATTCTCCCCTGAATGCCGGAAGTCATCAGATTGTGTGGAACGGCAAGGATAACAGCGGCGCTACCGTCTCCAGCGGTTTGTATCTCTACAGAATGGAAGCCGGTAGCTATCGAAGTACCCAGAAGATGATGTTGATGAAATAACTGTGATTCATGGCACCATCCACAGGGTGGTGCCTCTTAAATTTTGTGTATAAAAATGATTAGATAATGGAGGATATAGTGAAGAAACTCATTATATTACTAAGCCTGATACTGAGTTTTCAGATTATGCTCAGCGCGGAAGTAGTGGAAATTGCCGACTACAGCAATGGAGTCCAGCTTCTTCAAAGCAGTCATGCTGAGATGATACTTGAAATGAATCTTGGTACCTTCGAGCGCGAAGCGCTTACAATAGACGGTGATGTCTGGTACAGCCCCGGCATCAAACATGGTGGATTGACTCTGGAAGAGGGCTTGCCTCAAGTTCCCATCATGGCAGGCAGCGTCATCATACCTGCCGGCGCCCATATGGAACTTGAAACCCTTCAGACCGAATATCTTGATCTGGATATGAAGATTGCTCCTTCCAAAGGAAACCTCACTCGCGACATCGATCCCGATTCTGTTCCTTATAGATTCTCGGATTTTTACACCGGCTCCGGTTTTTACCCCGAAAACAGCACAGAACTCAGCGAACCTTTTATCATCAGGGATTACCGGGGTATCACGGTTCGTTTCAAACCTTTCGTGTATTTCCCTGAAACCGGTATCACCCGCGTTTATACCAGAATAAAGGTTAGATTGTATCAGAATGGGAATAGCTTCACAAACGTTTTGAATAGTACTAAACAGAGCCATGCTGCTCAATTCAGCGGAATATACCAAAACCTGTTTTTAAATTTCGCGGAAGCCAAATACGACGCTATCGGTGAAGAGGGCCGCATTCTGGTAATCACAAATGCTATGTTCAACGACACTATTCAGCCCTGGGTAGATTGGAAACAACAAATCGGCTACGATGTTACTGTGGTCGATCACCAAGTGGCCGGACCCAGCGCGTCTCAACTAAAGACTTACATTCAAGACCAATACAACCTGAACGATGGTTTGATGTTTGTTCAGATCATGGGAGACGCCCCTCAGGTTCCCTCTCTTTCCTATGGCGGAGGAGGCAGCGATCCTTCATTTGCCCTATTGGCAGGAAACGACAACTACCCGGACATCTTTGTGGGCCGCTTTTCGGCTCAGACCGTCGCGGAAATGGAAACTCAAGTTCAAAGAAGCGTAGAGTATGAACGCGACCTCCAAAGTGATGCCACCTGGCTACAAAATGCTATGGGTATCGCTTCCAACGAAGGTGGCGGATATAACGGTGACATGGGCGAAAGTGATCAACAGCACATGGAAAACATCCGTACTGATCTGCTGGGATATGGTTATTCAACAGTTGATCAGATGTATGCAAGCATGGGTGCGTCTGCCACAGCGGTAGGCAACAATATCAATACCGGACGCGGCTTCATAAACTACGTAGGCCATGGTTCTGATACTTCTTGGGTTACCACCGGCTTCAACAACAACAATATTAATGCCCTTACAAACGATAACATGTTGCCTTTTATAGTCTCAGTAGCATGTGTTAATGGCAATTTTGTAAGCCGTACCTGTTTTGCAGAAGCCTGGATGAGAGCCACCAACAACGGAAATCCCACCGGAGCAGTAGCAATCTATGCTTCCTCTGTAAACCAAGCCTGGAATCCGCCAATGCGTGGTCAGGATGAAGTAACCGACCTCTTGATCGCCGAAGCCAAACAAACCATTGGCGGCCTATTCTATAACGGCTCTTCAAAAATGATCGAAGTATACGGTAATGACGGAGCGGATGAATTCAAAAACTGGCATATCTTTGGCGATGCTTCTTTGATGGTGAGGACCAAAACTCCCACCGAAGCTCTGGCAAGCTACAATCCAATCCTTTTGATCGGTATGGATACTATGGCTATTACCACCGAAGCGAACGCTCGCATTACTCTCAGTGCCGATGGCATGATCTATGGTAAAACTGTAGCTGATGCCAATGGCAATGCGCTCATTACTCTTGATATTCTGCCGGATCAACCTATGAACCTCACTCTTACGATTACTGCTTTAAACAAGGTTACGCACTTGGGTTTAGTAGAAGTATTACCCGCGGAAGGAGCTTACATCATCGTAACCGATGTCGAGGTTCAAGACGATAACGACAACAATCCCTCACTTGGAGAAATCGTTACCGTTCAAGTAGGTATGGAAAACGTTGGCAGCGATCCCGCTGAAGGTGTGAACGTATCTCTTAGTACCTCCGATCCTCATCTCACCGTAGTCGGAGACGCCGAAGTAATCGACGACATCAACCCGGAGAGTAGCGGATCAACAACAAGTGGATTGCAGCTCCAAATAAGCGAATCCGTGCCCGATCAATACGTGGCTGCTTTCGAGGTACTGGTTAGCTTGGAGGACGGCTCGGAATACAGCTATACACACGAAATGCTCATCAACGCTCCCCGCATTGTTTGGGGATCTATACAGGTTGATGACAGTCAGGGCAATGACAATGGCAGAGTTGATCCCGGTGAAAGCTTTGTCATCAGTATCCCCCTCACAAATCTGGGGCATACCGAAAGCCCCGAAATATCCAGTTCCATCGCAATATCAGGCGGAGAGACTATCATAAACACTATTATAGATAGTGTTCCCAGTCTCGCCGTTGGTGCCTCAGCATCACTTTCCTTTGATGTAGCGCTCTCATCTCAGATCGTTCCGGGATCCACCATTACGATCGAAGTGATGGCTTCCTATGCCAATACTGTGATCACAAATTCCTATAGCATCATCGCCGGTATCTTGATGGAAAACTTTGAGAATGGTATGGGAAACTTCCCTTGGAACTTCTCGGGTGATCAGTGGAGCACCAGTGAGAACGGATATCTTGGCGGTTATGCCGCAGAAAGTGCGTCGATTGCACACAATCAAAGCACTTCGATGAGCATCACGCTAAACAACCCTGCCGATGGCTTTGTCTCATTTTGGAAGAAAACTTCTTCAGAGGCCGGCCGAGATTATCTGAAATTCTACGTAAACGGAATCCTCAAAAACCAGTGGAGCGGTATTGATGATGATTGGGAACAAATAAGCTATATCGTGCTTGCCGGCACCAATACTTACCGCTGGGAGTATACAAAAGACGGCTCTGTGTCAAACGGAAGTGATTGCGTCTGGATCGACGATGTACTATTCCCCGCAGAAAACACCGATACCGGTACTCCCATACTGCAAATAGATCAAAGCAGCCTTGCTTTTGGCAATATCGAAACCGGTGAAGAACAGGTGCTACCCCTCACTCTCAACAATAACGGAAACGCCCTCATGCTCAGCAGCATCACACTGCCGGAGCCCTATGCCCTGCAAATTGACGATGACTACCTGAATAACTATAGTTTTGCCCTTTCCGCAGAAGCAAGCCTGATTCTGAATGTTGCCTTCCGTCCCACCGAAGAAGGTGAGTATAATTCTGAACTGGTGATCATTAGCGATGATCCGGAGAATCCTACCCTCAGCATCACGCTTACAGGAAGCTCAGAAACATCCGATAACAACGATCTGGTGCAACCGGTTGTTACCAAACTCAATGGTAACTATCCGAATCCCTTCAACCCTAATACCAGCATCAGCTTCTCATTGAAAAACAGGGATTTCGTAAGTATAGAGATCTACAACATCTTGGGTCAGCGCGTAAAAACGCTTGTTGCTTCCGAAATGAACCCCGGTATGCACACCATCACTTGGATGGGAAAAGATAACAACGGTCGTAACGTATCCAGCGGCGTTTATTTCTACAAAATGAAAGCCGGCAAATACAGCCACACCAAGAAGATGATTCTGATGAAATAATATACAATTCATCATTGTAATAGCCCCCCTTCCCTGGTGGAGAGGGGCTTTTCTTTTACTTCCAGATAGCTGATATCGGGGCTTGTAGATCCATGCTGTTTGACCCGCAAAAGCACCCTAAAACACCCTGCTGATACCTGAATCACCCTATACAGAGTTCATAGATACAGAGACATAGCTTATCAACCTTTAAAGCTAATTTGCAATGCGGTAGTTTACACGATAACGAGAGCTCAAATCCACCTAGATCCTCCGGGCAAATCATGGATGCTCCTACACCGGCAAGAGACTTGCATACGGCGTCATGTTGTTTTGATCTCCACAATAATCCGGTGAGTTTCTCATTACTGATATTGCTCCCATTCCGGATGCTAAGGCTGAGCATTGCAGAGTACAAAAAAACGGTCCCGACAGGAACCGTTTAATATTGTTTCCTAGTATTATATCAGTCTTGTGGCAACCACTCATCTCGTATTGTGGGCTTACGCTCCGGACTGGGATCTTCCACCTGATATGAAGCATCGGCGAGTACATAGATCACTTTCACGCCTGCTTTGCCGAAAGATTCTGTAGAGCTAGCAATGAAGCTGTATTGTTCGGTATCATAATGAATGGTGAAATCAGTCGCGTCGATATACATAATGCCATTCTCGTCAGATTTGATTGTGTAAGTGTCTGTATCACTCAGGTTCAACAGACCGAAATCGAAAGGATAATCTCCAAATTCGTCATTCATTTTGAACTCTTCCGCTGCATTGATGGCGGTTTTTATTACGGGAATCACTTTCTCGAACTTTTCATGAGCCAGTGCTTCGGCGGCTTTGTCTATTCTGAGCTGGCGCATACCAAAGAAAAACACGAATACCAATCCCACCAGAAGCAGGATCATGATTAGCTCTACCAAGCTAACTTTGTGTTTATCGGCAACTTGCAGATTGTTCTCGGCTTTCGACTGTGTATTTTTTGCTGTTTCAGACATTATTATCTCCCGGGAAATTCTTCTTTGTTTTCATGGTTTTTTATCTTTCTTTTTTTGTCAAACCTTTTTTAGCACTCAATTCGTATCCCCTCCATTTTGTGTCCGTTATCCTCTACAGCTGTTTCGGCAAAAGCCCATGACCCTCCTTGCAGTCTTTGCCGGAGCGATGGGCTACAAATCATGGTAAGCCCACTCAGATGCAAGCGCTTCAGAAGAGGATGTTGTGGGCTTTGTCATTCATGCTTCCCCTGCTTTGAGTCATCAGTTCAATCTCTGCTTTCACAAAACATCCGGACTAAGGGAAGGGTTTGCAGATAAAGATTTATCGTTGCTATTTTCTGGAGTAATAGGGTTTGGGTTTCTTCCCTCTAAAATCGTCCAGGATGCGGGTAGGTTTCAGGTTCAAAGACACACTGAAAGATGGATCATTGGCATTCTTGTATTCCAAACCGGTTCTTAGCTCGATAAAGTCCCAAATCAAACCCGGATTCCTCAGCCGAATTCCCAAACCTTGCTCATAAAGATGTTCCCGCTTCTTTCTGCCCCAGTCGTCATCCATCACTGCCATATCTATGTAGTTAAAGATTGATAGCTGAAAACCAAATATCTGATATGCCGTATTGAAATCTGACTCCATACTCAAACTGATCAGGTCGGTGCCCCAGGCCTCTGATCCATCCCGAAAGAAAATATCGTCCGATAGCTTGATCGTTTGCACGGCTAAGGTCTTGAAAGATTTAATGATCCTGCTTCTGATCAAGCTGCGCACTTCCATATTGCCGATCCTTTGAGATGGCGAGATATACACCGGCTCCAGGGCAATGAAGCTCTGCTCGGCCTCTGAGCCATCAAAATAGCTGTCCCATGCCACTTTAGTATAGAGGTAATGCCCCGGCTTGAGATAGCTGGAAAAGGCTCCGTGAACACCCAAAAATGGACGCTGTTTTAACTCACCAAATTCATAGCCATACAATAGCTGAAACAGATGGCCATTGGGCAGATAATCACTATCCAGAAATGAACTGAGCCCTTGATTGTATCTATACTGTGAGCTGGAATAGCCCAAGCACCCCAAAGCAAAGAAGGAATCCTGCCAGCTAAGCCCTTCGGGGCTTACTTGATGCTCGATATAGTCCAAAGCCAAGGCGGAATATAGATATCTCGGGTATTCAAGATTGGAAAACGCGTGCGCATACCAGGCTCCATATTGCCGCTTTTTCACCATGACGCTATCCTGCGGAGGAGCACTATGCTCTGTGCCAAAATCAAGTCCACCAAAATCTGAGTAAAAGGGATAGAGGAAATCACGCTGAAAGCCTAATTGCAAAGACCTTTGTCCCAAAAGCGACAGATAACTGAAATCACCTGTGATAAACCGAGAAAGCATATTTGGATAGGTGTACGCGGTCTCCCAGCCCAAAGATTCCCTATCGCGTGGATCCACATACCATACATGCTTCATTGAGTGTCCCAGCCCCAGAAAATTCCTGTCCATCAAACGTACTTGCATTTTGCGGCTGTTCAAAAGCTTGGCACTCATTTGCAGGAAGAACTTTTCTCTCATACTCAGATCAATCTCGATAGACTCATCCTCTGTATCGCCGATAGAAAAAGCCAATTCCGAATACAAGCCCAGATCATACAAATACTGCAGATTGGCTACCAGGAGATCAGGATTCAGTGAATCTCCCTCTGATACGAAGAGATTGTGTTCTAAGATGCTCATCCGAGTTTTGGGGTGAATCATATTGGCGAAGCGCAAAACATCGTTGAATAGCTGAATCCTTCCACTGCGTTCATTGATTTCAAACACTTCCTGTTGTATGATATTCACTCCTGATATCTGCTTACCTTCCCATTCCACGAAATCACGGTCCAATTCCGGTACTGTGGAAGCCTGATCCGCTTTCCGAAAGATGAGGGGATACACTCTTTTCAGAAAACGATTGTCCTGCATGCTGTCTTGTACATCGGACACCAGATCCCGATTCATCACGTAATTGATACCGTTTGTTATGGGATCATCACTCTTGGACCAGACAGCAACTATCGTCAATATTAAGAAGAGGAAAGTCAATATAGCGTGTTTCATACCATGCCATGCTTTATGTCACTATGTAGCCTCTGCCATATCAGTCAAGTAATTCCGCCCGACAAGCAAAACATATGGGGCAAAGAGAGCGGCGTCATCACTACTAAGTAACGACGCCGTATGTATGTTTCAGTCCTGTTAACTGATGTTTCTACGTTTATAAATGAAGTAGGATGCTATCACCAGAACTACGTTCAGGCCCAGCCAAATCCAGTTTTCTTGAGTCCAATAAAAATCCCAATTCATATTGCCCACTCCAACCTCAATTGCCGCAAATCTTCTGGTAATCAAATTGAAGGGGGTCATTACCACTCTAGACCAAAAGCCGGTGAGGCTGTAGAGTTTCACACCCCATGAGATCTTTAGCATCAAACCAACGACATCGAATATAACAAAGAAGAGAATCATCTTGATAAAAGAGTTCTTGCGAAACACACAGGTAAAGAACCACAACGTGGGTATCAACATCAAAATGGATGTGATGATATAAGGAATCGTGTACAAGACAGCATTGAAGCCGAGGGAATAGGAATTGAAACCGAGGATGGCCATCCCTACACTCATTACCAGATAGTTTACAAGCATCAAGACTAGGTATTGCAAGAAGATTCCCACACTTACAAAGATCGCCTTTGCAGCGAGTATCTTTTTCAAACTGACCGGTTGCGAAAGATGGAAGATCTCACAGCGCTTGATGTAATCATGGTTTAGAGTTGCTTCTGTAAGTACCAGGGTTGTTAATATGCTAATCCCCGCGATAAAGATTGTAGCCGCGTAGTGCAATATCCATAATGCTATTTCTTGATTTTCCGGAGCGTCCATGGTCTGAACTATGCTTGGCAATCCATAGCGAATACTGCCATAGACAAATGTTACCAGACTCAAGAGATAGATCGTCATCAGTACCCAGGTCGGAGTAAGAAAGCTCTTTCTGTGGGTATTCCATTCTTTTATTAACAGAGCTTTAAACTGCTGCATTATTACCTCCCACCACTTCCATAAAGATATCCGAGATCGTAGGCCTATGGTAAGTGGCACCCTCAATCTCTGTTTCCGAGGGGATTACTGCGCTTACAAATCCCAGAGTATTATTGATCTCCCGTGCTCCGGCGTTTTGCAGACTCTGCCTCTTATCCGATGCAACGGTTGCCACTCGATAACGTGATTTCAAGCTTTCCACTTCTTCATTCAGTATCATTTTTCCATTATCGATGATTATTATTTCCTGTAGCATATCCTCAATCTCCTCAACCTGATGCGTTGAGATGAAGATGGTGCGCTGCTCATCGAAGAATTCACCTAGGATTATGTTGAAGAACTCCTTGCGGAACGCAATATCAAGTCCCAAGGTAGGTTCGTCCAAGAGCAAATAGCGCACATCCAGTGATATCGTCAATAGCAGATAGAGCTTCGTTTTCATGCCTTTGGAGAGCTTTCCCACCTTCTTGTTTAGCGGTAGATTCGTGCGGGCAAACAGTCTGGTGCTTCTTTCTTCATTGAAACAGGGATTCAGGCGTTTCACATAGTCTATGGTCTGACCAACCGTCAATCTGTCGTCCAAACCGCTTACATCCGGTATGAAGGCCACTTGATCGAACACACGGTGGTCTCTGTGCTGTAAATGGAATCCATCCAAGCTTACAGTACCTTCATGATCCAAAAAACCCAACATACAGCGCATTAAGGTAGATTTCCCCGCTCCGTTCTTTCCCAATAGTCCCACGATCTTGCCCCAAGGCAAGGTGAAGGATACGTTATCAATTGCCAGAAACTTGCCAAAGGACTTGCTTAGGTTTTTCACTTGATATGGTATCGGGTGATTCTCGAAAGTCTTTTCATATACTGTCATTGCTCTTCTCCATACACACTTTTTACTTTATTGATTAGGTCATCCCTTGGGATTTCGTAGCTCTTTGCCAGTCGGATGGATGGTTCCAGAGAGTCCTTGATGAAAGAATTTCTGCGTTTGGCTATAATCATTTCTCTGGCACCCGGAGACACAAAGATTCCTATTCCCCGTCTATGGTACAATATGCCTTCATCTACCAACGCGTTTACCGCGTTCCCCGCTGTAATAGGATTAATCCTGTATTCAGCGGACATTTCCCGGAGCGATTTCAACCGATCTTCCTCAATTAAAGCCCGAGCTAAGATCTGTTCTTCGATCTGCTGCCTTAGCTGAAGGTAGATCGGGATGTCGTCTTTAAAAGTTTTCATCGCGTCCTCACTTTAATTATTTCACGTAGCGCCTTAGTGATGTAGCCAACTATATCACCACATGTCTGCTGTCAAGCTTTTTCTTCGATTTCTTTCTTGAAATTTTCGCTTGTGAATTCTATCTGCATACATTACATAGTATCCCGCGACAGGGTGTTTGGCTAAATTCGACAAACCATTTGGCAATCTTGGCTTTCGACAGGCGGTTTGACACATTTGAAGGCTAATCTCGTAGTACCATTTCACATGGTTCGACAAGCGGTTTGACAATATTGATCTAGGTAGAAATGATCCTTTTCTTTCCTTTTATGACCGCTTTTGCTAAGGCTTTCCCATCGCACTTTAGGACAACATTCATAGCCACATTCTGGGATACCGGTGCTTGTGGGCGCACTACCCCACCAGAGGCATATCCATGAGTTTTAGCGGGGTAGGATATGCTTGGAGTGGGTATTCTAATGGAGGACAATGCCTTTCGGATCTGCTCGCCATTGCCGAAGTTCAGAGCATCAAAGAAGGGCACGCCAAAGCGGTTCACACGATCAGCAGAGACGATGTATTCATTATCTGACACAGCGATTATATTGGAGTCGCTAGTAGAGCTTCCACGCCCTCTAAAATGCCCACCTGTAGCGAACTTTTGTTCTGCGATCAGTTTCACCTGTGCGAAGCCCAAAGCCCCTACAGAAGCCGCCATAATGGGCGCGAGCCACGCGGGTTTGACCGTGAGCGCATTGGTGATGCCTTCCAGGGTGTTCGTTGTAGCGGAAGCGATTTGCATCTTCTGTTCTGTGCGTTTTAGTGATCTGTGTTTCTTCTCGTATTCTTCATTGATGCGATCCTTCTCTTTGGCGAGCCAAGCATCCGTCTTGCGCTCTTTCTTGGCTCTATGCTCCAGATCCGCAAGAGATTGGTCTCTATTTGATGCCAGATTGCTATACAACTGGCTCCAGATGGAAGATATCTGATTTGCCAGGAACTGAAAGGAGCTGATGATCTTTGCCTGATGCTCTGTGGGGATATCGAGTGAATCAAGGAGATGATCAAAGAGTGATTTATCTGGCTTAAAATCCTGCATTTCGAGCTTTAGGGCATCGAGTTTGGCTTTGATAAGGGCAGCTTTTTGCTCTTCGGAGATATCCATGAGGCGGACATCCTCCTCGATGCGGGCTTTTTTCCAAGCGTAGTAGGAGGAATCATGGAATCTTATCTCGTCATAATATGCCGCAACATCCGAGTCTCGATTGACCGCCAATTGAGCAGCCTGACCCCGCTTACGATACATTTCCAAGAGCTTCTTTTCTTCTTCCGTCACTACCCCATCCGCCTCTACGATTGCCATTAGAGTATCATAATATTCCCATGCTTTTTCCGCAACTTCTGAATGGGTCGCCAGCCCAAGCTCCCGTAACTCTGCCAAATGGCTCATTTCGGCACTATACTTCTCCTCAAATGCTTTGATAGCCCGATTATCCCACTCAGACCGCTCCTTGTCCAATTGCTCGATCTGTTCACGCTTCCACGCCTCTGACGCTCCAGCTTTCTCCGCTTCTGAATCGATCTGCTTCAGCTTCCAATCATAATAACCTTCAGCAAAGAACTTTAGCTTTTCATAATGAGCAGCCTCGTCCTTCTCCCTCTGCTCCTGATACTTCGCCTGAATCTTGCTGATTTCCATGTCTCGCTTCTCCTGCAGATCGCCTTCAGCAGCAGCATTGCCAGCCACGATATTCAGCTTCTCGACATAATCACTTCGCAGCATCTCAATCTCGGCTTGTTCCTCATTAAATCTCGCTTCTCGATGGATACGGTAGTCTTGAAGCTCTTTCATTACTGCGTCGATTTCGCTCTTTTTAGGGCTTCCTCCGCCCCCTCCGGATCCCTTGTTTCCGCCCCTTTCTTCATTAGAAGGTGCGACAGCTTCTTCTCCCGCTATCAACGCAACCATCTGATTAATCTCTTTGTTCAAAGCCTTTATCTCAGCCTCGTTTGCTTTTATCTTCTCTTGGAGATTCCTCTCCTTAAAGCTTTCCATCGTACTCACTTCACGATAATAGTATTTGCCTTTCTCATCATATTTCACGTCATCTGGTATCTTACCTATTGGCTTAGATATCGTTCTTGGATTACCATCCTCGTCATGAACTAACTCTCTAACGTGAGCAATGTCGACCTTCCATCGTTCTGTTCGGCTCTTAGTCCCCGCATTAAACTCAGCCTGCAATGTCTTAAGCTCTTGATCTGCATCATTTATCTTAGATAGGTACTTAACATATTCTGCCTCTTTACTATCTATTATAGCCAGCTTGATCTTTAGATTTATCCATTTTTGCAGTTCAGATCTTGAGAATTCAATTGCTTCAGCTATATCCCCCCATCCCGATTTTTCCAGGTCGATTTTTCCCAGGTAATTCGGATATTTGGTCATTAGATCATTGATAGTTTTCTGATACTTCTCATTATCTTCTTTGCTGCGGTTCTGTTTGAAGTGCAAGTCCTTGTAGACTAATACCAACCGTTCAAATTCTACCCTCTGCCCCATTAGCGATTCTTTTGTAGCGTCGAGCCCGGTTTTGGTTCCGGATAGAGCATTGGCAAATTTTGCCAGGACGTTAGCAGCGCCTCCCAACACAGGGGTTAGCCTTTCACCAATAGTAGCGCGAAGGTTTTCCAGGGAGTCTTGCATATTGCTGACTGCGCCGGTGTAGCTTTTTGCCATTCTATCAGAAGACCCCGCGATCCCGGCTGAGGCATCGGAGAAGGTAGAAAGCATAGCCTCCCGAAATTGGGGCAAGCTAAGCTTTGTGAGGTCATCAATGCCTTTGAAACTCTTGATAAGTTCCAATACTCCTCTTTCACGCAACACGTCGGCAGCTCCGACCCCACCGGCAAAAGCCCTACCTACAGCTTGAGCTGCTTCCACAATATCCAAGCCCATATAGGCAGCAAGGTCGGCAACTGATTCCAACACGTCTTCAGCTTCGAGGCCAAAAGCCTTCAGGCTGGCACCGGCTTCCACGACGCCTTTGAGGGTTGCGGGAGTATTTGAGGCAATTGTGCGGAACTTTTCGAAAGCTGCTGCAGCTTTATCGGTATCCTGATAGAGGGATACGAGGCGCAGCTTGAGCTGTTCAAATTCTGCTGCAGAATCAACAACGACACCAACGGTTGCATTGTAGAGCATCATAGCACCACGGATGGCGCTGGAGACGCCATTCATGACCAAGCCAAATTGCATTGCTTTGGTTTTGAAAGAGTTAAAGGCACTGATTTGTTTATTCAAGGGGGATTCGATGTTTTTTTGGATTTCGTGGGCGATATTGGAGAAATCCGCATCAGCAGCCAGGTGATACTTTTTGTTAAGTTTTGCCAGGAATTCTTCGATTTTTTCCTGTCCGGAGAGTTCGAGGGTAATCTTTAGCTTGGGATCATTCATTTGCGTATCCTTTTGTGCCGGTTATCATATTTGCAGAGGTGGAAGCGATGATAACGATTTTGGCGATTTTGGTGGTGCTTGCGTTTGTAGTGGGGATAGCCGTGCTGGGCGTCATCTTCTGTAAAGGCGAAGCCGGGAAGACGGGCACCATAATAGACGACATAGAGAAGAGATAGATCACGACTCCCCCAATAGTGGGCAGAAGCGGGCGGAGGACTCTTCAGAGTAAAGAGAGCTGAGCTCGAGCGCCTCATCCAATTCGGTAACGCTGGGATCTGCACCCAGACGATAGAGGACATATCTTAGCTTCATAAAGAGGTTTGTTTCAGAGATTTCAGCTGGTTCAGAAGATCCTGGGATTCGTTGTGCAATCCGATGATATCCAAAAAAAAAGATATGATCAGACCCATTGATTCTTCACGAGAGCATTCCTCCCAGGGCTTTTCCTCTGAGGAATATGGAGGCAGACACGTATCGCATCTTGTAATGACCTTGCATACTTCCGGGATGTTCCCGGTTTGCAGAAGAGCGCCGAAGATCTCTTGATATCCAAAACCTTCAATCTTCGAGAAATTTCCGGTAAGGACTCCTTCGATCCCGGCTTCTTTGAAGAGGGGATAGAGGCGTGAGAGGGTAGTGACATCGGTGTGTATTTTCATATATACTCCTATTTTGCTGCCAGGGGTTGGCCATCCTGGGTTTGGATTTTTTCTGACATTTTTCTTGCCATGAGGTTGAGGAACTCTTCATTGATAAAATCCGCGTCGTATTCCAGTTCGCAGTGCATGGTTTCGGTGAAGGTTTTGATACCAAACATCGATACTGAGGCGATTCGGGTATGTACCCATCTCGATTGAGACTGCATAAGCGGGACATCGTAGGAGAACTGTGGGCTATTGGAGGATATCCGCACTAGGCCATCTTCAGTTCCGGTTATTTCTGTACTATCGGAGCTATTGAAGAGGATTTCCGCGAGATATGAGCAGCCTGGGGGAGTGTCCTGACCAGGTTCTGCATTAATGCTCAGTCGGTTCTTGCCCGCCACCAGAGAGTAGTTTCTGGGACGAGGGGCTTCTTCGTTTTTTATTACATCGCCCAACACGGGATTTTGCACCAGGAGGTGTCCTGTGGGGGAGATATTCGAGAGATAGTTGAAATTGCGATAGCGAACTACTACATGGAAATAGCGCCCTTGCATGCCAACATCCTTTGGGATATTGACGATATTCGCCACAGAGCCATCGAAATTGATAGTAGCCCCGGAGGAGGCTACTACGGAGCTTCCGGAGATGGTGATCTGGGTAGAGGGGGACGTATCCACGCACCAGTAGAAGAGATAGAATCCACCCCAGGGATCCAGGATGGTGGGGCAGGAAACCCTGATGAAAGAATCCCGATCATAAGCGGAGGGAGCTCCGGGCGTGATGTAATCCAGGGCTTTGATGAGAGGGCTAATCTGAATGTAGGGGACGGCGTCACCATCGTTTGCGGCGCCGGGGAGGTTGATGATCTTGTTGCCATTGGCATCGAGCGCTTGTTTAAGATATAGAGTGGAGCCCATGACCTCGAAGGCGGAGGAAGAGCTAAGGATAAGCTGCATCAGTTTATCCAGGGGTAATTTCTTGGGCTCATACGAATCGCTTGCATCTGCAGCCAGGAGGAGATCCTGCAGAGCAGGTGCGGAAAGGGTGGGCAGGGCTTGGAGGGTGCTATCATTATCTGGCATAATTTACTCCTTTATTGAGAGTTGAGAGTTGAGAGTTGAGAGTTGAGAGTTGAGGGGTGAAAAGCACGTTTACTATAAGCGGTTACAAACCGCTTCCACAATAACTCATAACTCATAACATTTAACTTAAGCGAAGTTTGGTTCACTGGTTACATCCACCGGGTGGTAGTTTGAGCTAGGCAGGATGAGTTTATTCCCGCTGGTTGATAGGAGCAGGTAGTGCTCAGCATCTAACATCAGAAAGCGAGGACGGTTGACGATAAGAGGCAGTTCATTCAGCAGTTTTTTGCTGAAGAACTCCAGATCAATGTGTTGTCCGGCATTTAGATTTGTAATCTCCTTGTAGCCAAAATCGCTTTTGGGATAGACCCAGAGGTTCAAGGTAGCCCCGGATGAAAAGCGGGGCTGCAAAAGGATGGGAAGCCTATTTGAGCGGGAGTGATTGATGATATTCATCATTGTAAGGTGTTTTTCGTAGTCTTGAGCCCCGGTGTTATAGAGCTTAAGATGGACATTGGCGCGATAGCCTCTGAACACCGGGATGGCATCTCCACCCAGGGTTTCGAGCTGCTCTTCTTTGGGTTCGAAGACAACTTCCCCAGCAGGGTTCTTGGTAGGAAAAAGCACGCTAAGATCTCCGATACAGAAGCGAGGGGAGCCGTAAGAAAATATTGGATACATTATGCACTCCTTAACTCATAACTATCAGATGAATCGAAAATCGACAATTCTATTGCCTTCGCTATAATCCAGAGCGAGGGCAAGCGCCCAGAATTTATCTCCGTGATGCTCATTTGATTCCGAAGAGTATGAGAATACAGAGCTGCGGTTTGCGGTGCGTTTGATGGACAGGATGTGGGATACCAGGCTGGGATCGTTTGGGATGCGGATCTTTTTCTCTTCAAAGGCAATGCGCATCTTCTTTGCCAGGCGTTCTTTGACTGCGGGAGCGAAGCTTACCCCACGCACTTTGGCGGGATATGCAAACGAGAGATCCTCGTGCAGGTTCATTCCGATGCCGCCTTTATCGATAGCTAGGATTTGAGTGGAAGGGCGGGTCAGGATATCCATGAGGCGTTCCTTTTGTACGCTAAACGCGGTTTTTTGCCAGCTTTTCATAGAAAGGCACCAGGTGATGCCATCGTGCCGGGCAGTTTCCGCAATAGCGGTTTCATCCTTGGTTCTGCCGATATCCACGCCATAGACCAAGGGTAGAAGCGGCATCCTGCCGCTTGACAAACTGCTGGAAGCCGTATCCACATTTAGGTTTCGTCCCATAAGGGTGGCGGCAAAGGCATCCGATAATGGATCATAGAGGCAAGGCTCGATGAGGTTGTAGGGAATATAACTTTCGGCGGTATCCAGCGGAATACACTCGTAAGCCTGGGCAAATTCTTCCGGATCGAAGAGTTCGCGCAGTTCCTCGATATCCACCGGGAAGCCGTCTCTAATGGCATCGTGAATGGTGATCTGGTGCTTGCTCCACTTGCTGGATTTGGAGCTAAAGATCTGCCAGAATTTATCGATACGGCTTTTGGGGGTAGAGATAACTGTAACGCGACCTTTGACCGCAGTAATGGAGGGGACCATGGCGCGCCATATTTCATGATCCCGGATGGTGAAGGCAAATTCATCCAGATAGACATCGCCATTGAAGCCGCGGGCGGTGCGCCAGTTTGTGCTGCAGACGCGGATGTGGCGCCCTCCAGGAAGCTCGATATAACCCTCTTTATCCACCGTAGGCAGGAGTTCCAGGCTATCCAGATGGCCTCTGATATAATCCATCACGATCTCGGCATTCATCTTGGAGGCTGATACGATGAGCTGGTTGCGATCCCGGATAAAAGCTCCGGAGATGGCGTCGATGCCCAGAGTGTAGCTAAGCCCGATCTGGCGGGATTTATTTGCAATGCGCCAGCGGGCGGGATCCACCAGGAACTTCAGCTGAAAGGGATACAGGGTTTTCTTGATATATGGTGCCAGGAGGTCGATGTATCTATTCATGACGCAGTGAACTTTGCTTTACCTGCCATTAACTGGGTATCCCAGGCGTCGCCGCGTTTGGCTTCGGAGAGAATCTTGTAGTTGTTTGCGGGGTATTTTTGCATGTAGGTTTTGATAGAGAGTTGGTCAAGGTAGGACTTGATAAGTTCGATGGAGAAGGGAGAGGTAAGCGTTACCTCGTTGATGAGGATGGATATGGGGATGACAAGCTGGGCACGCGTGGATACGAGGATGGGCTGGGTGGAGGGTAATACCCGCATGAACTTGTAAGGCTGGACGTATGAGACGCCGCCAATGCGCAGCTTCTCCGGAATAAAGACGCGTACGTTTTGCTTATTCCGGAGGCTGGCGATTACGGTTTTATGTTTGTGGATCATGCCCCTGCGATACTCACAGACATCATCGCATCGGCATCGAACGACACGATGAGCGGGGTGGTGGAGCCAGTATTTACCTTAATCGTAGCGGTTACGGAATGTTTGCCGGGCAAGAGGTATGCGGAATCGACATCGTTGGATTGGAAGGTGGCGTTAAGGGTGTAGGTGCCACTCATGGGGAAGGTGAGGCCGCAGTTTAGGGTAACCAGGACTTTTGCGAGACCATAGTCGGTAGCGGAAGTAGCGGTGGGGGTACCTACAGTAACGGACGAGGGAGTAACGGTTTGGGAACCAGTGTTGCCTTCCCTTGTGACTGACCAATTGGCAGCATTTTGGAGGAGGCTTTTGAGGTAGTTGACGGCGTTCGAGTTGATATGGGTAGAGAGGAAGGCAGGGAAGTAGAGCTTGAGTGCCACATTAGCGTTGCTTTGGTTCACTGTGGGGGTGCTTCCAGCGCCGGAGTATGCATCATCCGGAAAAGCCGCATTAATCATCATGTAGTGATAGTCTTGATTCACGGTGATAATCTCTTCGGAAGTCAAAGTTCCGACGGCAATTTTATAGCGGACAATAGGGCTTTTCTGTGTGGGAGGGATGCCTTCGTCACGGAAGGCGACAAATTTGTCTTCGGCTGGGTTTTCTGCTTCACGCATGCGGATATCGTTAAAATTTACGGTGACTTGCATATCGGAGGGGGATGGACTGGGATTATCAGTACTATAGAGTATGATATGACCAGATAATGCGGAGAGCTTTTTACCATCATCTTTCTCGACGATAAGCTCTTTCCAGTCTGTTCCGTCGTAATATTCGACTTCGGTCATGTAAATGCCTTTTAGGTTTGCCATGGGGGTCTCCTTAATTAGTAATTAGATCAATGCCATTTGTATCGATCCAGACGCAATCGGGATTGAGGGGTTCAGAATCCTGAACATAGATATCTTTTCCCAAGACCTTGTTTTGGGATAGTATTTGGTTGATTTCAGCGCGCATGGTATCCAGTTCGTCAGAAACTGAAGAATCCGCAATATATGCGTCCAATTCCTGTCTGATGGATATAAGTTCGGACAAAGCAGAACTAAGCGTGGATCTGGTAGATTTTACATCGCGCGCGAGATACATGAAACGCGCTTGCAGATATGATAGACGGTTATCGACTTTCAAACTCATCTCTCAACTTTTCAGCATATTCAGCGCCGTTTCTGCTGCTGAAGGCATGATATCAAAAGCTTTGAAGGTGATATCCGTCTTGATGCCAAAGACTTCCTGGAAGAAGGCATCGAGCTGACCGCCAAAGATGTTTTGCAGAGGTTTGATGCGGGTATTGAGGAAGATCTTGAGCTCTCCGGAGGCCTCTCCCCCGCCGCCCAGAGATCCGGGGATCATGATCCCAGCCAGCCGGGGCGGAACTCCGTGACAGGAGATGATCTCTGCTACGAGGGAATCCTTGAGCTCCATGAACTTACCATCATGATGATCCTGCAGCTTTTCGAGCTGCACCTGGACACCTTCCGGGATGGGCGCGAGGCAGAATTTGGAAGCGTTTTCCACGCCCAGGAACTTTTCCCGGAAAAAGCGGCGCAGACCGGATTCCGTAGCGGGACTGATGTCGCCCCCTTTGATGAAGAGGATGCCATCCGGGATGGCATTGTTCTTGAAGAAATTCCGGTTATAGGTCTTTATGGTGCTGATGGTATCGATGGTGCCATCTTCGATGAGGGGAAGGTAATCCGGCGAGCCCCAGAGCTGCGAGAGGAGCCCGGGTTCGCGGAAGTGCCAGACGGACTCGGAATCAAACTCCACCTTACCGCTATCCAGCTCTTGGATCCAGCCGCCATTTTTTCCTGCAGAGACGGTCCAGGATGGCATGTGGTAGATCTCGATGGAGCTTCCTGTGCGCACAATCTCCCAAAAGGCATCGCCAAATACTCTTAGATCCAGAATTGTCTTTTGGAGCAGGGTAAAGATGCTATCTTCTCGCACGGATTCGGAAAGCCTGGCTACTACATCCGGATTTTCGATGCCATCGCCCAGGATGCAGATAGTTTTCAGGTTTATACAGCTGGCATGCCAGGAGCTTTTGTAATAAGCCTCGATGAGCTCGGTTACATCGTAGGGGCGGCCACTATCCTGGTTATTGCGAGTGGGCTGTTTGCTGGATTTGAAGACCATGAAACGCATTGAAACTCCTTTTTTTTTGTGATGAGTTATAAGTTAATGTAGCAGCGGCATCCTGACGCCCTTCAAACGGCTGAAAGCAGTTTCTACACTCATATCATAAAGCTCGCGCGAGCCCAAATTATACATTGTTTATGTACAATTCCCAGCCGCTCACTTTGGGCAGATAATCCGCTTGCACGGCGGCGGCGATGCTGGCGACATCGAAGAACATAAACTTCAGATCGCTGTAGGTGATGCTGGCCAAGTTCATGCTACCTCCGGCCTCCGCAGCTAAGGCGTACATCATCTTCAGAAACACCGGGAATGCATCTTTTGGGTTGCCACCAAACAATTGACAGTATTTTACATTGTACTCGGCAAAATCGGACTTATACCCGGCTGAACAGCTGGCAAAGATACTACGGCAATTTGCTATGATGTCTCGTTCATTGCAGGATAGGACCATATTAAGGGTTATAATGCCTTTCTCTTCGAGTTCCACCACATGCACCTCATAGCCGTTGGTTTGGACCAATATTTCCTGTTCGTTTGGTATGATGGGGCAAAGCAGGGCCGCCTGGTTGCGGACGATCCTGTCTTCTGGGGGGTATGCGGAAGTGAGGGATTGGTTGTTGCTGCCACGCAACAACTCAATAGAATCTACCTGGAGCTTTGGAAAGAGTAATATCCTCCATTTGCTAAAGAAATTAACATAATATTGATAGGCAGGGGCATCCGCAGCGTAGCTGATGGTTGCCGAAAAGCGGATGAGTTCAAATTCGCCGGATTTGGTCTCGATGCGATAGTCATCCGTATCGCGGAAAAAGATGCGCAGCACATCCCCCACAGGAAATTCTCCACCGGCGTAGTAGCCCTTTGAAATAGCCGGTACTAGCCAGATTTCGCACAGAGGCCAAGGGTTTTCGATGGCTTCCAAAATGGAAAAGGAAAGGGAGAGCTTTTCGCTTCCGACCTCAGTGGAGCCATCATCCAGATCTATTGTCTTATCCGGCTCGGTCTTGAAACTGAGATCGCTGGTTTTGCCCAAGAAGTGAGGTGCAGGGCCGGTCCACACATCCTGGAAGGGTTTTGCTTGCTCAAAGGCAAGCACATAGTAGAATTTAGCTGGCATTGAGACTCCTTAATTTAGAGTTGAGAGTTGAGAGTTGAGAGTTGAATGCCGAGTTTTGAATTCAAATTCCACTTTCAGCTTTCAACTGCGAGCGCAAGTGAGCCATCAACTCTGCACTTTCAACTCTCAACTCATGATTTATCATGTAAGTGTAACCGGTACCATAGCGGGATTCACATCGCTGGAATAGCGCACCTTACCGGTAAGCTTGATGATATCTTCTTTATTACTACCGATCTCGGGAGTGGGATAGATCTGGATGCCGAATATGGCCCAGGCTTTGGTGCCCTGGCGGGAATCATAGACCAGGATATCCACTTTCTGGTTGATTAAAGCGCTACGGATAGTGGTAAGCGCGGACGGGCTCCAATTGATTAATTGCAGCTCGGCGTTTGCGGCTTCGCTGCCGACCTCATCTGTACCATCACCCATAGCGGTGGTAACATCCGGTTCGGTCTTAAGCGTGGTTTCCTGGGTAACTTTGGCGTTACCGGGCAGAATGCTCCAAGCGCTCTCCAAAACTGATTTCGCAATGCTGGAGACGGGAGTGTCTGCAGTGCGGACATGGACTTTATCGTAGAATCTTACGGCCATTATTTCTCCTTATTTGGTTTAGAGTTGAGAGTTGAGGTAGCAGCGTCATCCTGCCGCTTTTCAAACGGATGGAAGCCGTTTCCACACTCAACTTTCAACTTTTTTGTGTCTGTTTGAAGGGGCTTTAAGCACCCCACTTTTGTATAGCTCCAGGCGAAACTCGTTGAAGCGGGCATCGAAGAGGGCGGTGATCTGCGAGACTGTAACCGGCTCACACTCCTGGCACTTGCTAAAATCGCTGGCACTAACCAGGCGCTCCAGCTTCTCGAGCCGTTTGCTGTGGGCGGTCCAGATGTAGGTAATCAGGCTGATCATTAGGCCCAAAAAGAAGAGGATCAATCCCAAGGGGATGGACATTATAACTCCTTATTTCACAGCAACAGAGCTGCGTTCAAAGGCTGCCTGGACAGCGGTTTCGAGGGAGCCGTATTTCTTGATTAGCACTTTCTGATCTGCTTTGGAGATCATGGAACGGGCCATATCGGTTACCAGCTCTTTTTTCTGAGCGCCACTGAGGTTTTTCTTGTTTTGCTCCACAGAGGCGATGATCTCGATGATGCGCATCAGGATGGGCTCCAGGGTACTTTCGGCGATATCGATGCCGAGCTTTTTGAATAAGCGGGTAATGAGCGGGGCAGCGATGATCACCACCAGAGGCGCCAGGGCTTGAGCGATGAGCGAGAGGGGATTTTGGGCAACTGTCTGGGCGGCGAGCGCGGCTAACATCAGCACCAGGGCAAGAGTGATAAAGATTCGTTTGTACATTGTAACTCCTTATGAATAGTTGAGAGTTGAGAGTTGAGAGTTGAGAGTTGAAGGAAGCGGTATTTAGTGTTCAACTTTCCACTTTCAACTTTCAACTGCGAGCGATAGCGAGCCATCAACTTTCAACTTATATATCCACCCAGCCCAGC
The DNA here is from genome assembly GCA_002410505.1 of Cloacimonetes bacterium UBA5284. Lineage (GTDB taxonomy): Bacteria > Cloacimonadota > Cloacimonadia > Cloacimonadales > Cloacimonadaceae > UBA5456. Next base: position 15,005 of record DHSO01000055.1, on the reverse strand, counting down.
TCGCTGGGAATCTCACTGCGCAGCTGAGTCAGGGTGGAAATTGCCGCATCTTCCCAATTTCTGGAAAGGCGGAGGATTTCGGATATTTCGCTGGAGCGGATTTCTCCGCTACCAAAGGCATTTACGTCGTGAATGCTGCTTCCTTCATTGATCATGCGGGAGCTTTTGAGCAGGTCCGCGATGGTGAAGGCGGCTACGGAATAGATCAGGCGGGCATCCTGGGCATCCAGCAGAGAGGTGAAAGCTGTGGTGCCCAGGTAAGCCCGCGCTCTATCGCAGGAGAGGCTTGCAAAAAGCTCGATGCGTGAATCCGGGATGGCGGGATCGACAGCCTGGTAACTACGGATGATCTCAGCCCAATTCATGCCACTTTCCCCACTATTTTGGCAAGCACGCACTCAGTTTTTGGGTTCATGCCTACCAGGTCTTCCCCATACTCCACGTCTGGCTCGGCAAAGAAGCGTGGGATATCGGAAAGCTGCTGCAGAACAGCGTATAATGCACTGCGCGCATCCCGGTAGGAGCCACTGAGCGGCTGAAGGATCCAGACACTGAAGATGTGTTCGCCACTGAGCATGCTCCCGCCCCCATGAAGGGAGAGGCGGGAGGCATCCGGCACAACGGCGATGCAAGGCAAAGCGGGTTGACGCATCTTGAGGTTATCCACCACGGGCAAATCCACTCGGGCGGATATCTCAGCGGCAAGATGGTCGTAAGCTTCCAGGAGAGTCATTAGTCACTTAGGTTCCGGTGGGATCCTCGACGGGTTCCTCGACCAGCATCTTCATATTTATGTAGGGATGGATCTGGCAATCCAGGCGCACAGAGAGCACGGCTTTGGTGCCGCGGGCTTCCGGATAGCGCTGAGTTTCCAAGTACACTTCGCGGGAAAGCGGAACCAAGAGCCCGGTCACGTCACCAAAGAGAATGCGGTTTTGGGGCAGGTGGGCGACCTCCATCAGCTCGTATTTGCCGCGGAAATAGAGCTTTCCATCGCGCTCTTTGATGATCGGCTTGGTGGTGGTAACTTCTTCCCACAGCAGGTTCATGTCGGTGGGCGAGATGAAGATCTTGGTGGCGGGATTTACCAGGTAATCATCCGGAGAGCCATTGATCAGCTTGATGATCTTCTTGGAAACCGTGTTTTCGGTAGCGCCGTAGGTAACGGTCTTACCCAGGGTGCTCATCTGATTCTCCAGTCCGTTCAAAATGGTGAGCATGATCTCGCGATCGGTAGGAGTCTCTGGTATCGCCGGCTCCAGCTCCACATCGCCATTTAGCACCAGGTCCGAGAGGTCTTTGGCAAAGATCTTGGCGAACATCTCGGCGATCTTTTCCGGAGTGGTGCCCATATCCTCGGCATAGCTATCCGGGATCACAATGGGCAGCACCAGCTCTTTCACGTTGTAGCTAACATCCGCCGCATTGAGGTTTTGCAGAGTTGCAACGCTCTGGCGTCCGCCGGAGGCATTGTGCGCATTGCTGAAGCCACGGGTTTTGTATTGGGCCATCGAAACCACGGGATAGGTGCCGATGGGCAGATCCACCTTGGGGCAGGTACAAAGGCCCAGGATGGGAGCGTTTGCGATAACCATATCCAGGAACTTCTCTGTGGTTTTGGGAGATAAGAGACCCAGGTTTTTTCCTTCTTTTGCCATGTTTCCTCCTTTAGTTCAGGGCACCAAAATCGAATTCCTGGAAGCTGGAACTTTCGCCAGCCTTATCGATCTTTACACGCTCACCATCGATGGTGAGTTGGCGGGATTTGGGAACTTTGTCCACTTTGGAATTGATGGCAGCCAGGTCGCTTGCCATTTTTTCTACTTTGGTGCTGAGCTCTTTCACGAGATCCAGCACGGGGTTGCTATCTTCGGTGGTGGGTGGCTCTTCTTCGCTTTTTTGGCAGTAAGCGCCCATGGAGAGGCCTTTGAGCTCGCCCTTTTGCACCTTCTGAAAAGTTTCGCTTTTGGGATCCATCTTGATAGCCACTTCCCAGGCACCTTTCTCGTTGATGGAAGATTCCACCACTGTGGCGCCGGTGGGCTGTTCGTTGTGATTTTCATCGATCTTGGCGTTTGCGCCTTTCATCAGAAAATCGTGCGCGGCCTGCCGGATGGTCTCTTTATCCGCCCAATCACCATCGCTATCCTTTACGTTTGGTTCGTAAACGGTGCCATAGACGATGCCTTCGGGCTCGCTTTTGGTGATCTTGATCTGTTTCTCGTCCGTAAACTTGGCGTCGGAGCTTTTGTAGACGATATCCAGCTTGTTAGCGGGGCTTTTGACCAGGCTGATGTAGGCCACACTGACTTTGTTCAGTTTTGCCATTTTTACTCCTTTAACTTGGGCGGCTTATTTATGGGCGCGCACAAGCTAAAGCCATGGTGCCAGAGGGCTAAAAGCTGTCAAATTTGCTGTGCATATCTGCACGATTGTTTGTAAGTGATTGGGGGAGTTATGAGTTATGAGTTATGATTTGAGAGTAGGCACGGCTTCCAGCCGTGTGATAGTAGAAGCGTCATCCTGACGCTTTATGGCAAAAACAGCCCCGGTTTTGAGGCCGGGGACTTAGGTAAAGCGCAAAGTAAAGCTATGCCATTTTACTAAGCTTGGCTTGCATCTGCATGAGTATTAATCCCACTTCAGGACTTACCGTCAATTTTGTCTCTCCCCCCAAAGGGTTGGTATTGATGGCTTCTTCTTCTATCGCCTTAATCTCTTGGCTCTCTTCCTTGGTTGCCATTACAGAGTAATCTTTAGAAAGCTTCACTCTGGCTGCTGTTTTACCACAGTTTGAGCACTTAAGCATCCTTGATCCCTCAATGAATACTTCACATGTGCAGTAAGGGCACTTGGTGGCGGTTCTGTCGTACTTTAATCTGGTGACTTTTTGGTAGCGACGGGATTCCAGCTTCTTGATCTCTTCAGCAAATCTACGGTAGCTATTCATGGTCTCATCCCAGGAGGCATCTCTTTGAACATGTTGTGGGGAGGATGCTTCCAGCCTTCCTAATACTTCAAGCATAAGCTTGGTTCGGGATGTTTTTACGCCGTAGTTTTTGGTACTGTTTATGATATTCATGCAATCCATCATTATCCTTACGTCGTTTGCAACCTGATTTAGTATCATAGAATTCGCAGACACAACCTTCCTTGGGGAAGATTTTGGCTTGGTCTCAAACTTGGCAGCGATAATCACAACGCAAGCAACTACAAAAAAAAGAATAAGCAATACAGCCATTTGTTGTTCTCCTAATCATATCCTTCTAAGAATTCTAAAGCTTTTTCAGCCCAGACAGCATTTAGCAAGCCATCTGTTTCTGAAGTGATCGTTTTGCCGTCTATTACCTCTTCATCAACAATAAGGGACAATCTCTTGTCTGTTACGGCATATTCTAAATACATTCGCTCTGTGAACTCAAGCTTAACATCGGGGATATACCCGTCTACTATGGGTTTGCCGGAGCGCTTGCTTTGATAAACACCGTGTAATACCTGAGGGAGCTGGATTCCATAATCATTCTTTGGATAGTAGTCCCACGTTGTCATCATACCAAAGAATACAGAACCCATTTCCAGTACCCTTTGCGGCCACACATTCCCCCATAGTGTGTCGCTAACTGATGAACTGTGTTCTTCACCAAAATAGCGACATTCAAGCCTGGTATCGTAAACATCCATCTTATCTTTATTCTTTTCCACTACTGTATAAACGCTAAAATGACCATTCTCAAGAGTCAGTGCAATAGAGAGTTCTTTCACGGGTTTGAAATCGTAAATTTTGTGGTATATGACGAATCCTAAGCCAAGCAGTATCGTTACTATCAAAGCGAAATATGATATCGTCTTTGTTTTCACATATCTCGGTTTTGCCTTCTCTTCAACACCTGAGTCATTCATGCTGTCTATTGCGGGCTGTCCTTTCTCGACCATTGAGAGCACCGCGTCTTTTTGCTGTTGTCTATCGGTGCGACGCTCAAGTTCGCTGATGATCTGCTTGATTGTGTCAAAATCCTCTGTCTCTTGCAGAGTTTTTTCCAAGTCCTGATCGCTTAACTTGGATATATCCATCTCATTCCTCCCCTAACTCTCAACCCCTATTATACCTTCTGATGCACAGATCCAGGATGCCGATCATCACGATATCCGGATCCCCTTCAGAGTAGATCATGGGCTCGTAATGGCTATTGAGCGGCACCAGCATGGTGACTTTGCGCTTGTAATCCTCCACCAGCTTCTTCAGCGTGATACCATCCTCGCAGCGGAAAGCCATGATCTTGCCGCTGGTGTCCACTTCCCGCCAGTCCTGGGAACACACCACCAGATCCCCGGGCAATACATGCGGAGCCATGCTATCTCCAGCAACGCGGAAAACCATATAGGGCGGCGAAAAAGAGAGCAAAGCCCGCGGAAGATCCAGCAAGCTATAGGGCTCCTCAAAGAACTCCTCCGCCGGCTCGCCAGCCGCGATCTCCCCCACGATGGGCACCGAGATGGTATCCCCCAAAAAAGAAGCATCGACCTGCTGCAGCTCCTGGAACATGGGACCGGAACCCGTGATGAGCCAGTTGGTGTTGACATAGAACACTTTTGATAAGGCGTTTAGAAAGGTATAATCGGGAAGGCGTTTGCCACTTTCATAGAATGAAATCGACGCAGAAGAGACTCCAAGAGCTTTCGCAAATTTGACTTGAGACATTTTTTTAACATCTCTTAACTGCTTGATCCTAAGAGAGATATCCGGCATAACCGCCTCCACCTTTAACGAACGTTGAAGATTACTCTTGACAGGTTTAACAATCGTTAATACCTTGTCCCTATAACCTAAGGCTACAAAACGAGGTGATGAAATGAATGTCAAGAACAAAGTTCAGAAGGACGAGAGTAGAAGCGGCATCCTGCCGCTTTCAAAGAGGCTGGAAGGCATTTCCAGAGAAATGAATAATGCGGCAGCACGAGCGAATGAAGTGCATCATAAAACGCCACAACTTTCAACTCTCAACTTTCAACTTTCAACTAACCAAGAGAGGTAAAAATGCAAAGTAAGAAGATACTAAGTGCCGCTGAGATCCGGGCAGAACTTGCCCGGCGGAAGATCAGCAAGGCACAGCTTTCACGCGAAACGGGGATCTACTATCCCTACCTGATTGAAGTGCTGCAGGGGCATCAACCGGCGACCAGGATGCGCACTAGGATCACGGAATACCTGATGAAAGAGGGGTGCGCATGAGCACAGACAAATGCAGAGAAACCAAGTGTAAGCATTATCTCACGAAGGGACAAGGTATTGGCGGACTAGACTTGAAAGAAGCAAATGGCAGATGTGATATTACGGGCAGGATCATCCATAGGATGAAAGAATGCCCCAAACTTTCATCTCTCAACTCTCAACTCTCAACTCACCCGGAGTGTCCCATGAAGATCTACAAAAACCCAATCCTAAGCTTAATCGTTCAAAGCTGCCGGGATTGCCCAAACCGCATATCCCAGCGTTATAAGAACGGCAACAAATATTCCACGGGCTCGGCATGTAAAGCCATCACATTAAGGCACAAGAACCCGGTAAGCGGCATCGAGGTATCCGCCCACCCCAGCGTGCGCGATGCCATGATGATGGACGGCTTCCGGGAAGATTGCCCGCTGGAAGATAAAGGAGAATAAGATGCAAACAGAAGATACAAGCAAAATATCCCCAGATGAAAGTAAAGCGGTTTTGGCTCCGACATCTCTTGAGGCGGAGATAATGAAAACATGCTACCAGCTGAGAGATCAGTTAAAAGACTACAGTGATCTATTGGAACAAGACAGCAAACAGAAAAGAACTCCGGTGAATACTACCAACAACCAGAGATTGAGCTTTGATCTTGCCGTAGCGCTTACCCTGTTTCAATCTCGCAGTGAAGCGCACGTTCATAAGCTGGCTGAGTGCCTGAAATCGTTCTTTTACTCTTGGGTTTGATCCGATATGAAAACGATTATAAATTGCCCATCACCAGACCATTTGAAAGATCAGCATCAAAAACAAGTTGATCAAGCTCCTGATAGGCAGTGCCATCGGGCATTGTTAACAAGAGAATCTTACGATCCTCTGCGATTGATAGGGCCTCGCGCAGATAGTGAAGCCGGGCATACAGATGGAACCAAGCCTTCATCACCTTTTCCTGTTCTACAGGCTCTCTCGTTGCGGGTTCCCTTAGATAGGGCAATCGAAGTTCTATTGGTAAATCCCTTATCTGCCTCTCGAACTCGGGAAAGATATCTGCTAAGTTACAAATCCAATGGTCAATGTGTGCTGCAGCCTCTGCAACACTCACATATTTAGAATGGTGAACAGTCATGGGATACTCCTTCTTGTTTTTTGTGCTAAACCCAAGCTTGGGGTATCCCGTTTTTTTGTCAATGAGAGGCAAGCATGAATGAAGATCTCAAACTGATCCCCGTGCAGGAATATGCCGAACTGGTGGGGAAGAGCGCAAGGGCAATCCGAAAAGGCATTGCTTCCGGAAAAATCCCGGCAGTACACCAGGAAGTTCCTGGAATCCCAAAAGGGAAGTGGATGGTCATAACCAATGGAACCAATGGAACCA
>DHSO01000055.1:0-8209 GCA_002410505.1 Cloacimonetes bacterium UBA5284 | reverse complement strand
CAATGGAACCAATGGAACCAATGCAACCAATGGAACCAATGCAACCAATGCAACCAATGCAACCAATGCAACCGATGCAACCACTGACAACCCATGCGAACTCGATTCCACCACGGTGGCGCCGGTGCTCGACAAAACGCCAAATCGCCAAAACGACACAACCCCCAAAGTGGAAGCTGCCTGCCAACTTTCAACTCTCAACTCTCAACTCTCAACTGGGCGAAGCCCCCTCAACTCTCAACTCTCAACTGGGCGAAGCCCCCTCAACTCTCAACTCTCAACTGAGACCCTTTCTCTCCCTTCCGGCTCCATCATCACGCGCGGCAGTTCCCGCCTCAGCGAAAAGCAGGAGCGCATTGCCCTGCGCCGCGCTCAGGTCTGTGAAGAGCTGCATGGATTGCTTACGAGAGAAAAGCTCAGCCTGGCGGCTGGCATCGGCATCTATCTGGAGCTTTATAATACCGGAGCGCATCAGAGCGTGATCCACGCCACCTTGGGGGACATCTCTGCCAGCACTTTGCGCAGGTGGTACAGCACTTGGATCAAGACTAAGGATTGGCGGGAGCTGATTCCGCAGTGGAAGAGCGGCAATATAGGCCACCAGGTGCCCACGGAGGACTTCAATTGGCTCATTGGTATCTTGCATTCGGATGCCAAGCCATCGGTCTCCAGCGCGCTGAAATGGTGGCATCTGAAGCTGCGCATGGAAGGGCGGCGGCAGACGGTCTCGGATAGGACGATGGAGCGCGCCATCAGTGTTTTTGCGCAGCGTCACGCGGCGCGTTGGGCATATATGCGCCGGGGCGCAAAGTATTTCAAGGATCACCACCTGCCCTATATCTTCCAGGATCATTCCCAGATATCAATTGCTGATCTCTGGTATTCGGACGGCTGCACGCTGAATTTTGACGTGATAAACCCCTATACGGGCAAGCCTTGCCGTCCCACGCTGGTCACCTTTCAGGATTACGCCAGCCGCATGATCGTGGGCTTTGACCTGGATTTTAGCGAAAACCGCCGGGTGATCGCCAGCGCCTATCGCAATGCAATCACCTTGTGTGGCTTTGTGCCGCTGTATATCAAGTGGGACAATGGCAGGGCTTACCGGAGCTTGCAAGGTGAAAAGATGAGCCGGGAAGAGCGGGAGCAGATGCGTCAATTGGAGCGGGATGAGATTGCGGAGATAAGCGGAAACATCTATGCCACGGGAGTATTGGAAATCCTCAATTCCCTGCCTTACAACCCCACGGGCAAGGCATTTCAGGAGCGCTTTTATGGCACCATGGACGAAGGATTTGAGCGCTTTATGCCGGGCTATCGCGGCGCGAGCATCGGGGATAAACCCGCGCATCTGATGCGCAACGAGAAGCATCTGCAGGCGCTAAATGAAAAGCGCACCTCCGGGATCACGCTTACCGTAACCGAAGCCAAGATCCTGCTGGAATGGTGGATGATCGCTGTCTATGGCATGGAGCCGCACGACGGCATCGGAGGCAAAAAGCCCTGGGAAGTATGGCAAGAGGGGATCAAACATATCGATGCCAGCCGGCGCCGCAACCCGGATGAACTATGGTATCTGATGCTTTCTCAGGAAGTGAAGAAGCTGGATCGCAGTGGCGTGAAAGTGCGCGGACTTTGGTATTATGACGAAGCTCTGTTTGACTATGTGGGGCGCAAAGTATATGTGCGATACGACCAGATGGATGATCGCTATGTATTTGTCTATGATGAAGCTCGTCAGCCGATCTGCCGGGCAATGCTGCGCATCGAGCATGACCCCCTGGCCACAGTGCGCGGATCTGCCGATCAAAAGCTACAATACACCGCCGAAATGAAGCGAAAAGCAAACCTGGAAAAGCGGATCAAGCGCGACGCAGAGCTGCTGCAGGAACTTACCCACGAAGGCGGGATGTTTATGCAGGACGCCATCAAGAAGGTGCAGGATATGAAAGCAACTGGCCAGCTGACCACCATTGGCCATGAGCTGCCTCAGCTTCCGGACCCGGGCAGTGACTCCCCCCGGGAAGAGCCAGAACCAAAAGAAGATAACGATGTAGTAATCCCCCGTGAATTTCTCGATGCCATCGGGGTAAATAGTTAAGCGTTATGAGTTATGAGTTAAGAGTTATTGTGGAAGCGGCATCCTGCCGCTTGATAAACGGCTGGAAGCCGTTTCCACTCTCAACTCTCAACTTTCAACTTACAATAAGAGGTGAACATATGAAAAGTCATTTACTGGTACCTACAAAGAACGTAAAGCGTGGCCTGGAATGCATGAGCTACCTGCTCTCGCGCCCGGTGGCGCATCAGGTGGGCATGGCGATGATCTACGGCCGCCCTGGGCTGGGTAAGACCCAATTCAGCATGCGCTATGCCATCGAGCACAACGCTGTGTATATGAGTGCGCTGAAGGCGTCCACTCCAAAGAGTTTTGTGGTGGAGTTACTCAAGGCAATCCGCGCGCTTTATGAGCCGGAGAACAGCACGCCCATCACCGGACCCAAAGCAAGGCTCTTCCGTGAGGTCTTGGACACCTTGAACCGCTATACCACGAAGGTGCATCTGCCTGTGCTCCTGATCGATGAAGTGGATAACATCATGCACTACCCCCACGAGGAGATCGTTGGCATGCTGCGCGATATCGCGGATAACACCGTGGCGGCGGTGGTGCTGGTGGGCATGCAGGATCTGCGGGATAAGGTGGCGAAGCTGAACAGCCATTATTACAACCGCTTTATCTATTTTGCGGAGTTCAAAGCCCTGGACAATAGCGACGCGTGCCTGATGTGCAAAGAGCTTTCGGACATCGAGATCGCGGAAGATCTGGCGCGCTACAGCAACGAAAAGAGCCAGGCCGGAGGCGATGCCAGGAAGCTAATCAAAGCCATCCGCCTCTACGAAGAAATCGCCGCTAAACTCGGCATAAAATCCCTTAATCTAAACGACTACATGAAGGTGATCAAATGAACTCAAATCTAAACTCTCAACTCTCAACTCTCAACTCTTTTGTTCGTGTAAAGGGCAGCGGAACCTTCCATTTGGATGAGTTTTGCGCAGTAACCGGCATGGATCCCAATCGGGCTATCCGTTGCCTGCTAAAAGCCGAAAAACTGGGCGCTATCTTGCGCTTGGGTGAGCTCTTTCTGCTCTATCCGCCCAAGCCTGATAATCGTAAGGTGTGGCACGACTGGAAATTTGATACCGCCAAACAGCGCATGATCTTCGATGCTTGTTACACAGATTCCCCCACCAGCAGGTTCCAGGCTTGCGGAATCTCTCTTCCGGAACTCCGCGAGCAGCTGCCCTTCAGCAAGACCCTGTTGCAAAGGTATTTATCCGCTATGGTAAGAGCTGGCATCCTGATCGTTCAAAGAAACGGCAAAGTAAATCTATATCGTCAAGGCAGCTGGCGCGAGCTGACTACCTATCGCCAGGAAAAGGCTAATGTGGAAACGGCTTCCAGCCGTTTGTCAAGCGGCAAGATGCCGCTTCCACTCTCCACTCATAACTAAGAAAGGAGATCCCATGTTTATTGTCCTACTAATCGTCTACGCCGCAATCATCACACTGCTATTCATATGCGCATTGATCGGCGCATCAGCACAGAACCAGGATGCCGCGGGCATTATCAAGAACGACCGCATCGTGGTAAAAGACTTTATCGACCAGCTTTCCGAAGCCAAAGGCCGGATATCTAAGCTGGAAGCAGAAAACTGCAACCTGAAAGAAGTTATTGCCCGCCAGGACAAGGATATCTGCACCTGTCACAAACTGATGGAACTTCAAAATCAAGCAACCGAACTCTCAACTCTCAACTCTCAACTCTCAACTCCTACGGAGGTGAAAAGTGCCCAAGGCTGAATTTGATAAACAGCAGAAATACCTCTGGAGCCTGGTCAAGCGTGCGGGCTGGGATAGCGCTGTCCAGGGGCAGAAGCATAGCCGCTTTGCGGCATATCTGCTCAAGACCTTTGGCGTAACCCATGCCAACGTCCTCGATGAGCATCAGATGCGCCAGGCAATCGCGACCCTGAAGCCATATGCCGCCAAAGCCAGCCATCTGCGCAAGGTGAAGCTCAATGGCGCCGTGATGGCACACGTAAGCCGTAAAGGCAAGGATATCGACTGGCTTCATGAAAACATGGAAAGCTGGGGCTATGGAGATAGCCTCCGCGCGCTTAACTACAAACAAACCCTGGAGCTTTATGCGCTGGTGCGCAAGGCTCTGGCATAGCTAAAATATTGTGCGAAGCACTCCTCAACTCTCAACTCTCAACTCTCAACTCTCAACTACCAACTAAATAAGGAGATACAAAAATGGCAAAAAAGCAAATCAACCCAGCCCCCAAAAAGCTCACCGGATGGGATGACGTGAATTCCACCCTCAAACGCCTGGGGGAACTCAGCATTGGAATCCGGGACCTCGAAAACAAAAAGACGGAGCTGATCAGCGAGATCACCGCTAAGTTCGACGCCGATGCAGCTCCGCTACTTTCTGAGATCAGGAGCCTGGAAGGCTCCATCCTTCAGTATTGTGAGGAGCACAAGGACGAATTCATTAAAGAACGCTCCAAAGAGCTCTCTCACGGCACCATCAGCATGCGGGTGAGCACTTCTGTCAAGATAATCAGCAAAGCTATTTGTCTAAAGGTGCTGAAATCCATGGGTATGCTGGACTATATCAAGGTAAAAGAAGAGCCCAATAAGGATATGCTGAAAACCCTCTCTGATATCGACCTGGCAAAGCTCTCCTGCGAACGCAAAACCGTGGATAACATCACAATCAGCCCCAAGATCGAAGAGATCAATGTGGAAGCGGCTTCCAGCCGCTTGAATGTAGACACGGCATCCTGCCGTGTGAATAACCAGGAGGAAAAATGACCCATACCATCATCCAGATACTCGTGATGGCAATCCTATTCTTTGCCATTTTCCGCGAAAGCAAACGGGATCGCCTGCGCGATATGCAGCAGATTGACGATATCCGCAAATTCTTTGATCTGCAGGCGGAATACATCGCCCGCCAGGCGAAACATCTGAGCAGCGTGATCAAAGCCCAAGTGGAGCTCACTTATGCTGAAAGACATGATGAGGTTATGCAAGAGATCAAAGCCATTGGCAGCATCCTGAATGAGTTCAACTCTCAACTCTCAACTCTCAACTCTCAACTCACTTCTATAGAAACGCCCATCAAGCTCTGGGGCGAAGCGCAAGTGAAGAATGAGATCAAAAAAGGCGAAGCAAACCGCACTCTGCGCCACAAACTGCAGCAAAATAGAGAATACATCAAGTCCATGGAGCAAAGCTTGCAGCTGTGTTCTAATCGGCTCTCAGCGCTAAGCACTGAGCTGGAGCAGGCGAAATCTGCCGCGCGCGATATCGTAGCCGAAACCATGAAGGAGATCTCGCTGATCCGCAGCTGGATGGAAGAGCGCGGAGTCCCCATTGCGCCGCTGGAGAAGCTTTTAAAGAAGGAATTCAAAGGCAATATCCCCAGCCAGGTCTACACTCGCACCAAAAACGAACAAGCCCTTCAGGAGAAAATATCGAACTAAAGCCGGAGGGCGTCATGCCCTCCTTTGTTCTTATAGTAGACACGTCATCTTGACGTGTGAATGTAGAAGCTTCATCTTGAAGCTTCAATGGGGCTTAGGCCTTGCCCCCAAGGAGTTATCAATGGTCTGCAAATACTTCATTATCCAGGAACTCGTATCTCCGGCTGTATTTCTACGCTTTGGGCAAAATGCATGGCGTTTCTTTGATCCCCGCTTTCTGGCTGTCTCAGATCGCCTGCGCGGTTTCTTTGGTCCCATGATCATCAACAACTGGGCTATGGGCGGGCCGTTCCGCTTCCGTGGCCTGCGCTCTCCCATCGATCTGGAAGCCCCCAAAGGGGATTTTAGCTTCCACCGTTTCGCTATGGCGGGAGATGCCCATTTCCTCAAAGCCACCGTCCAGGAAGTGCGCGCCTATATCCTTGCCAATCCTGATAAGTTCCCGGAAATCAAAGGCTTGGAAAAGGACGTCAACTGGCTGCACTACGATGTCCGCAATTCCGATAGACTCATCCTCTTTAAGGTAGAAGCGTCATCCTGACGCTTTATAATAGAAAGGATATGCCTTATGCGTTGTAAATTGTGCAATTCCAAGACGATAGTTATCCGAACCATCCATATCGGGGAGAAAACCATCAGAATCCGCAAGTGCCGCAAATGCGGGCACGAGTTCAGCACAGAAGAGAAGTCCAATGAGCGCTAAAAAGCTGCTGCTCCTACGCAAGATAGCCAAAGCGAGCCGGGCGGATAAGCTTTCCCGGCTCATCCGGCTCTTTGTGTCCGGAAAAATCTCTCAAACAGACCTTTTGGCAGAACTGGAAACCCTCTACAACCGCCAGGGAGATGCCCGCACTACGCTTACTACTCAACTCTCAACTCCGGGCTCTCAACTCGCCATCGGCGCAGATCCCGTCTATCAGCAAATATATCAAACCATTACCTCTTCCTATCCCCGCCGGGGAGACTTGCGGGAGGATCAGATCACCAGCTATACCAATACCGTCTCCGCCCGCGCCGCCACCACAGAGCGGCTCTCAGAATACCAAAACCGTGGCGTTCAGATGGTGAAAGTGGTGGCATACATCGATGAGGCTACCACTGATATCTGCCGCATGATGAATGGCAGAATCTTCGAGCTGGGACCCGCGTCCCAAAGCCTTGAGTCCCAGGATCCCCTCGTGCATTCCGAATCTTTCTGGAAAGGCAACCATCATTTTTCCCAAACCCCTACCTCGGATATGACTCCCTGGCTGCCGCCTTACCACTATAACTGCCGCACCAGGCTCGTTCCATATATAGAACCTTCCGATCCCTTCGATGCCGGTTTGGATCGCTATCACAACCTTGTAAAGCTCCAGGATCGCCATATAGAAGCCATCGTTTCCCGGGTAATGAACTATGAATACGCTTCCCGCGATAAGCTCTTTGAACACCTGGCAAAGCACAAGGAGGCGTTGGGTGTCTCTACTCAGGTCGAATACATGGCTAAAGTCTCTTCTCTTCTAAAAAACCCACTCAAACAGATGGGACTCGCCATCTCTGCCCGCGATCGTCTGCTAAACCTCTATGTCTGGGATCCCAGGATACGTGTTATTAATGGTGTCCAAATGCATGATTTTGCCGTTTTTAGCCTTGACAAAAAATGCCTCAAAACTTTTCATCCCAAAGAGATCAAACATATTATGAATAACCTTAATTCCAAGGATCATGGTAAGGTTATGATGCTTACTGGACAAAAGATAAGCAAAGGAGATATAATGGCTATCGGCGAATACTCCGTAAGATGCTATGAATACATCATCGACTACTTCGAAGACGATGATTCTACAGACGAACTGGAAATGTTCTCCCGCTTGGGATTTGAAGAAGAATGGGATACCATCCCTGAAGCCTTCAAACAGCGCATCCTCGCCGTGGATAAGATAGTCCTTCAGCGTTATGCCGATTGGTTCGATTACAATGTCTTTAATAGCTACATCAAGTGCATCCGGCACCGCCAGGAACTCGAAGCCGCCAAGACCGCAACTCTCAACTCTCAACTCTCAACTCTCAACTAATTATGAAACTCATAATAAAGCGCATCACTACCATCATCTACCAATCCGACTCCCTCCTGGAGCTGGAGCTCGATCCCCTCAGTCTTTCAGGTATCGATTACTGGAGCCAGGAAGCCCGCTCTGCCAAAATTAAGCTCCTCATGGATGACACTCTTGAGTCCATCCTGGTGGGATCTCTGCGCGAAATCAAAGCCGGCTTTCATACCTTCTCCGCCTTCATCTACGACGATGCCAATAACCTCATCTACACAGGTGTCCTGCCGGAATCATCCTTCTCGGTGGAATATCTCTCACTTTCCGCAAAGACCGTGGAGCTGGAACTCATGGACTACCTGGGGCTAATCCTGCAGCTTGCTTCCGATCGGCTCATCAATCTTACAGATCTATACATCAATCCGGTGGCTACTATCCCCTCCATTATCGGCTCTATCATCCATCCCCTGGCTATGAATGGTGAACCGGATACCGATAGCTACACAAATGCCGATGTGCTGCGCTTGATCCTCTGTATTGGCCCCATTAACTACCAGTATGCTCATTATTCTTACAATCAAGCCAAGTGGCTGCCCTTTAACCTGGTGGATCATGTGTTACTGG
>DHSO01000017.1:17176-17382 GCA_002410505.1 Cloacimonetes bacterium UBA5284 | reverse complement strand
TGTCGTAGCTACGGCACTCAGCTTGCTAAACGCTTTCTGCCTGTACACCGCTCCCCCCAATCAGATATTTAATTGTATCACTTGTAGTTAAGATCAGTTATTTCCGATATCATTTTAGCAAGATACTTTGCCAAAAAATGCCAAAAGACCATAAATTGTATCTTCTTTCTACCTGTATTCACGGCCTTAATCAAGCCTTAATCAAG
>DHSO01000017.1:0-16996 GCA_002410505.1 Cloacimonetes bacterium UBA5284 | reverse complement strand
AAGGCTTGATGACCACTTGATTAACACTGTCTACAGAGCTTACAGAGAGATTTGGAAAATGGTCTCCTCCAGCTCCACTCCACCACGCCCACGATCACCGCTATCGAACATTGCTATCGAACATGCGCTTAAGCGAGTCTATATTCGTTCATCACTCATCCATTTTTCCTTCTTCGTGCATAGACCATGCCCATAGCGGAGTATCAGCCAAAATTTGCCATTGACTAAAATCCTTGTTTTGTTTGAATGGCTTGCAATGGAAAAAATATAACATCTGGAGGAAAGATGAAAAAAGCCGTGGTAGTTAGCGCTAAACGTAGCGCTGTCGGAAATTTTGGCGGAGTGTTCAAAGATGTCTCAGCGGTAGAGCTGGGAGTACACACTCTGAAAGCCATTTTTGCGGAAAGCGGGATCAAACCCGAGATGGTAGATGAAGTGATCGTGGGCAACGTCTGCGGGGCCGGTTTGGGACAAAACGTAGCCAGACAGATCAGCATCAATGCCGGAATCCCGGACTATGTGCCTGCTTACACAGTTAATAAGGTCTGCGGCAGCGGAATGAAGGCTATCAGCCTGGCAGCTTTGATGATAGGCTCCGGCGAGGCGGAGATTGTGATAGCCGGTGGTTCGGAAAACATGAGCCAGATACCCTACATCTTGAAAGATGCCCGCTGGGGAGCCCGCATGGGTGATAAGACCATGATGGACATGATGATCCGTGATGGCTTATCCGATATTTTCAATGATTATCACATGGGTATGACTGCCGAGAATCTGGCAGAAAAATGGGGTCTTAGTCGGGAAGAGCAGGATGAATTTTCTGCTATGTCTCAAAACAAGACTGAAGCAGCGATGAAAAGCGGTAGATTTGCCGATGAAATCGTGCCCATTGCCATTCCACAACGCAAGGGAGATCCCATCATCATCGACAAGGATGAAATGCCTCGCGCGGGAGTTACCAAAGAAAGTCTGGCAAAATTGCGCCCTGCTTTCAAGAAGGACGGAAGCGTGACAGCTGCCAGCAGTAGCGGCATCAACGACGGAGCAGCCCTGGTATTGATCATGAGTGAAGACAAAGCCAAAGAACTGGGTCTCACACCTTTGGCATATTTTGTTGATAGTGCCTCTGCCGGTGTGGATCCTGCTATCATGGGATATGGACCGGTTCCCGCGATCAAGAAAGTCCTGGCAAAAAGTGGCTGGAAACTGGGCGATATCGAACTGGCGGAACTAAACGAAGCTTTTGCAGCGCAATCTCTTTCCGTGATCAAAGGCTTGGAACAAGAAGGTGTGGGCAAGATCAATCAGGAAATCGTGAATGTGAACGGCGGCGCTATTGCTTTGGGCCATCCCATTGGTTGCAGTGGTGCTCGCATCATCGTGACTCTGTTGCACGAAATGAAGAAAAGACAGAACAAAAAAGGTCTCGCATCGCTGTGCATCGGCGGCGGGATGGGAATCGCAAGCCTATGGGAGATGAAATAAGATGGCAGATAAATTGAAATTAGACAAAAGCATGGCAATGTATGAGGAAGCGCAAAAGCTGGTCCCCGGAGCAGTTGCCGGCATTCGCAGACCTTACAACTTCGTTCAGGGAGAATATCCGATCTATTTTGACAGTGGCAACGGCGGCAGAGTAACCGACGTGGACGGAAATGAATACATCGATTACCTCTGCGCTTATGGTCCCATCATCATCGGCTATCGTGAGCAGGAAATCGACAACGCCGTTCAGAAGCAGATAAATGACAAAGGCTTCTGTTTTTCACTTACTCAACCTCAGCAAAGCGAATTAGTGCGCAAATTGCAGCAACTAATTCCTTCCTGTGAGATGGCAGCATTGGTGAAAACCGGCAGCGATGCCACCACGATCGCCATCCGGGTGGCCAGAGCCTACACCGGAAAGACCAAGATCGCCCGTTGCGGTTATCACGGCTGGCACGATTGGTGTGTGGAGGTGAAAGGCGGCATACCGGAAAAGCTTTATGAAGACGTGTTGGAATTTCATTATAACGATCTGGAGGGATTGGAAAATATCCTGAAGGCCAATAAAGACGACATGGCGGCCATCATTGTAACCCCCGTGGGTCATCCGTTGGCTGCTCCGGTAGAGATGCCCAAGCCCGGTTATCTGGAAGGCGTACGCGCGTTGGCAGATAAATATGGCGCGCTCCTGGTTTTTGATGAAATCCGCAGTGGATTCAGAGTATCTTTGGGTGGCGCGCAAGAGTATTTTGGCGTAACCCCGGATCTTTCCACCTTTGGAAAAGCCATGGCAAACGGCTATGCGATCGCCGCGCTGGTGGGCAAACGCGAGCCCATGATGGTATTGGCAGACAAGGTGTTTTTGTCTTCCACATTCTTCCCAAATAGCGACAGCATAGTAGCTGCGTTGAAGACCATCGAAATTCTGGAACGGGACAAGGTGCTGGATGTAGTAAAACAAAAAGGCGAGAAATTTGCCATAGATGTGCAGAAAGTGATCGACGAATCCGGCATGCCGGTGGAGTTTTCCGGAGCTCCATGGATGCCCTTCATCACTTTCAACAAGGATGAAAATGGCCTTTACAAAAAGTTGAGAACGGAGTTTTACACACAGTTGATCCGTCGCAAAGTGTTCTTGCAGCCATATCACCACGGCTACATCTGCTTCCGACACAGCGATGCAGATCTGGCCTACACGGTTGGCGCCATCAAAGAATCTCTGGCCGAATTGAAAAAGCTGATGTAAGGGAGAGGCTAGTGGCGAAATACATCTTCGTAATGGGGGGAGTGCTATCATCCCTGGGCAAAGGCATAGCCACGGCATCCATCGGATTGCTGTTGAAATCTATGGGTTATAAAGTAGTGTTGCAAAAACTCGATCCCTACTTGAATGTGGACCCGGGAACGATGAGCCCCTTCCAGCATGGAGAGGTATTTGTAACAGACGACGGTGCCGAAACAGACCTTGATCTGGGACATTATGAACGCTTTGTGGATGAAGCGCTTAGCTCTGCCAGCAGTTGCAGCGCCGGGCAGATCTACGAAAGTGTGATAATGAACGAGCGCAAGGGCAGCTACTTGGGGAAAACCGTACAGGTGATACCCCATGTAACCAATGAAATCAAAAGCCGGATAACCCGCTTATCCGCTGATAAAGACATCGTGATCACCGAGATCGGAGGCACAGTTGGCGACATCGAGAGCCTGCCTTTTTTGGAGGCTGTGCGTCAATTGCGCCTTGATCTCGGGGTTCAGAACACGCTGAATATCCTGCTCACCTACGTGCCCTACATCAAGACCGCGGGCGAGCTGAAGACCAAACCTTCGCAACATAGTGCCTACAAGCTGCGTGAGATCGGTATCCAACCGGATATCTTGCTCTGTCGCAGCGAAAAGACTTTTGACGACGAGATATATTCCAAGATCGCGCTCTTTACAAACGTGCCCAAAGAAAGCGTGATCAATGCCATCGACGTAAAATGCGTTTATGAGATTCCGCTCATATATCAAAAAGCGAACTTGCCGGCGATCATTTGCCGGCATTTCAAAATGGATAATAGCGAGATGGATCTTAGCCAGTGGCAGCAATTTCTAACTAATCGTCAAAACAGCGATGGCGAGGTGAGCATAGCAGTTTGCGGGAAATATGTGAAGCATCACGATGCCTACAAGAGTGTGGTGGAAGCCCTGATGCACGCAGCGGCAAAACAAAAAAAGAAACTCAATATAAAATGGGTGGATTCGGAACGCAGCTTCAAGGCGGAGGATCTAGACAGCGAGCTTAAGGACATCGACGGGATCTTGATCCCGGGCGGCTTTGGCATCCGGGGCATCGAAGGCAAGATCAACATCGCTCACTATGCCCGCAGCAAAAACATCCCGCTTTTGGGCATATGCCTGGGCATGCAGGTGATGGCGATTGAATATGCGCGCAATGTGTGCAAATTGAACGATGCCAATAGCACCGAATTTGACGAAATTACGGGCAATCCGGTGATTCATCTGATGGAAGATCAACGCTATATAGACTATGTGGGTGGATCCATGCGCTTGGGAGCGTACACATGCAAGCTATGCCCGGACAGCCTTGCGCACCGTTCCTACGGAAGCCTGCAGATAAGCGAGCGCCACCGGCATCGCTATGAATTTAACAATGAATACAGAGAGAAGCTTTGCGAAGCCGGGCTGAGGCTGAGCGGACTATCCGAAAATGAGCTTTTGGTGGAGATTTTGGAGTATCCGGCAAACCGCTTCCATATAGGAGTACAATTCCATCCGGAATTCAAATCCCGTCCCAATCGCCCACATCCTCTATTTATAGAGCTTATCAAAGCCGCGGTAAAGGCATAGATGGCGATCATCGTAAAAAAATTCGGCGGCACATCAGTAGGAAGCGTAGAGCTGATCCGCTCGATCGCGAAAAAGCTGGCAAAAGCCTATCATCGCGGAGATCAATTGGTGGTAGTGGTATCTGCCATGGCCAAGACTACAGACAATCTCTTTGGCCTGGCCTATGAGATATCCAAACATCCCAGCCGCAGAGAAATGGATATGCTGCTTACTGCCGGAGAGCGCATCAGTATGTCGCTGCTGTCGCTGTCGCTATTTGAGGAAGGCATACCTTCGATCTCTTTTACGGGATCGCAAAGTGGCATAATCACAGACGACCATCATGGTAATGCCAGGATTTTGAGGGTAAACGCCTTTCGCATACACGAGGAACTGGCGAAAGAGAAAGTAGTGATAGTAGCCGGCTTTCAAGGAGTGAGTACATCCAAAGAGATAACTACATTGGGCAGAGGCGGTTCGGACACTTCAGCGGTGGCCCTGGCCTGTTATCTGGGCGCGAGCAAATGTGAGATATATACCGATGTGGCGGGTGTTTACAGCGCAGATCCCAGAATAGTGCCTCAAGCTCAATTCATCGGTGAAATCGGCTATCTGGATATGCTGGCGCTCAGTTATAACGGCTCCAAGGTATTGCACCCCCGCGCGGTCGAATTTGCCTATCGCTACAAAGTAGCCGTGGAGGTAAAATCCTCCTTCACTTTTGAACCGGGAACCCTGATCAAACAAGAAGAAAGCCCAAAGGACCCACACATGGAAGAACGCAAAGTAAATGCAATCGCGCACAAGGATAACATCTTACGCTATCGTCTGGCACCGGATACCGGCGTTTTGCAGCTATTGGAAAAATGGCATTATGAAATCTATAAGATCAACCTCTATGAGGCTGCTTTGGAACTGTATATCGAAGAGAAATACGAGTCTGAGCTGGACTATATGCTTCAGGAATCCGGAATCCCGACCCCGGAAAAAAGCCGCGATATCGGCTTTGTGAACCTGGTGGGCCTGGGTCTGGCTGCAGATCCTGCCTTTATGGCAAAAGTGCTGAGGCTGTGTGCCAATTCGCATCTGCAGCGCATCTCACACAGTTGCCGGACTTTGGAATTGATGTTGCCAGCGCCGCAAGTGGCAAAGACTATAGCCCTTTTGCATCAGGAATTCTTTGGAGTAAATGGATGAAATATATTGTTACCAGCGCTCTGCCCTATGCCAACGGCAAGCTTCATGTGGGACACGTAGCGGGAGCATACCTCCCTGCGGATATCTTTGTCCGCTATTTGCGTCTGCAAAATGAAGACGTTATCTACATCTGCGGAACCGATGAACACGGCACTCCGATTTCGATCTCGGCAGACAAGGAAGGAGTGCAAGCCATCGAGATCGTAAAACGATATCACGATAGCATCAAAGAAGCCTTCGATGGTATCGGCATAGAATTTGACAACTTTTCCGGTACCGCGCGGGAAGAGCATTATCAGCTATCCCGTCAATTTTTCAGCTCTCTGTATAACAAAGGGCATATCCAGCCCAAAACAACTCTGCAATTCTATTGTGAACACGATAAACGCTATCTGCCCGATCGCTATGTGGAAGGCATCTGCCCCAAATGTGGCAGTGAAGGTGCCCGCGGCGATCAATGCGACAAATGTGGACAGACCTACGAGACGACATCGCTGAAAAATCCGCGTTGTAAGATCTGCGGAAACGAACCGGTGATCCGGGAAACCAAACATTGGTTCCTGCATCTGGCACGCTTTACCGATCAGCTGAAAGAATGGATATCGCATAAAAGCTATTGGAAAGAAAACGTGCGCAACTTTATGCTGAACCTTTTGGAACAGGGATTGATCGAACGCTCGATTACCAGAGACCTTAGTTGGGGCGTACCGGTGCCGCTTCCAGAAGCGGAAGATAAAGTACTGTATGTGTGGTTTGACGCTCCCATCGGCTATGTATCTTCCACCGTGGAATGGGCCAAACGCATAGGCCAACCCGAACGCTGGAAAGACTATTGGCTGGACCCGGACACAAAGTTGATTCACTTTATCGGCAAAGACAACATCATCTTCCATGCGCTCATCTGGCCGGCAATGCTGATGGGTCAAGACATCAAATACTGCCTCCCTCACGATATCCCCGCCAATGAATTCATGAATCTGGAAGGGGAAAAGATCTCGACTTCGCGCAATTGGGCGATCTGGGTGGATGAATTCACAAAACGCTTTGACGGCGAATACCTGCGCTACTATCTGGCGACAAACGCACCTGAGCGGCAGGATGCAGATTTCAGTTTCAAGGATTTTCAGCTCAAGATCAATGGCGAATTGAACAATGTATTGGGAAACCTTGCGAACCGGGTTTTTGCCTTTGCAAACAAGCATTTTGAGGGGCAGATATCCGCGGTGGATTGCGATGAAGAATGCAAAGCAATCCTGGACGAAGCAGATAAAAGCCTGGAAGAGATCAGTGCTTCCTATCGCGACTATCAAGTAAAGCGCAACACCCGTGCCATCATGGATTTGGCGCGCCTGGGCAATCGTTTCTTTGACGAGCGCAAACCCTGGCATGCCATCAAAGCAGATCGCAAGCATGTGCAAGAGACCCTGTGGGTGTGCGCATCGCTACTAAACAAAATCAGTATAGCCTTCTACCCCATTATGCCCAAGCACATGCAAAAACTGCGCGCGATGATGAGTTTAGCCCCCGTTCACAGCTGGGAAGACGCTTTTACAAGCACGCAGATCACAGTGAACAATGTCTCGCCGCTTTTTTGCAAGATCGAAGATGCCGCCATCGAGATGGAACTGGCCAGACTGCACAATATGGCAAAAGAGACAGATAAAACCGATTATCTGCCGGTGAAGCCGGATATCACTTACGAAGATTTCAGTGCTATGGATCTGCGTTTGGCAAAAGTGCTTGAGGCAACGCCTGTACCAAAGACGGACAAGCTATTACATCTGAAAGTAGATTTGGGCTTTGAAACCCGGGAATTGGTTGCCGGCATCGCGCAGAGCTATAAAGCCGAGGACATCATCGGAAAAACCGTGGTAATGCTGGTGAATCTGCAAGCCCGCAAGATAAGGGGCATAGTATCCAACGGCATGATCCTGGCCGCCCACGACGAACTGGGCCTGCATGTGGTCTTGCCGGATGGAGGCTCTCCCGGCTCCCCGGTGCAATAATGCGAAAGCTTTCCGCCCTCCTGCTGTTCAGCCTTTCCCTGCTTTTCGCGGCGGAAATCCGGGATGGTATGCTGTATCTGGAGATCAACCTGGCCACTTCACAGCACTTGAGTTTAGAGGGCGAAGGCTTGGAACTAAGCGATAAGGATCAACTATTTGAACAGGTTTATAGCGGCAATATCGCCATCGACGTGGTGTCCACCGAAGTCGAAAACAGATATGGAATCATCGAACGGGTGGAATCTGCCCATGAACAGAGCGATTCACAAGCGGTAACCAACAGCTCTTTTTCTTGGGAAAACGATCAACTAAAGATCAAGCATGAATATTGGTTTTTCCTGCCGGATAGCTTTAGTGATCTGCAAGCCGCGCAATCTTATGCCTCATCAATAAACTATCCCTACAGCCGTATTCAATCTATCCCGATAGTAAATTCCACAGTGCGGATTGTAGGCAAGGACGGCAAAGAATCCTACTTTGAGAGTCCGCTAAGCATATATTCCAAGGGATCTTTATGGTTGAACGGTCTGCCTTATGAAGGAGAATTTGTATTGAAGGTCCGAGGTGGCAAGCTGGTATTGAACCAGATCCTGCCTTTGGAAGAATACATTGCCGGGGTGATCCCGAATGAAATAGGCAACAACAGCCCGCTGGAAGCTTTGAAGGCACAGGCCGTGGCGGCACGAACCCATGCTGTGAGCCTCTTGCTCTACAACCGTCACAGCAAAGATGGCTACGATCTTTGCAGCAGTACTCATTGCCAGGTCTACAAAGCTAAGCATCTGCGCACTGAACTCATCGAAGAAGCGGTAATGCAAAGCGCGGGAGAAGTAATCGTGACCGAAGACAGAGTGGCAGATGCCACCTATCACAGCAGTTGCGGCGGCAAGACAGATACATCTCAGGCCATCTGGAACGGAGCCTATATCCCGCATCTGGGCGGCTCCACCTGCCTGAATGCAGCAGAAAATTATGATCTGAGTAGCGAAGAGGATGTCAATAAGTGGATAAACAGTAAAGTCGATAGCTCCGGGATGAGTTCCTGGGAAAAATCCACCATGATGTGGGAGCGTAGTATCAGTCGCGCCAAGCTTGCCGAAAACATCGGACTGAGCAGCATCAGGAGTATCGAGGTATTGGAGCGAGGCCGCTCCGGCAGAATCCTGAAACTGCGCATCAGCGGAGATCGCCAGACCATCCTGGAAGGAGAATACAAAATCCGGCAAAGCTTTGGCATGTTACCCTCTTCGATGTTCGTATTCAAATCAGCCGCGGGAAAGGCTATCTACTATCCCGGGAGCAGCATCAGTCTCAAAGGTAGGGGTTCCGGTCACGGCGTCGGTATGTGCCAGGTGGGCGCCTTGCGCAAAGCACGTCTGGGCGAGGAATACACTCAGATATTGAGTACTTACTACCCGGGTACCGAATTGAAAATTATCCGGATGGAAGATGAGTAAAGCAGCCGGTCGCCTACTGAGGGGCAGCATCGCCGCGGACCAGTTTCGCCTCTTTGCCGCAGACACAAGCGCGATAGTCCAACGCGCGCGGGATCTGCACGATCTGTATCCCCTGCCCACGATATTGATGGGACGCTTGATCAGCGCTGTGGCTCTGATGAGCGGGGAATTGAAAGCTCCGAATTCCGAGATATCCCTACGCATAGACGCCGAGGGCCCTCTGCGAGGGGCTATTGCTATTGCGGATATGGCAGGAGACATCAAAGCATATGCGTTTGAACCTCAGCTGTGGATGGAAGAGCCGAGTGCGAATCTGCAAGTGGGCAAACACTTGCTACCGGGAACCTTGAGTGTTATCCGACAGATTGGCATGAAATCACCTTATACGGGGCAGATTAAACTGATAGATGGCGAGATTGCCTCGGATGTGGCTGCATACTATGAGCAAAGCGAGCAGACCGCTACAGCGGTGAATCTGGGTGTGTTGATGGATCCCAATGCCGCTATCCGCTCTGCCGGTGGCGTGTTGATCCAGCAAATGCCAAATGCCGACCCCGCTCTGGCAGAGATTATCAGCTCAAATCTGCAAAATACACCGAATGTTTCGGATCTGATGGATATGGGCCTATCGATTGAAGACATTCTGGAACGCTTTATCTTGAAAGATCTTAGCTGGAAGATAGTGAAGGAAACTACCCTGAGATACCATTGCGACTGCAGCCGGGAACGTTTTGCCCGCGCCTTGCTGTTATTGGGAAAAAACGAGCTGATGAGCATGCGTGAAGGCATAGCACCCTTGTGTAATTATTGTAACAAGAGCTATCACTTTGACGCTGAAGACATCGATAATCTGATAGAAGCTTTGGATAAGCAATATGAAAAACAATAGTTTAATATGCATGATCGGTATTATGCTGCTATGTATCCCTCTGTGGGCACAGCCGGACGGCGATGATCTGCGTTTTTTATTGGATAAAGAACAATTTGAAATGATCCGTAAATATGAAGATGACTTTTTGAAATTGAAACACGCCGCGGCCAGAGAAGACCGTCAGAGCCTGCTGGAATACGCTCAGCGCACAAAAAACCTTGCCCTTGCCTCGGATATGCACTACTTGCTGGCACGGGATTTTGCCTCCCTGGAAGACGCGCTGCAATGGCTGCTATTGCAAAGCGCGGATCCCGACAGTAGCGACATCCGTATCCGTA
The DNA here is from genome assembly GCA_002410505.1 of Cloacimonetes bacterium UBA5284. GTDB lineage: Bacteria > Cloacimonadota > Cloacimonadia > Cloacimonadales > Cloacimonadaceae > UBA5456. Next base: position 6,813 of record DHSO01000017.1, on the reverse strand, counting down.
CCCATATCCTGCAAAACAGCTTCAAAAATCAAGCTGATTCGCTAGTCTTCGCACATTATACCGTTCCAAGTAAGGATGAGGACATCCTCTCTGAGATACAGAGCTTGCCGGAGTACAACGGCATCATTGAAGCCAGCGCGAAAAGCGTGATGGATGAGATATCCACGCAGGTAAGCAGTTACGACGCTCTGGAGCTGATAGATTCTTTCAAAGAAAGCTATCCAAATTCCATCTGGCATCAAGCAGCATATTATTACGAACTCTACCATCTGGCCCAGTTGAAAGATTATGAGGCATTGTTGAAATGTATGGAGGACAACCGCTTCCGTTCTGCCGCTCACGCTTACATCAGCAGCCTCTATATTCTGGGGCCTTCGCTTCGCCGGGCGCTAAAGGATATCAGGAGCAATGACGAGCTTTTGCTGTATGCCGCACAATGCCTGCGCTACGCTCTGAACAGTGAAAAGGCGAGTGTGCTCTTTGACGAATTTGACACCGGTGAATGGGCTAACAGAGTAAAATTGCAAATGGCCAAAGCAAACTACTATACACAGATAGCATTTCGGAACCTTTACGGTGATGAAGACGAGATCTTGGGAATCTTTCGCAAGCCCTCAAAACTGCAAGGCAGGGAGCTCGATTTCTTTGAGCATATAGCATTTAACGATAACGACCGGGGAGAATTGGCTGAGTTGCACTTTTGGCATGGCAGATACCTGGGGCTTTTTGCCGGCGCCAAATACCAGAAGAAAGCGATTGAAGAATATGGAGAATGCCTCATTCAGGGCGCTCCCCGCAAGAGCTACGATGAACAAGCCCACAAAGCTATCGCCGGGATATTGGAACACCGTAAGATAAACAGCGATCCCATCAGCTATCTGCGCGATCTTTTCGATTATCGTGGCATAGTCTTTGAAGACAGCCATGCCATGGAAGGTAAACGCTACACCAGAGCCGCTTTGGCGGATTATGACAACGACGGTCTGGTGGATATTCTTTTGGACGGAAAATACATCTATAGAAACTTGGGTGATTTCAATTTTGAGGCTCATCAGGACAGCTTTTTGGCTCAGAATCTATCCAGTAGCGGTGGCATTTGGGCAGATTTTAACCGCGATGGAGCCTTGGACTTTGTAAGCATCTCCCACAATAGTGAGGGCAAAGGCGACGCTTTGATGAAACAGAATCCCGATGCAAGCTTTGTGAAAGTAAATGCCAAAGCCGGGGACATCGACGACAAAATGCCCACTGAAGGTGTGGCCTTTGTGGATATTGATGGCAAAGGATACCCATCGCTGTATATGGCAAATTATGAGATTTGGCAAAATCGAAGCGGTTTCCCTGATGCCTTTTACCACAATGACAGCGGTTTTTTTGAAGATCGCAGCATCAGCTCCGGATTCCTTCTACCGTCATACACAGATAATCCCGGTCTGGCAGGCAGAGGCGTAGCACCGGCGGATTTTGACAACGACGGTAAACAAGAGATTTTGGTGACAAATTACCGTCTGAACCGCAACTTCCTCTTCAAACAAGCTGACAGCTTATTTGTAGATGTGGCATCTCTTTACGGCGTAGCCGGTAGCTACAAAGACGGCTATTATGGACACAGTATCGGTGCTGATTGGGGAGATTTTGATAACGACGGCGATCTGGATCTGATCGTGGCAAACCTGGCACATCCCAGATTCATCGATATCTCGGACAAAAGCATGCTGTATCGCAACGATGGGCTTGGTTCCAGAGTGATCGGGGCAGATACTCTATACTATTGGATATTTACCGATGTCACTGCGGAAAGTGGCATTAAGTATGATGAATTGCATGCCGAGCCCCTGTTTTTTGATGCCGATAATGACGGTTTTCTGGATATTTATATCACTTCCGTTTACGAACATGACCGCAGCTATCTGTATCACAACAATCAAGACGGCACCTTCACAGATATCACCTATCTGAGCGGTAGCAGAGTGTATAATGGCTGGTCTTGCGTAACGGCCGATCTGAATCGTGACGGTTTGACCGATCTGGTAATCGGCAGTGGAAACGGCACCAAAATCCTGAGCAATGTGACTGCCGGCAAAAACAAAGCGATCTACATCAAACCCATATACAAGAATGGCGAGATAGCCTTGGTAGAGATCGATGAAAACACAGCCCCGCATCCCAACAGCCCGGCCTATGGCTGCAGAGTAATACTGAGCTATCTGGATAAATCCGGCAAGACACAAAGCCTGATCCGAGAATTGAGTTCCGCCAAAGGCAGCAGCAGTCAAAACAGCCCCGAATTGCATTTTGGAATCGGCCAAAACCAAGTGCAGGCTTATCAAATATGGAGTCCTCAACCATGAAAAACATCCGAACAAACATTTTCAATCCCGTATCTCCGGAAACTGCCGCCTTTTTGCCCGACTTTGTCATCAGCTTTGAGAAAGGCAAGATCTCGAGTCTGTTGCCCTTCAGAAAATTCCATGGTGCCTGGGAAGATAAACGCGATTGTATCTGCATCCCGGGACTGATAGATCTTCATGTTCACCTATCCCAATATCGCATCAGCGGCCTCTATCAGCCGGCATTGTTACCCTGGCTGAGACAGAGTGTATTTCCCGAAGAAGAGAGATCCCGCAATCCCTATTATACCGAAAAGCTGAGCCGGGATTTTTATAAGGCTCAGATCGCAGCGGGTACCACTTTTTCCATAATCTATACAGCGCCTTTCGTTGAAGCCGCTCAATGCGCCTTTGAGGTGGCATCTGATATGGGTATCCGGGCCAAGATCGGGATGACTTTGATGGATATGAACGCTCCTGACACGCTGAAGCATAGTACAGATTATGCTCTGAGACACAGCATCGATCTCTATGAAAAATGGCAGGATAGAAGCTTGAGCTATATCTTCACACCTCGCTTTGCCCCTACCTGCAGCGCAAAACTGATGCAGGAAATCGGTAGTTTTGCCAAAAAACACAAAGCATATATCCAGAGCCATCTTTCCGAAAACCCGGATGAGATCGCCTGGGTGAAAGAACTGTTTGGAAAGGATTCCTATACCCATGTGTATAATGATTTTGGCATCTTGAGCCCTCGGACGATATTGGGTCATGCCATTCACCTGTCGGATGAAGAATTGGATTTGCTGAAAAGCAGCGGCAGCTCGATCGCCCACTGTCCGGATTCAAATTTCTACTTGAAAAGCGGGGAGTATCCTTTACGGCGGATCAGTGAGCACGACATTCCCTTCGGGCTGGGTAGTGATGTAGGCGCGGGCACTTCTCTGAACATGTTGTATCATGCCAAGATGATGAATTATCGGCAGACAAAAGACGCGATACTGGCAGAGGAGATGCTCTATCGCATCACTCTTGGCAGTGCCAAAATAGCTGGAATGGCAGACCTGATCGGCTCTCTGGATACCGGCAAGGATGCCGATATGGTGTTCTACAAAGCCCCTGCCGGATTTGATATTACCCAACAAAGCCTGAGCCAGTTGTGCTTTGCTCCGGACATCTTTAAGATATGCAAAGTATTGGTATTGGGCAAAGATATGCTGGATCTCGCGTAAATCCGGCAGCGGAAAAACCGATACAGGCTAAACCCGGTTTTTATCCCCGGTATATGTGATAGAATATTTTTGTCGCCCTCATCAAACCGGACATCTCCGCTAAACAGCAGAATAACCATGCAATTGGAATCCTTCTTGCATTGGTATTGTATGCAATGATTTGTCATGTGTATGACAGAAATCGTCCATAGATTTAATAGATATGTATTACATAAGGAGATACTTGTGAAACAGATAACGCTGATAATGTTGCTATTATGTTCATTTGCCATGCTTTCTGCAGCGCTGCAGTGGGAAGAAGCCATTGCCATTCGCCAGGGCGTGAACATTGAATGGTTTCGCACCGGTACCGCCACAAACGATGGTGGCGCTATTTATGTGTGGAGCGACACAAAAAATGGAGAACGCGATTTGTGGGCTCAAAAAGTGGATGCCAACGGTAATATGATCTGGAATGATCCGGTTTTGATAGACGGGAAACCAGATCGCCAGGAAGACCCTGTGATTGCAGCCACCTCAGATGGTAATTATATCATAGCCTGGATCGATTTTTCCGACGACCTGGATGGTAATGTATATGCCCAAAAGATCAATAATCAGGGACAATTGATGTGGCAAGCGGGTGGTAAACCTGTTTGCACTATTCCCAGCGAACAATTGGGACTGAATATGGAAGCCGATTCGAATGGCGGAGTCTTCATCGTGTGGGGGGACAGCCGCAATACCAGTAAAGATCTTTATGCACAAAGGCTTTCTGCCACCGGCGACCCGCTGTGGACAGTAAACGGAATACCTGTAGCAAACGGTCCCGGTGATGAAATTCAAAACACGATGCTCCCCGATGGACAGGGCGGTATGATGATGGCATACACCCATACGTATGCCAGCGATTCCGATATCTATGCCAAACACTTTGATGGCAATGGAAACATGACCTGGACTCAAGAGATGGCACTTGCTGTGGCTCCGGGACCTCAAACCGGAGTGCGCATGGCAGCCATCGGCAATGGCGAATTTATCTTTACCTGGTCCGATCAACGTAATACCGATACCGATATCTACGGTCAGAAAGTAAATATCGCGGGGCAAAAAATGTGGTCTGAACCCTATATCGTGTTTTCCGATCAATCTGCCACGCTTCCCGCGGCTCAATCCAATCCCCGCATTCAAAGCACTTCAGACGGCGGAGCTGTGATAGTGTGGGAAGATTTTCGCCTTGATTCTCAAAACGCTGAGCTATACGCACAAAAGCTGAATTCTGCAGGCACCAAGCTTTGGGGTGAGGCCGCTATCGCCATTACCACAGCTGATTTCAGCCAGTCCGGTCAACGTATGGCTGCAGACAACAACGGCGGCGTATACATCGTTTGGGATGATCTGCGCAATGGCAACACTCCCAACGACGATATCTACGCTCAACACCTTTCTGCCAGCGGAGAAGCCCTATGGACAGCCGGTGGCAAGCCCATTTGCACCGCTCCCTTTACGCAAAATGGCGGTTTGGTAAAGGTGGCCGGAGACAACATATATATCAACTGGATGGATGCCAGAAACGGCAGCATCGGTATTTACTACCAGGTGTTGGATGCCTCCGGAAACCTGCAACTCGCTGAAAACGGCGTGGAAGTATTTTGGGGACTCAGCGGCGATACTCCGATCAATCAATATCAGATTCTTGCTCGCGACAATGATACCGTGATTATCTGGCAGGATACTCGTTACGCTTCCGAAGGTTACCGTCTTTTCTTCCAATTCCTTAACGAGGATGGGCAGACTCTTTTGGAAACAAACGGCAGACCCATCACTCTTGAAGGATTAGGGCATCAGAAAGACGCTCATGCCACCGTTACCGAAGACGGTCACATCGCCATCGTCTGGAGAGATGAGCGCTCCGGAACTTCCACCATATACGCCCAATTGATCTCACCTGCCGGAGACAGACTTTGGGGCGACAATGGCATGAGGATTACAGAGACTGATCCCTTGAGCCATAAAGACCCCAGAATCAGCTATTATAACAACTCATTCTACATCGGTTGGTCCGAACTGGAGGCCATCGGTATCAATTTCAGTTATCATGTCTTTGGCCAAAGATTGGTGAATGGCGAGAAAATGTGGGGACCAAACGGTAAGGTAATCTCCATTTTGACCGGAAGCTCCAGGGTGCACGAAACCACACTTACAGACATCATCGATGATGTTTATGTGTGGCATAAAGTGATTACTGCCATAGATGAACAGACCATCTGGGCAAAACGCGTGGACGAAAATGGCGATGCTTTTGCCGGATGGCCGAATGCAGGCTTACAAACCACCAGCATGGCAGATGGCATAGTTCAGCTCTCCCCCACGGCTAGTCGCAGCAATAACGGCGTATATGTGACCTGGAGAGACAACCGTTTTGGACCAATGCAATATTGCTCTCAGCTTATCTCCCCTGCCGGAGAAAGGCTCTGGGGCGAAGAGGGAATCTTCTTGTCAAACAGCGGAAACGAGCAGGAATATGCCAAAACTGCCGTGTCCCACAATGGCATTGTAACCACTTGGTGTGAAAACATCAATGGCATGCACGACATCAAAGCCAAGAAGCTATTTTGGGATGGAAGCGATCTCTGGAGTGAATCGGGCTACTTTATCGTTCAGAAGGACTCCACCCAAACCAAACCCACACTTGTGGGCTTCGATGGCGCCGGTATGATGACGGCCTGGGTTGAATACTTCACCGAAGATAGCGACATCTATTATAACTATATCAATGCGGATGGCAATGTTGTGCTGGACTCACAAGGAGCAGTGCTGACCAATGCCGGAAAATCTCAATATGATCCGATTGGTGTAGAACTGAACGATAACGCTTACGTGATCTGGGCGGATGGCCGTAGCAGCGGTAAAACTGAGATTCTGGGCTTGTATGCAATGAAAGTGAACAATGAATCGGTGTCTGTGAATGACCCTGTGACCCCCTCAGTGATGAGACCCACTCTGAAACAAAACTATCCCAATCCTTTCAATCCGCACACCTCAATAGCTCTCACCATGCCCACAAACGGAGATATCAAATTGAAGATATACAATGCGAAAGGACAATTGGTAAAGACCCTGTTTGATGGATCTCTTGAGAAAGGCGAACACAGCTTCTCCTGGGATGGTAAGGATCATAATGGCAAATCTGTATCCAGCGGTATGTATTTTTACTCTGCTCAAAACGCCAAAGGAACTCAAAGCCGAAAAATGATCTTAATGAAATAGTA
>DHSO01000051.1 GCA_002410505.1 Cloacimonetes bacterium UBA5284 | reverse complement strand
TGCGGCTGAAAGCCGCACCCACATTGGGCGCTACGGCGTCCCTACTTTATACCCAAAACGGCTTTATGTCAACTTCCCGGCCTTCCCGGCCTTCTCCAGAACCACAAAACCACCCAATTTCGCCCTCTATTCAGGCAGTTCATCACTTCTTTATCAAGCGTTAATCAAGCGTTAAGTATTAACGCTTGATTAACGCTTGATGACCACTTGATTAACACTGTCTACAGAGCTGACAGTGAGATTGGGAATTTGGTCTTTCTACACTCACTCACTACACTCCCTCACACTCCCTGATCCACTGTTCACACTGCACTGTCACTCAAAGATTCTCTCCTCTTTAGCGCCCTCACGGCTTGAGGCTAAGGCCTGGTGCCATCATGTATATGCTGGCCTGGGGAGTGGTCTTGTAGAGACAGCCCTAATGGCGGCTTCTGGGGACCGCCAAACACCCAAGAAAGATGGATTGAGGCCAAATCAAGATCGATCAGGTTTCATAAAGCTGGAGAGAACAAGAACAGGAAATACTTGACAAATAATGATATAATCTATTAGTATACTTATCAAAGTGAATATGAGTTTTCTTAAGTACCGATTGGTAGATGATACCATCGGTAGCAATCTCATGCACGAAGGAGTTATGATGCCAAATCTCACGAAACGCATGGGTGCCGAATTCTTCGGTACTTTTTGGCTTGTGCTGGGGGGCTGTGGATCAGCTATCCTGGCAGGTCAATGGATTGGCCGTGCCGGAGTATCTCTGGCTTTTGGTCTCACTGTTCTCACTATGGCATACGCCATTGGTCACATTTCCGGAGCCCACCTGAATCCCGCGGTATCGCTGGGACTATGGGCAGGAGGCAGGTTCTCGGCCAGGGATCTTATCCCCTACATCATAGCCCAAGTTTTGGGCGGATTTGTCGCGGGCGCTTTGATATACGTGATCGCGACAGGTAAAGCCGGATTTAACGCTTACGGGAATTTTGCTGCAAACGGAGTAGGAAGCGCTTCTCCGGAAAACTATCGGGTATTGCCCGGTCTCATCTGTGAAGTGGTGATGACAGGCATGTTTTTGCTGGTGATCATGGGTGCTACAGACAAAAAAGCTCCTGCCGGATTTGCTCCGATCGCCATTGGTTTGGCCTTAACTTTGATCCACCTGATCAGCATCCCGGTTACAAATACCTCTGTGAACCCGGCTCGCAGCACTGCCGTTGCCTTCTTTGCCGGAGGAAAATTTGTGAGGCAATTGTGGATGTTTTGGCTATTCCCAATCATTGGTGCCATTGGCGGAGGCCTGATCTATCGTCTGCTGGGCAGCACTGATAAGGCATAAAAACCCTTATCTGAAAAGATCTGTACGCTTCGGCTTTTTGCCTTGCCCGCAAAATAGCTCTTGATACATTATTTTGCTCTTAAGTTCCCTTTTGAAGGGACCCGGATGATTGTACGCCCAGGGAATGCGCCTCTGCTTATTTTTTTGGCAAAGCCCGCTTATCTTCATCTCAAACCAGATTACGAGCATGACTCCATATAATTAGCTATCCCCATATAGCGCATAGTTTGGCTGAACCCTTATCAACACTTATGGCTAGTCGCTACCGATTATAGTTTTCACGACGGGAAAAGTGAGAAAATAAATATTGTGCTTGACATAAAATATCATGCTTGAATATAAGCAAATTGTTCCAATTATTAAGGAGATACTATGAGCAAGCTTGAGCGACTGTTGGTATTACTGGTCCCGTTGTTTTTGTTCATTTCCTGTGACAGCCGGAGAACTGTAGGCCCGGTAACAACCGAGACACCCAATCTAGTTTTTGCGGAAGAGAAAATCGATCTGGATGATGGAAATTTCAGATTCAGACAATTTATCTCGTTGGAATCACCAAGTCCGGAAATCTACTCTTATGCCTATCGGATCAATACGCTCCAAGAGGGAGTACTGCCGGGTTTTCATACCGATGATGCCGGGTGGATACTGTGGCCCGGAGGAGACATCTGGACCGAAAAAGCCCAGATCTCCATCGATTTCGATTCAGTTAATGGTAGTTTAGCAAATCTGGTCTGTTCCGTAAGCACCCGGGTGAAATATCCGGATGCACACATCGAGGAACTGTCTTCAGCATTTAAAAGCAATCGCTTCATTGGCAGTACTTTGACCAGCCCAACCGATTATGGCGGCACTTATTCTAGCGGGATTGAGTTTATCCTGCTGGAGCAAATCGGCGATATATTTGTGGACGGCAATTATGCTCACCATTTTATGTATCGCATCAATCAACTCGATTCCAACCAAAATGTGGTGTCAGAAGGCAATTGGTTCAATTCCATTGAATGCCCAGATATCAGAAAAATACATCTATCCCAATACTCTGCGCCGGCTCTGATAGTAAATGAAGACAATTCTTACACGGAGTTTGAATACTATGTGGTAAGTAGAGCAGGGATAGAGCAGCAGGACGCGGGATCTTTTATCTTCAGAGTTGTAGCTGGATTTCGGCCCGTGGCCATGGTTTACCCACAAACGACCATAGGACTGGGCAGCTATCACTATAGCTCCTGGACTTCTTATGATAATCCCCCTCTACCGGCAAACAGCCATGGTTACCCCCGCCAATTGTGGAATGTTGACGGAGTCCATGAAGCAATCAATTCTACGGATTTCAAGCTACATATCAACTGGGGATACAATGGACAGTATGGCATTCTTCAAGGCCACTATGTTACGAATAATCCTCTGGATGGCTGGGAAGCCAATATTGTCCTGAATGAGAATAATATAGATTACGGTAGCCGCATCGTTGCCTTCTGGTTGCGCTTTGATGGTGACCCTTTTCCAATACAAGATTGTTATTTTGGCCCTGAATTTCGTGATGACCCATATGGAAACACCTGGCTGAGGATAATAAATCTGAACAAACTGAGCCGAAGTCACATCTTTGAAAATCTGGATGATGGCAGTCACTTGTTTGAAGTGATGGTGGAAGATTTGCAGGGTGAGTTAAGTGACATTTGCAGATATGAATTCAATCTGGCACACCTTATAAGCCCACAAGCGCGTGACGGAATACTGATTGTGGATGACGACACCCATAATTCTAGCGTGTCTCCGGACGGAATCGTAGACAACTTCTACGATACAGTAGTACCAAACAACTTTGAGCCGGTGCTTACAGTGGACAGTGATCAGGTGATTTCGGCAGTTGCTTTTATGAACTACGAGGCCGTATTGATACATGCCGACAACCCTACTCAAAATCCCAATTTTGTTGATCATCTGGACGCGCTGAACATCTATCTGAACAATATGGGAAATCTGATTTTAAGCGGCACACACCATTTGATAAGCAGCTATGTGGAGATGGAAGCAGTTAATTTTGCCAGTGAACAACTAGGAATAAACAATATCAATCTGCTGGAGAGCATGGGCGCAAGCCCGATTCTGAATGCGTACTTCATTGAAGCACAGGGTCTTCAAGAATTTGTGGATATCCCGCTTAATCTGGATACTGCTTTCAATCCCATAGTCGAATTCAGAGAGGGTCTATCCTCTATCACACTCTTTGATCCGGCTTTGAACCTGGATTGGATATACTCTTGCGGATGCAAGCCTGTGGACTATGAAAACTTCCCACCAACTCAAGAACAATATGACTATTTCAGCTCGAAGTATGTGGCTTACCGATACAATAGTGGGCACTCTTCGGTTGCGGTTTTTGGATTTCCACTGTCATATATGGATTCGGATACAGTATCTAGCGCGCTGGCCATGGTATTTGAAGATTTTCGAGCCGGGCAGTATGCCCAGGGGAGGAGATAATGAAACGCTTTATTTGTGTAATCCTTATGTTTGTTTCACTTTCGGCATGGGCCTTGTCCCTGCAGGGAAGCCACCCGAATCGCATGGCCGACGATGCTCCACAGCACAACGGTATTTTTTCGTTCAACTTAAGTAACTATGCAACCATATCCGATATGAAATACTTAGAGAACAACTCGCTGTTATATCGGGGCACAATCTGGGTATCAGGAAAGAAATCCCGCAAGGACGATCAGGGCAATCAGTTATATTGGCTACATTATCCCCCGCAAAACAGTACAGACTATGTAACAGCAGATCATCATTTATGGAACCCTGGTTTGGTAGCAGTTATTGACAGTCTCACATCGGCCGGAGCGGATGGGGATAGCGATTTGTACGAATTGCTCCCGGCATATAATCCCTTAAACGAGAATGAACTGGCTTCCATCGTACCCAACGCCCAGTATTACAGTGAAAATGACAGGGTCCTGGAAAGCATCTTTGGAACTCCCGCACCCATTCCTTTTGATCCCTTCAACAGTGAAACTTTCTGCTTCTCCATTCCCCAGGATGGAAACTTTGAAACCCCCGGCTTTCTCACTCAAAGCGCCTATTTCTATGACTATTGCCCTTTTGGCGTTGAAGGAGACAGAGACTGGGGTGCAAGTAACAATGCCAGCAGTCATTATCCCTTGGGATTGGCGATACACCAGGAAAGCTACAGCTGGCCGATTCAGAATTATCACAACATTCTGGTTCAGAAACACAGCATATACAATTGCAATGAAGATGATAGTATAGAGGATCTTGCGATTTCCCATTACTTTGACGCAGATATTGGGCCGGCAACCCTGGTCAGCGGTATTGCTGCAGACGATAAAAGTGGCTTTGTGAAAGGAGATGGCTATGAATTTGCGTATAGCAGGGATGCCGAAGATGGTTCTTTTGAAATTCCCTACCATATCGCCTCCAAAGTATACATCCCGAATCTACCATATATAAATAATCAAGCTTGGTATTGGAGGGTAGGAAGCGGCCCCGATGATACTGATGTGCATGATCACTTTCCATCCTTGATTACATCAAACGAAAAATACTGGTTGGCAACCGGAAGCAATCCCGATCCGTCAAAATTCGCCCCTCTGCGACCATTATCGGACGAAGTATATGAATATGAGCAACCTACGCCCAATGATACCAGAGTGTTGAACACAATGTATGGAGCACAACCCGGTACACCGGAATATGATGCAACCGATAGCCAGGGCAATTACCTTAATCGCCTGTCACTGGCAGCTCATGAATCCATTGAGTTTTATGTAATCTACTTCGTGGGCACTTCCATAGATGAATTGAAGACTCAGTCTTTGGCAATCGAAGACTTTATCGACACAGCATTCTATGTGGATCCCGATGCAGACCTCACTGCGATACCATACTTGAATACCATTGAGAACCAGGCTCCGGACACCTTCGTTTTGAACTGGTTTTCCATGATCAACCCCCATCATTTTGAAGTGACGTGGAAAGAATATGGTCAGCCCGCCACCCAGTGGAACATCATCGAATTGCCACCAGAGAGCCGCAGCTACAATCTGAGCGGAATGAATCCGACGACCTATTATGAGATCAAAATTGCCGCAGTCTATTACTCTCCTGAAGAAGTGTATCTTGAGAGCCGGACTGCGCTGGCAAACCTCAGCTATATCGCGGTTGAAGATGAGCAGATCACTTCTGTCCCCAAGCTGAATAACTATCCCAATCCATTCTCAGGATCCACAAAGATAATGCTTGAATTGGAAAAATCTGCTCCTGTGAAGCTGGATATTTATAACATAAAGGGACAAAAAGTGCGTAGCCTGGCAGATGAAGTGTATACCGGCAGAATCCATGCAATTGATTGGGACGCCAAAGATGATCACGGCAGAGCCTGCTCCAGCGGAGTATACTACTTGCGTGTGATAAGTGGAGGCATGAGCTCGAAGCACAAAATGCTCTTGATTAAATAGGCAAAAATTCGGGGCGGATAGAATGGTATCCGCCCCTTTTCCAAAAGAGCTGCTTCCTGCTACAAGGTATCTATCGGTTTATCTTTCTTTACCTTAAGTTCGATGGCCAGATACAGCATTGCCATGCCAAGAAGGAAGCTGAATAAAACCATGGTAAGAGAGGGAATCACGGCATATAGAGAAATATTGAGCCCTATTTGCATATTCCAATACATCACAAAACTGGTGGCAGTATTGTATATTTCGTATGCCGCAAAGGCAAACCAAAGAATCGCCAGAAACCAGTATTCTCCGGTGAAGACTGCGCGCAAAGGATTGTTTTGATCCTTGTGATTTGCCAGGAGCCTGATGCCGGAGATCAGATAACTCAAGCTAAGTAGCACTACTACCATGGAATAGGCTATCACGCGCAGAGATGGATCCATTTCGCCAAACCCAGATTGTACTTTGATGAAGAATGTGACTCCGAGAATACCGACTAGGAGCATGACAATATTCCAGATACGGGTGCCGAAGATGCTGTAGCGTAGTGGCTTCAGCTCTGGTAAGGGTTCCAATTCATCCAGCTGTAAAACGGTATCAGCCGGGGCAAAGTCATAACCGCGATTTGTCAATTCATCCATAATGGCTTTATACATTTCGCTATCGGTTTCTGCACTTTCAAACAAGCGTTCCAATTCTGTGCTTTCGTAACTGCCGTAATCCGGGCTTTCGGGATCAAAGCCCTGGTCCTGATCTTTGTAATCCATTTTAAATCCTTTACTTTGATGGTGGCAAAATAATTCGAGTCTCTTCTGTGTCAAGCCCGAATACACCCGAGCAACCCCTAAGATTATCCAGAAAAGGTGTAAACTAAGCAAGGTGAATGGAAACAAACCGGGGCAGCCGGAAGACTAACTCCACTCTTTTACGGTGTACACATTAATATAAAATGATCAACCGAGGTGTGGGGCAAAATTAACCCCAAACAATTCGCCCTTCAACGCATAACCCATAACACTAAGACTTCAACAGCCCGCAGGCCATTCAACGGCGAAACGCAGTGAAGCATTCAACAGCGAGAAGCAGACCAAACGCGAAGGCTTTGCCGGAGCGTCTTCGGACGCGCCAGCGTCGCCAACTACGCACTAAGAACTAAGCACTAAGAACTCATCAGTCCAATCAGTAAAATCAGGTTTCTATCCCCCAATCCTGCACTCTTCACTTTTATGGGCGATGGGGTGGACATGGATTTTGTCATCTGGAATACACTCCATGTAACCGGCATAGCGATAAGCGTCTGACAATGGCTCTGTTCCAATGCAAACTGCATTGAGACCAATAGCATTTGTGGCTGCAGTCAGGTAAATTTTGCCCAAGGATTTCGATTGACATATATCCCCTCATCTCAGAAAATGAATTTAAGAGCGAGATGGAGTAGATCATGTCATTTGTACATTTACATAATCACACCCAATACAGTCTTTTGGATGGAGCTTGCCGGGTAGACCGGATGGTGAAGCTTGCCAAAGAGATGGGTATGCCCGCGGTGGCAATCACGGATCACGGTAATTTGTTTGGAGTGATAGACTTTTATAAAACTGCCAAAAAGGCAGGGATTAAGCCCATAATCGGCATCGAAGCGTATATTATCAGCGGAGAACTGGAAGATGAACTAAGCAAAAATGATCCACGCCACCACCTGGTGTTGCTGGCCCAAAACTATCAGGGCTACAAGAACCTGATGAAGCTTTCCTCCATTTCCTACATCAAAGGTTTTTACTATAAACCACGCATTTCCAAGTCTCTGTTGCAACAATACAGCGAAGGACTCATCTGCCTATCCGCCTGTATCAAAGGGGAGATTCCCTCTCTGCTGCTGAACAATCGGGATCGGGAAGCCCGTGAAGCCGCATTGTGGTATAAAGATCTCTTTGGCGATCGCTATTACCTAGAGATCCAGAATCACAATCTGGACGCGGAAAAGACGGTGATGCCCAAAGTAATCGACCTGGCAGGAGAGCTGGACATCCCGCTGGTATTGACAAACGATTGCCACTATTTACATCAGGAAGATCACGAAGCCCACGATATCCTGCTCTGCATTCAGACCGGAAAGTTGCTGAACGACCCCGGTAGAATGCGTTATAATACTACACAGCTTTATTTTAAATCTCCTCAGGAGATGGAAAAAATCTTTCCTCAGCTGCCGCAAGCCTATGAAAATACGCTAAAAATAGCTGAGCGGATTGATCTGGAATTGCGTTACGACAAATTTCTCTTGCCCAAAGTGGAAACACCACCGGAATTTCCGGAAATGGGTGAATACCTGCGCCATCTATGCTATGAAGCCGCAAAGCTAAAGTACCCTCTGCTTAGCGACGAAGTGCGCGAAAGGATAGATTACGAACTAAGCGTGATCAAGCGCATGGGCTTTGAAGGATACTTCCTGGTAGTGAAAGACATCATCGACAGCGCCCGCAAGCAGGATGTTCCGGTGGGGCCGGGACGCGGTTCTGCAGCGGGTAGCATCATAGCATATCTGTTGAACATCACCAAAATCGACCCCATCAAATATGGCTTGCTCTTTGAGCGTTTTCTGAATCCGGACCGGATCAGCATGCCCGATATTGATATCGACTTTTGCGCGCATAAACGGGGCAAAGTAATCGATTATATCGTCCAGAAATTCAATCGGGAAAGCGTAACTCAGATCATCACTTTTGGCACTCTGGGCGCGAAAAGCGTAATTAAAGATGTGGCGCGTGTGCTATCTGTGCCCGCCGCGGACGCCAATACCATCACCAAGACGATCCCCGGTATGGTAAAGAGTCTGGAAGACGCCCAAAAGCAATTTCCGGACTTTGTGCACCTGATCAATCAGAACGACTTGTATCAGAGCATCTTGAAGCATTCCATCGTCTTGGAAGGTCTTGTGCGGCAAACCGGTATTCATGCCGCCGGAGTGGTGATCGCGCCCGGTGACCTCACGGAATATGTTCCCCTAGCCTGCAGCATTCAGAAAGATCAGGAAAAGGTGATCCTGGTTCAGTATGAGGGGAAATGGCTGGATGAACTGAAGATGCTCAAGATGGACATTTTGGGTCTGAAAACCCTCACTTTGATCAAGCAAACCATCGATCTGGTGAAGGAGAGTCACGACGAAAATATCGATATCGACAGCATTCCCCTGGACGATAGAAAAGTGTATTCCATGCTAAGCAAGGGCGAAACTGACGGTGTGTTCCAATTTGAAAGTGATGGTATGCGAAAATACCTGATCGAACTAAAGCCCAATATGTTTGAAGATCTCATCGCGATGGTGGCACTATATCGACCAGGACCCATGCAATTTATCGATAGCTACATCGCTCGTAAACATGGTAAAGAAAAGGTTAGTTACGATCATCCCCTGGTGGAAAACGCCCTTAGAGGCACCTATGGAGTTACGATCTACCAAGAGCAGGTGATGCAGATATCCCGGGAACTGGGCGGCCTCACCGGTGGCGAGGCGGATACTCTGCGCAAAGCCATGGGAAAAAAGAACTCCGAATTGATGATGAAATTCCGAGAGAAAATCCTCGCGGGTGCAGCAAAAAATGGAGTCCCGGCAAACACTATCGAAAAAATCTGGCAAGATTGGCTGCGCTTTGCAGAATATGCCTTCAACAAGAGTCATGCCACCTGTTATGCCCTGGTGGCTTATCAAACGGCGTGGCTGAAAGCGCACTATCCGGTAGAATTTATGGCAGCGCTGCTCTCTTTGGAAGATGATCCCAGCGCTGTACCGGTCAAGATTGAGGTATGCAAAAGCATGGGCATCAACATTATCCCGCCAAACATCAATCGCAGCAACGCCGAATTTAGCGTGCACGATTGTGATGTGCTGTTCGGCTTGCGCGCCATCAAAAACCTGGGGGATGCAGCGATGCGGGCGATCATAGAAGAACGTATGCAAAACGGTCCTTTCAGCAATATCTTCAATTTCTGCTCTCGTCTGGATAGCTCTTCAGTGAATAAAACGGTGTTGGAAAGCCTGATCGCCAGCGGTGCCATGGACGAACTTGAGGGTAGCCGGGCGCAGAAATGGGCTGTAATCGAACAAGCTTTGGCTCTGTCCAGCGGAGATCAACGCGATCGCAGAAGAGGGCAAACTACTCTCTTTGACCTCATTGCGGAAGACGATGAAGACAGTGATTATTTTCCCCCGCTGCCCAGCATTGAGGATTGGACTTACCTGTATCAACTGGATCAGGAAAAAGCCGTGTTGGGTTTCTATATGAGTGGTCATCCCCTCTTTGAATACCGCAGCTTGCTGAAACACATCTGCAATGCCAATTCCATAAGTGGAAAGGCCAAAAGTGGGGATCTGCAATTGGTTGGGATCATCTCAAACATCAGTCGCAAAAAGGATTCCAAGGGAAACCCCATCGCTTTTGTGGAAATGGAAGATCTGAACGGTAGATTTGAGGTATCTCTCTTTAATCGGGATTTTAACCGCTTCTTCCCCAGCCTGCAGGTGGGAAAAGTATATTATGTATCGGGCAATAAAAGCAGCTTTAACGGTAATGATGACGGGATCCTGAGAGTGCTGCCCCTGGAATTGATTTTGTTTTCCGATCTTCCCCAAAAACTGAGTGGGAACCTGAGGTTGAGGCTCAATCGAGCTCAGATCCAAAAAGGCGCGCTGGTAGAAGTGGCAAGCTGGGTCAAACAAAAACCGGGACAATTCTCACTTTTTGTAGAAGTAGAAGCCAAAGATCAGGAGTATTATACTATGCAGACCAACCAGAGCGTCTTTGCAGACAACAGTGTATTGGCCTGGCTGGATGCACAAAAGATTGATTTCAAACTGGAGATTTTCAGTGTATCGCAAGTTTCTGCTTAGTCTGATTATTCTGACATTGGCATGGCTGCCCGCTTATGCCATGGAGATCATGATCGAAAACTACGAGAGCGGCGTGGATGTCTGGCTGCTTTTGCCTTATGATCTCTTTATCTTTGCCAAAGATGCAGATGACTCCGAATATCAGATATCCACTCAGATCAAAAACTCTCGCGGATATCAAGTAGCGGTGGATGAATTTCGCCTGCGGATTCCCCGTCGTGATTGGCTGCTGGGAAGCGCAATTCCGGTATATAAAAGCTATGCCTTGGGAAACGGTGCTCACCAGATAAATGTGAGCTTGAGAAATCGTAGCTTGGGGGATAAACATAATTATAACCGCAAATTCAACGTGGGCAGTCAAGCCACGGAACTGGGCCTGGTATACATGATCGCTCAGCGGGAGGGATTTTCCTACCTGCCGGAGAATTTGGACATGACAGATCTTGACAGCCTTACTTTGAAGCATAGCTTCGCAATCGGAGCATCAAATCTGCGTCTCGATCTGGACGGCGAAGAACATATTTTCGACAATCCCAAAAGCCCCTTTGAACTGGACATGAAAAGCATTACCGAAAAAGATAGCATCTTCAGCCTGCAAATCTCTCTGGATGAAATGAATATACGCTACCAATTGGAACCCCTACTGTACAAACCATGGTTTTCATTCCATCAACGCTATTCGCTGAAAGATCAATTGGAGCAACTGCGCTATGTGGCAAATCAGAACGAATGGCAAGTTTTACGCAAGGTGCCGGCTGATAAACACGCGGATGCCATCGAAAGCTTCTGGCAAGCAAACGACCCCAGTCCCGGCACTTTACGCAATGAAAACCGCGAATACTTCTATCAACGCGTTTTGCATGCCGATGAGCAATTTAGCATTCACAAGCGCATGAAAGGTTGGAAATCCGACCGGGGCAGGATTTACATAAAATTCGGAGAGCCCGATCAGATCGCCAGCGATACCTTTCCCATCGGACGCTCGCCCAGTATCACCTGGCATTATTTTCGCCTGAACCGTAGCTTCGTCTTTGTGGACAATCGTGGGTTCGGGCTATACACATTGAGGAATAAAGATGATGAGTATATCGATTATTAAGAAGCTCTCGCTCAGCTTGATTCTATTGACAATCTGTCTTGGCATCGCAGCTCAGGAACTACTCCATATGCATCTGGATTACAACCGCTTTCTCTCTGAAGAAAAAGATACAGCACTGCTGCTGGATTATCAGATTCCCTACCGTTCCCTGATTTTTGTAGCTAAAAACAATGCCTATTTCGCAGAAGTGGATGTGGAAGTTCAGATCTCAAACCGAGATTCCGTGGTCTATACCCAAAGTGTGACCGATAACATCGGCATCAGCAGCAAACACGATGCCCTCTCCACTCAGAAAGCATACCTGAACCGCATGAGCTTTTTGCTGGAACCACAAAGTTATAATCTCAGTTTCAAAGCGGTGGACGTGAATAGCAAGAAAAGCTTTACTTTCAACTATGATATCGACGCTCTGGATAGAGATGCCCGCATCAGCGATGTGGAACTGAATAGCCGGGTATATGCCGATAGCAGCCAATATCTCCAGAAGTTTAGGCGAAACGGAAAAATCTTTGAACCCCTGCCCTCCATCATTCTGCAACGAGAATACTTCGAGAATGCCCACATCTATTTTGAACTGTACACTCCGGAGGCAGAATTGGGGATGTCTCAACTGCTGGTGCTCAGCCTGGAACAAAACGCTGAACTCGTAATGGATGAATACATTGATATCGTTACTCTGAACAGTTCCGAAGCCGTTACCCTGAAAATCCCGTTGGCGGATCTAAAAGCAGGTATATATGAGGGCAGCATCAGCTTGCAAGCCGGGGAAAGCACCATAGAAAAAAGCTTCGATTTCGTGATCTCCGAAGAGGTGGAAGTAATGCTATCTCTGTTTCCCAATCCCGAAGATGAATATGGTTTGATGCGCTATTTCATGGCCAGCAGTTTGCCCTCAAACTGGGATGCGATGAACGAAGAAGCAAAACGCAGACACATCACAAACTTCTGGAAAACTATGGCAGTAAGCACCGGAATGAGCGAACAAAGAATCATCGACCTTGTACATGAGCGGGTGGAACATACAAACAAATACTACTCATCCCTGAAGCCGGGCTGGACTACCGATATGGGAAGAATATTCATCCGCAACGGAGCGCCTTCAGACATCGAAAAAGGCAGCAGCTCGGACCAAAGCCGCTTTGTGGGTAAAGAATACCAGATCTGGAAATACTCCAGCGGAAATCGCGCTGTTTATGTCTTCATGGACATCCAGATGAACAACAACTACCGCCTGATCTATGCATCCGGAGACGATATGGAAGTGTCCAATCCGGGTTGGCTGAGTTATCTTGGGAGAGATTTCGACACCAGTCTGTTGCGAAACTAGAAAAACACAGATCAGTATTTACCATAATATCTCTAGATCTTAATATGGGCCATGTGTGGAATATGGCTCATTTTATTGTGACTAATAGTTAAAGACCGTTGAACAATACACC